>CAMUVE010000004.1:0-79932 GCA_947163985.1 uncultured Prevotella sp.
ACGGTTACCCGTCCTGGCGTCCTTTCAATAATAGCTTCCATAATCGTATCATTTTGAATTTGAACTTAGTTCGAAAACTACACTTTTCAACATAATTTCATGCTGCAAAATTACACTTTTCAATATAAATAGCAAAATTTTGGGGGAGATTTTTAACCTCGCTATCGAGGTGCGAGGTGCGAGATACGAGGTGCGAGATAATTTCAAGTTAGGATATCTGAGTTAAAAACTTCTTTATTTCAACGACAGACAATTTTGGCCAAGGAATGTTCTCAAGAATGCTAAAATGTTTGTCATTCGTAACTATATACTCTGCATCAGCAGCTACTGCACAATCAACGAACTTATTATCATCAGGATCAGCTGTTATCAATCCGAAGTGGAAATAGGTTTCTTGATAGAAAGTTGTACTTAGCCTTGCTATAGCCTCAACAACACTATGCCCAATCTCCTTTGTGGTCTTCTTTGACAAGATTTCTTCATATTCATTTAAAATCTCCGTATTAACACACAACTGTATATTCCCATTAATAATACTGGTCCAAATCTTGTGATAAGGACTGCTTGAGGGAAGAGACTGCAAGAGGCAGTTTGTATCAAGAACGATTCGCCTCATACTGGTAAGGAGTGCGCATGTGTTCTTCGCCCCATGCTTCAATGGTCTCGTTGTTTATCACGCCTTTATCCCATAAGGCATCAATCGCTTTCTGCGCTTTCTGCGCAAAATAGCGTGCCAGTAAATCACGGAACTCATTTAGTTCCGATTCGGAATTGATGCTCTTGACAGCATTCATAAACTCCAATTGTGCTAACTGACTGTAAGACATAATTCTTCTGTTCTTGATTATTTGTCAGCAAAGGTAAGGAGTTTTATCGAAAATAGCAAAATTTTGGGGGTTATTTTTTGGACCTTAACTCCCAGAAGGCGAGGGCGGCGGCTGCGGCGACGTTGAGGGAATCGACGTGGTGGTGCATGGGTATGCGTACGACGTAGTCTGCCTCGGAGATTGTCTCCTGGGGGAGTCCGTCGCCTTCGGTACCCATAACGATGGCGAGTCGGGGAATGGTTTTTAGTATGGGGTTGTCGATGGATATGGAGTTGTGGGTGAGTGCCATAGCGGCGGTCTGGAATCCGTAGTCGTGGAGGGTGGTCAGGGGGGTGTCAATCCACGTCCAGGGTACGAGGAAGACGGAGCCCATAGACACTCTGATGCTGCGACGGTTGAGGGGGTCGCAGGAGTTGCGGGTGAGCAGGACGCCGTCGATGCCTAAGGCTGCTGCGGAGCGGAAGATGGCGCCGATGTTTGTGGTATCTACGACACCGTCGATGACTACTATGCGACGTGCCTGGCTGCATATCTCTGCTACGCTCTTCTCTTGGGGTCGTCGCATAGCGCAGAGCACTCCACGCGTGAGCGTATATCCTGTCAGCGAGGCTAACAGTTCACGACTGCCAGTAAAGACGGGGATGTCGCCACACTGACTGATGATGTCGGCAGCGTCACCGGTGATGTGTTTCTCTTCGCAGAGCAGCGACACGGGTTCGTAGCCTTCGCTGAGTGCCACACGGATGACCTTGGGGCTCTCTGCAATGAAGATGCCCTTCGAGGTGTCTAAGCGGTGGCGCAGCTGTGCCTCGGTCAGGGTGCTGAATACTTCTACGCCGGGCTCTGTCAGTGATTTTATTTCATGGATGTTCATAATATGTTACCGCTCTTTCAGGAAACGTTTCAACAGGAAGGTAAGAAAATATGGGAAGGTATAGAACTGCCCATTCCATCCGATATTCTTGTAACCAAGTTTGATGCCGTATTTCACATCGGGATAAGACTCCCACTTGATGAGATTGTTCAGTGAGACCGTAGCACTGTCCTTAGCCTTTACCTCGACAGGTACCAATGAGTCAGCATCGCGAACAAAGAAGTCCATTTCAAGGGCAGGATTCTCACGCTTATAGAAATATAGCTGTTCGTAGCCCGATTTTCGAAGCATCTCGCCCACAACATTCTCGTATATTGCTCCTTTATAAGTTCCAAAGTTCTTATTGGCGCGCAAATCCTCCTGAGCCTCTTCGTCAAGTGATGCGATAAGCAGGCCTGTGTCGTGATAATACAATTTATAAAAATCGGTATTGTAATTGCCCTTCAATGGCAACTCCACATTATTCAGAGAGTAACATACGTTGATGAGACCAGCTTCCTTCAGCCATTCAACAGCCCCTATGTATTCCCTGTTTCTTGCACCTTTGGCAATCTTCGTAATCTGGTACTTTTTGTTGTCCTTTGCCAGGAAGGTTGAAATATGGTTGTACACAGCAAGGATTCTTGCTTTATCAGTTTGTTTGGCGTATTTTGTAATGTCCTCCTCATAGTCTTTCAACAACTGTCGTTGCAGTTCCAGCGTGCCTCCGAAATGACCATTGTCAATATACATCTTCACTACTTCAGGCATTCCACCAAGGCTCATATAGTCGCGGAAAACATTCATGATAGTGTCCATCTCGAGTTGCGAGAAAGGCTTCAATTCTATCATGTGTCGATACATATCTTCTATCTGATCCGGCTGATAGCCCTTTGCCCAAAGAAATTCCTCGAAGTCCATTGAGAACATTTCGAAGTCTTCCTTGTAGCCGACAGCGTTTAATTCTATCTCCTCGTAATAGATGCCCATCAAAGAACCGGAACATATAACATCATAGCGCTTGTCCTGACAAAAAGACTTGAGCGAGGTAGCACAGTCGGGACACTTCTGCAGTTCGTCAAAGAAGATCAGCGTCTTGTACGGAATAAAGTGCCACGAGGGCTCCAGCAGCGAGATATTTTTAATGATTGTATCTACTTCGTAACCTTCATCAAAAATGGCTCTGAACTTTTTCTGGAGGACAAAGTTTATCTCTACGACTGACTCATAGTTAGCTTTGCCGAATGCTCTGATGGATTCTGTCTTGCCAATTTGACGGGCGCCTTTCACTATTAGTGGCTTCCTATTTGGATTGTTTTTCCACTCAGAAAGGTACTTGTCTATTTTTCTTTTTAGCAGCTTCATATCTTAAAAAATCACATTTTCGGCTGCAAATATAAGTAAAAAATCACATTTTCGGCAAGTATTTTGGGCAAAAAAATCACATTTTTGGATATAATTTTCGCCAAAAAATCACATTTTCGGTGATTTCCTGGCGAAAACTATTAGAAGTGGATGTTCACGTCGAAGCCCATTTGGAAGGGGTTGCCGCGCTGTGCTATGTAGCGTCGCGACGAGGTGTTGTAGAGGGCGAAGACGTTGTATCCGGTATTGGTGAGGTTGCGTGCCCAGAGGTTGAAGGTTACGCCGTCGGCCTCGAGTGCTGCGTGGGCTCCTGCTACGGCGTAGAACTTCTGCGACGCGGTGTTGGCAGCGTCCCAGTAGATCTTGCCCTGTGCGTAGGTGTTGGCACCGATGGTTAGTGAGCGGAGGAAGTCGCCGGTGAGGTCGAAGCGGTAGTCGAGGGCGATGTTCATCTTGTGTGCCGGCACGAAGGGCACGCGCTTATCCTTATATGATATTTTTGTGTTGGCGTCGATCATGTCGTCGTACTCCTTGAACTGTGCGTGGGTATAGCTGTAGCCGAGGGTGTAGCTCAGATGGTTGTCAAGGAGTGAGCCGCGCAACTGGGTCTCAACACCGCAGCTGAAACTCTTGCCGGCATTAACCATCATACGTCCGTAGCCGTAGGTTGACGCCATGACGTCGAGCTGCTGGTTGCGCACCTGCATATAGAAACCTGAGAGGTCCCACTGCAGACGGTTGTCGAAGAGGTTCAAGTGGGTACCTAACTCGTAGTTCCACGAGGTCTCGGGCTTGAAGCTTACCTTGTCGGCAATCTGCGACATAGTAGCCGCATCGTGGGGTATCTGCATGTCGGCACGTGCGTTGCGTGCTGCTCCCTGGAGCTCGCTCTGGAGGATGTCGGAGAACTGCTGGATGTTGAATCCGCCTGCCTGGTAGCCTTTGCTGAAGACGGCATAGACGTTGCTGCCGTAGTCGTCGAAGGTGTAGCGCAGTCCCACCTTTGGCAACAGCTGGTTATAGGTGTTCTTCAGTTTGTCCTGAAGCGTTGAGGTTACGTAGGCTTTAATCTCGTGATACTGGCGCGACTGGGCGTCGGTAGTGTTAATGTCGAGGCGTGCTCCGGAGCGAGTCTCGTAGTTCATGCGCACGTGGTTAAGGTCGTAGCGCAGACCGAGGGTAGCCACGAGGCGGTCGGTGAGGCTGATGTTAGATTCGTGGAAGAGTCCGAGGTTGAACTGCGGAGTGTGGAAGGTGCCCGGAATCTCCTCGTCCATAGTGATGTTGAAGCGGAAGGGTTCAAGGCTCTGTTTGGTGATAGCCTCAGCCTGTGCAGCAGCCTGTTCTGCTGGTATGCGGCGATCGATAAACGCCTGATACATAGCGTTGTACTGTCCGTTGTATGCTGCCTGATAGATGGTGTTATATATCTGCTGCGATATAGCCTCGCTCATAGGCTTGTAGAAATATACCGGTGCGTCGGTGCGCAACCACTGATATGAGGTGAAGACGCCTGTTGTCCACTGCCAGCGACTCTTGGTGTTGCTCTTCAGCGAGATTTCCTCGGTGATAGCGTTCTGGAGCTGTTTCTGCTGCATGAACATACGGTCGGCAGCGGTGTAGTCGATATCCATTCCCATCTTGTCGCGCAGGAACTGGTAGCTAGTGGTAGAATGGAGGTCGAAGCCGTTGGCCACATATTTTATATTTACACCTGTGTTGAGCATATTACGACGATAGGTGCCCATGCGGTTGCTCTCGGGGTTTGCCGTCTTTCCGGACTGCGGGTCCATGACGCCGTAGGGGAAGCCCTTCTGGTTGACATACTGGTAGTCGGCGATGAAGTCGAACGTCAGTCGGTCGGTGGGGAGATATAGCAGACGCACCTTACCGCCAGCCTCGTCGTAGCGGTCAGCATGACGACGTGTGGTGGTGTTGCGGAAGAATCCGTTCTGTCCCTGATAGAAGCCTGCCACCGACATAGCTAATTGTGACGAGAAGCGGTGGTAGTGGGCTGCCTCGACGTTACGGTAGAAGCGGCTGCCGATGCCGAGTTTCACGTCGGTGCCCTGATAGGTCAGCGGGTTGCGCGAGTACATACGCACAAGACCGCCCTCGGTATTCATGCCGTAGAGGGTTCCCTGCGGACCGCGAAGGATGTCGATGCGCTCCAGCTGATAGGTGTGGAAGTTCATCTGGCTCTTGCTGACGAGGGGTATGCCGTCGATGTACATTCCGATGATGGGGCTGTTGACGCGCGAACCGATACCACGTACATAGACGGAGGAGGTGTAGCGCGAACCGTAGTCGGGCATAACGAACGAAGGAACATAAGACGAGAGCTCGCGGAGGTCGCGAATGCCTAAGGTCTGCATGTCGCCAAAGGAATACATTGAAGAGCTCAGCGGCTGCTGGCGCAGACGGTAGTTCTCCTTAGGCTGTGAAACAACTACTACTTCGTCGAGGTCAACAACGCGTGAAGTGTCGCGGAGAGCCTCGTTGACAACGTCGGCTGACGCTGTCTGTGCCACAAAAAGGGCTGCTAAAAATAAATACTTCTTCATAATCGGGTGCAAAGGTAGTAAGAAAAGTACTATCTTGCAATCCCTATTTATGAGGATTTTTAAGGCGGCGAAGTGCCCAGAGCCAGTAAAAAATGAGTAGCGGATAGCCAACGTAATAGAGTGTGGTGACGCTGAAAACGATGTACAGAGCGGCTATCACGGCGGCAAGACCGCAGAGGTAGAGAAACGCCTCGCCGAAGGGAAGACGCTTGCGCACCTCATCGACGGCAGCAAGACCGACGATGACTATGAGCCACACGGTGATGAGGAAGAGTCCGATGAGGAGTCCTGCGGCAAAGGGGTTCAGCGTGGGGTGGAAATAGAAACGGCGCCACATGTCGGGAGCATACATCTGTATAGTAGCATAGAGGGTGGCTGAGGTGGCTATGACGAGACACAGGGCGGCGGGATAAGGCGTGGAGATGTCGTTGAAGTGGACTATGCGGGCGTTCTTCCGGCGAATGATACGCACGACATAGACCACGGCGATGATGCTTATAACAATAAGGAATATAAGCAGGTGACGGTTTGAGAAGGTGGAGATGAACTGCGAGATGGGGTCGTCGGGATCGACGTTGGGCAGCAGCGTGGATTCGCGTGTCCATCCGAAGGTGAACTGGTCGTGAGCCACCTGAACCCACACAGAGTCGATGCTGTCCTGAGGCATGATGCGGAAATCGACGACGACGAGCTGTTCATTCTTGTAGAACACTATGGTGTCGGTGGGCATGTTGCTGACCTCCTCCTCAGGCTGTGAGGAAATCATCTCTATGGAGTCGGTACGCACTATGAAGTTGTAGTTCTCGCCGTAGTAGCGCTCGGTGAGGGGCTTCTTGTGGTAGCACCCGGAAAGGAGGAGCACACAGAGCAGCAGCAGTAGTGTATGGAGTGTCTTAGTCGGCGGCATATAGATTCATCTGACAATGTTTACAATCGAACTCTACACGAAAACGACGACCGTCGGACATACGCAGATAGAGGGGCTCGCGCCACGTGGGACGCCGTCCTCCGTTCTTTACGCAAAAGCCCATAGAGTAGCGCAGGCAGTGACGGCACTGCATCAGCGGGAAGTTCTTGTCGTTGATATTCATTCTGTAAGGCTCCTTCTCATTTCTGCCAGCATGCTGCTGGGAATAAAACAACTGTCGAGGTTGTCGTTGATGACGACCTCGCGACATACATAGGGGGTATTGCCAAGACGCGAGAGCTGGCGCACGATGTTGTCGCGCTGGGGCTTCTCGGCGGGCTCAAGAGTAACGGGGAAGTCGCGACGACTTTCCCTCTGTCCGTCGTTGAGCGACAGATATATCTTGTCGTCACCGCAACGTCCTATGGTAAGGGTGACGGGAATGCGGCGGTCGGCAGTGTTGCCCGCCATAAGACGGTCGAAGGCTACGTCATTATTGCGATAGAGCGCCATTCCGGGTCTCAGGTTGCGCGGCATAGTAAGCGGGAAGAGGCGGTTGCCCTCGGCGCGGTTTACACGGAACCCTTCGAGTTCGCGGTCGCGGTTGAGGAAACACAGTCCGTCGCCGTTGGTGAAGGTGGCGGTGCCTGCCACATTGAACGACTTGCCGCGGATTTCCTTCACCTTGCCTACATATTCGCCGATAGCCTTGGGGGTGTCGGGCGAGAAGATGTCGCGGGTGCGTCCGTGCAGGAAATACTCGGTGTAGCCTCGGTTGAAGGTCTTGTCGAGGTTGGGAGTGAAGGTGTACTCCACCCTACCCTTCGAGGCGCGCTGGTAGCGATCAGGGTGACGGGCTATTATGGCGTTGAGACGCTGCGAGTAGGCAGCGGTGACGTTCTTGACGTAGGAGAGGTCCTTCAGGCGACCTTCTATCTTTAAGGAGACGACGCCTGCGTCGAGGAGTTCCTCGAGACTGTCTATGCGACACATATCACGAAGGGAGAGGAAGTGGCGTCCGCGCTCGATGACGTTGCCGTCGGCATCTTCGAGGTCGAACTTAAGACGACAGAACTGGGCACACTCGCCACGATTGGCGCTGCGTCCGAAGCAGTACTCCGAGGCGTAACACTGTCCGCTGTAGCTGACGCAGAGGGCTCCGTGAACGAAGACCTCGAGTTCCATATCGGGAACGGCTTTGTGGATAGCACGGATGTCGTCGATGGACAACTCGCGGGCAAGGACAGCACGCGAAAAGCCTGCATCCTGGAGCCAGCGCACCTTCTCGGCGGTGCGGTTGTCGGCCTGGGTGCTGGCATGAAGCGCCATACGGAAGTGGTAGTCAGGGAGGAAACGCATGTCCTGAAGGAGTACGGCATCGACGCCGACAGCGTCGAGGTCGGAGAGCAGCTGAAGGGCGTCGGCGTACTCGTCGTCGCGGACGAGGGTGTTCACCGTAGCATAGACCTTAGCGCCATACTGATGAGCGAAACGTGTGAGGGCGGCAATGTCGTCGATGCTGTTGCCTGCCTGGGAACGGGCGCCGTAGCGACTCGGTCCTATATAGACGGCATCGGCACCGTGAAGGATGGCTGCCTTGCCTGTCTCCAGATTCTTTGCTGGTGCAAGTAGCTCAACGTATCTCATTGATATCGTATGGTGTTTCCTGATATACGTAGTAGTTTATCCAATTGGCAAAGAGAAGGTTAGCGTGGGCACGCCACGTTACGAGAGGTCCCTCGGCGGGGTTGTCGTCGCGGTAGTAATTGACGGGCTGCTCGACGTCGTCACGCTGACCGAGGTCACGACGGTATTCCTTGTCGAGGGTGTCGGGGGCGTACTCCAGATGACCTGTGACGAAGAACTCACGACCGCCACGAGCCATAACCATGCTGACACCACTCTCGGGAGAGTCGCAGATGATGCTCAGGGCGGGGTTCTTCAGGATGTCCTCACGACGCACCTCGGAATGACGGCTGTGGGGCATGAAGAAGACGTCGTCGAAGCCGCGGAAGATGGGTAGCGACGCGTCGAGGGTGTACTGACGGAAGATGCCGAACATCTTCTTGGGGAGGATGTATTTGGGGATGCCGTAGTGGTGGTACAGTCCTGCCTGTGCCGCCCAACAGATGTAGAGGGTGGACATGACGTGGGTCTGTGCCCAGTTGAAAATCTGTGTTATCTCGTCCCAATATTCTACTTTCTCGAAGTCGAGCATCTCCACAGGAGCACCGGTGATTATCATGCCGTCGAAACGCTCGTCGCACAGTGTGGCGAAGTCTTTGTAGAACATCATCATATGTTCTATGGGGGTGTTCTTCGGCGTATGACTCTTCAGTTTCATAAACGTCACCTCTATCTGCAACGGGGTGTTGGAGAGCAGACGGATGAGGTCGGTCTCGGTGGTGATCTTCAGCGGCATGAGGTTGAGGATGACGATGCGCAGAGGACGGATGTCCTGGGTGTGCGCACGGGTGTCGTCCATAACGAAGATGTTCTCTTGCTTGAGAAGATCTATTGCGGGTAGTTTATCGGGAAGTCTTAACGGCATTCTGTTGTTACTTTTTTTATTTGTTTGTTTCTTCGAAGACTACCTTGCTGCGGCACACTTCGTGGTCGGTATCCTTGCAGATGCGTACGCAGTACTCGTCGGGGGCGGTCTGCTCGCAGTAGAACGACAGCTTGTCGCCAGCATGACTCTCTGCTACGTAGGCTATCTCGAAACGCTTGATACGGTGCGACTTATACCAGTTGAGGTCCCAGAGGTCGAGGACGTGTTCGATGTATTTCACGGAGTTGATGTGTCCGTTGATGTCAACATCATTATAATAGGTGTCGATGGTGCGTACCAGCTGTGCGTTGTCGTCCATCTTGACACGTCCGCCCTTGTCGATGGGACAGGGTTTGTCTTTGTCTATCCACTGATTTATGGCACCGTCGTTGATGGCGAGGATGTCGGTAGGCTGACGACTCTCGGTGTCTATCATTGCCCACACGCTGCGTCCGTAGCCATAGACGTGTCCGTCGTCTCCGACAACGGAGAAGTTACGCTGGGTGAAGTAGCGCATAGCATTCTCTACCCACGTCTCTACGGAGAAACGGGTGTATTGAAGGGGCATCTCGTCCATCTCGATGGCTAAGCGCGACAGCACCCACGAGCGGTTGATGCTCATGAGGTAACGCATTCCGAAACCGCGGTCGGTACTGTGGAAATCGGCAGCGTTGAGCATGTGGTTGCCTAAGTGTCCCATGAAGAGCCTTCCGGAGAAGTCGCAGTGGAAGGGCTCTGCCATAAACTGATACTTTCCTACCTTATCCATTGCTGCGCTCCTCCAAATATTCACTTACTTCTTCCTGCGTGCCTCGGGTGACGGCAATACGTCCTGAACGGGTGTATTGAAGCACACAACCGAAGCTCTCCAACTGGCGATAGAGTTCTATAATCTGCTCTGTAACACCGTGTTTCATAACAATGACATAGGTGGGATTGACCTCGGTGATGCTGGCATCGTGGCGGCGCACCACGCGCGAGATTTCGGGGTTCTCCATAACCTTATCGGTGGAGAGCTTATAGAGTGCTGTCTCGCGGATAAAGAGTTGGTCGTCAGTGAAATAGTTCGCCTTAATGACGTCTATCTTCTTCTCTATCTGACGGGTTATCTTCTCTATCTGGTCGGGATTGCTCCACGCGGTAATGGTGTATTTGTGGACACCCTCGATACTCGACGCGGAGACGTTAAGGCTCTCGATGTTAACCTGACGGCGCGTAAAGACTGCCGTTATCTGGTTCAGAATACCTGCGATATTCTCAGAATATACCAACAGGGTATATAATGTTTTCTTCTCTTTATGCATTTCTACTTATAATTAAATCTCGAGCATCATATCGTTGACATTCATTCCGGGAGGGGTCATAGGCAGGACGTCGTCGTCCTCCTTGATAGCACATTCAAGAATGAACGGACCGGGAGTGGTGAGCATCTTCTGAACAGCGGCAGCAAGATTCTCACGGGAGGTAACCGCCTCATAGCCAATGCCGTAGCCGCGGGCGATATGTTCGTACTGCGGATTCATCATCTTGGTAAACGACTTACGGCGCATCCAGAACATATCCTGCCACTGACGCACGTTACCGAGGTAGTTGTTGTTTAGAAGTATCATCTTCACCGGTGCCTGCTGCTCCATGATGGTGCCGAGTTCCTCGATACACATCTGGAAACCTCCGTCGCCCATGAAGCACACTACGGTGCGATCGGTGGCGAAGGTGGCTCCGATAGCCGCAGGCATACCGTAGCCCATAGTGCCAAGACCGCCGCTGGTGCATATACTGCGGTTCTCGGGATATTTGAAATAGCGGGTTGCAAAGAGCTGGTTCTGACCGACATCGGTGACGAGGACGGTACCGCGAGGTGCTTGCTCGGCAACGGTATTCACTACCTCGCCCATAAGCAGAGGACCCTCGGTGGGATGGATAGCGGGTTCGATGACCTTTGTGCGCTCCTTATCGTCGAGTTCCTTGAAAGAATTGCGCCACTCCTTGTGGTCAGCCTTGTTGAGAAGGGCGGTGATGGCGGGCAACGACTCCTTACAGTCGGCAACGACGGCAACATCGGTCTTCACACACTTGTCTATCTCGCTGCGGTCAATATCCAGATGGATAATCTTTGCCTGTTTTGCGTAGGTCTTGGTATTTCCCGTCACACGGTCGCTGAAGCGCATGCCGATGGCGATGAGCACGTCGCACTCCTGCTCCTTGAGGTTGACGGCATAGTTGCCGTGCATTCCCAACATACCCACGTTAAGGGGGTGTTCTGACGACAGTGCCGAGAGTCCAAGCATGGTGCGACCGGCGGGGATGTCGGCCTTCTCAAGGAACTCTACGAGCTCCTTCTGGGCACCACCAAGTTCTACACCCTGTCCTACAAGTGCTAAGGGACGCTTGGCATTGTTGATGAGGTCGGCAGCCTGGCGGACAAGACTCTCGTCGAGCTTGGGGTAAGGAACGTAGGAACGTACGAAATCGACCTTCACTGGCTCCCACTCTACCTCCTCGACCTGAGCATTACGCGCGAAGTCGAGCACTACGGGACCGGGACGGCCGCTGCGTGCTATGTAGAAAGCACGACTGACAGCCCACGCCACATCTTCGGCGCGACGTATCTGGTAGCTCCACTTAGATATAGGCTGGGCAACACCGACAAGGTCAACCTCCTGAAAGGCATCTGTTCCGAGGGCGCTGATAGCTACCTGACCGGCAATGACAACCATCGGGGTGGAGTCGAGCATAGCGTCGGCAACACCGGTAAGGGTGTTGGTAGCTCCAGGACCGCTGGTGACAAGGGCTACACCTACTTCACCAGACACACGTGCATAACCTTCGGCAGCGTGGGTTGCTGCCTGTTCGTGGCGCACAAGGATGTGGTCGAAACACTTCTTCTCGCCTCGTGTGTAGTCGAAAAGGGCATCATAAACTGGCATTATGGAGCCGCCAGGATAACCGAAGATGGTCTTTACGCCTTCGGCTTGCAGGGCTCTCATCAGTGCTTTTGCACCTGTTATTTTTTCTTTCATTTTTTTCTTTTTTTTCTAGGGTTTCCTAGGGTTTTCTAGGATTTCCTAGGGTTTCCTAGGCGTTCCTAGGCTATTACTCTAATTCCTCCTTTATCCGCTGACGACACGCTCTGTGCGTAGGCACGTAAAGCCTTGCTAACCTGACGGTTACGCTTCAGTGGTTGTTGCGGACGCGCCGCCAGCTCCTGGTCGGAGAGCTTAACGTTAATACTGCGATTGGGGATATCTATAACAATAATGTCACCGTCCTTTATCTTTCCGATATTTCCGCCTGATGCCGCCTCGGGTGAGATATGTCCTATGCTGAGACCACTCGTGCCGCCAGAGAAACGTCCGTCGGTGATGAGGGCGCACTCCTTACCGAGATGCATAGACTTGATGTAGCTCGTAGGATAGAGCATCTCCTGCATTCCGGGACCGCCCTTAGGACCTTCGTGGGTGATGACAACACAGTCGCCGCTCTTTACCTTACCGCCAAGGATGCCCTCGCAGGCGTCCTCCTGAGAGTCGAAGACTACAGCGGGACCTTCGAAATGCCACAGCGACTCATCGACGCCGGCGGTCTTTACGACACAGCCGTCCTGGGCGATGTTGCCAAAGAGGACTGCCAGACCGCCATCCTTTGTGTAGGCGTGCTCAATGTCGCGGATACAACCGTTGGTGCGGTCTTTGTCGAGTTCACCCCACTGGGCACTCTGACTGCCCATCTTCGTAGAGAAGCGGTTACCTGGTGCCGACTGATATATGCGATTTGCTTCTGCGTCAATATCTGTCTTTGTAATATCGTATTTCTTGAGTTGCTCACCAATTGTCTTGCCGTCAACACGCTTACAACTGCAGTCGATAAGACCTCCCTTGTTGAGTTCGTTCATGATACCAAGGATTCCACCAGCGCGGTTACATTCCTGAACGCTGTACTTCTGGGTGTTTGGAGCCAGTTTACAGAGACAAGGTGTCTTACGACTAAGCTTGTCGATGTCGCTCATTGTGAAGTTGACGCCTGCCTCCTGAGCTACTGCCAACAGGTGGAGTACGGTGTTTGTAGAACCGCCCATAGCGATGTCGAGAGTCATAGCGTTGAGGAATGCCTCGCGGGTAGCTATAGAGCGCGGCAGAACACTCTCGTCGCCGTCCTCGTAGTAGGCAAAGGCGTTCTTTACAACTTGACGTGCTGCCTGTTTGAAGAGCTCTACACGATTGGTGTGGGTAGCAAGAATTGTTCCGTTGCCGGGAAGCGACAAACCGATAGCCTCAGTGAGTGAGTTCATTGAGTTGGCGGTGAACATGCCCGAGCAGGAGCCGCAACCGGGACAAGAGCACTGCTCTATCTCGCGCATCTCGTCGTCGGTAACTGTAGGGTCGGCACCTTTCACCATAGCTGTGATGAGGTCGGCATTTTCTCCGCGCCAGCGTCCAGCCTCCATAGGTCCTCCTGAGCAGAACACCGTAGGGATGTTGAGACGCATTGACGCCATAAGCATTCCCGGCGTAACCTTGTCGCAGTTGGAGATGCAAATCATAGCATCAGCCTTATGCGCATTAACCATATACTCTACGGAGTCGGCAATGATGTCGCGTGAGGGCAGAGAGTAAAGCATACCGTCGTGACCCATAGCGATACCGTCGTCGATAGCTATAGTGTTAAACTCGGCAGCGTAACAGCCCATCTTCTCTATCTCTTCGCGGACAATCTGTCCTATCTCGTGAAGATGGGTATGTCCCGGAACAAACTGAGTAAAGGAATTTACTACTGCGATTATAGGCTTTCCGAACTGTTCGGGTTTCATTCCTGTAGCCACCCAAAGAGCTCTTGCTCCAGCCATTCTCCTACCTTCCGTACAAACAGAACTTCTCAACTGATGTTTCATCTTGTTACCTTATTTATATAATACGTTGCAAAGTTACTAAGTTTTCACAAGAACACCAACTATTTATCGCTAAATTTGCATAAATGCAAAAAAAGAGGATGTACCCTAAGGCACATCCCCTCTTATTGTTTTAAAATTAGTCTTGCTGATTATTTAGCGTTGTCGTTGAATGTAGCAACGCGGTTGAACTCAACCTGCTCGAAGAGCTTGTTTGTTGCACCCATACCCTTTGTAGAAAGGCGGTCTGCAGCAATCTTGTACTTCTTAACGAGAGCGTTCTTTACAGCCTCTGCACGAGCCTGAGAAAGCTTCTGGTTGAACTCTGCCTTACCCTCTGGAGAAGCGTAACCCTTGATCTCGATCTTAGCATCTGGGTGGTTCTTCATGTAGTGAGCGATGAGCTCGATTGGAGCGTACTGAGCAGCGTCGATAGTGCTCTTACCCTGACGGAAGAGAACTGTTGGCTGCAGGTTAGTAGCTGTCTCTGGCTTAACGTACTTTGGCTTAGCGTTGCACTCGTCGAGAGCCTTCTGGAGGTCAGCAATCTGACGATCCTTAGCTGCGAGAGCTGCGTCCTTACCATCGAGTTCACCACGGAGACCGTTGATGCGTGCGTTCAGACCGTCGATTTCAGCCTGGTCACGGAGCTGCTCAACTGCGAAGTTGTGTGTACCGTTGCTGCAAGCGAACTTGTAGTTAACACCAGCCTTCAGACCGAACATACCGTTGAGCTTCTTCTCGTTCTCAAATGCAGGCTGTGCCTTTCTGAATGGGTTTGCCCAACCGTTAGCCAGCATTGCGTATGGCTCGAGGTAAACCTGCCACTCCTTGTCTGCACCGAGGTTCATAGCGAAGTCGATAGCAGCCTTAGCGTTGATACCACCTTCTTTTCTAGCCCAGTCACGTGTGTAACCACCACCAACGAGAGCGATAACCTCGAATGTACGTGGCTGACCCTGGTAACCAGCGAATGCGTTCATCAGGTTCCAAGTTGTCATAAGGTCAAATGCTGTACCGTTGATGAAAGTCTTGCTACCTACCATAGACTTGCCTTTGCCGTACATACCCTTCTGCTTGTTAGCGAAGTAAGCGTCAACGTCCAAAGCAAGACCGAATACTGTAGTAAGGTTCTTACCTACGCGGATACCGAACTCAGGAGTGATACCCTTGAAGAAACCTGCCTTCTTGTCACCAGCAGCGTCGAAGCTGTACTTTGACATAGGAGTAGCAACACCAGCGTTGATACCTACGTACCAGTTGTCCTGTGCCTTATTGGCAGTAACTGTTGTTCTCTGTGCAGAAACAGAGGCTGTCAGCATAGCTGCAGCAAAAACTAAGAATAATTTTTTCATTGTTTCTCTAAATTTAATTAATTAAATTGAATAAATACTCTCTTATTTTTTTTAATTTGGGTGCAAAATAAGGAAAAAATCTTGAAACTTCCAAATATTTTTGAAAAAAAAACATGTTTTAAGACTAAATTTCTGTGTTGTCGTGCACACAAACACAATAAACTATAATTTTTTGGACATTTTTACAACTCATATAAAAAATGATAAAATATGTGTTATTTCATGTTCCCACTATATTAAAAGATGTAACTTTGTGCCCATGAAAAGAATTATCCTTATTACTGGGGGGCAGCGCTCGGGAAAGAGTGAGTATGCAGAGCAGATGGCGCTAAAGCTGAGTGAGCACCCCGTATATATGGCTACAGCCCACATCTGGGACGAGGACTTCAAACAGCGAGTGAAGAGACACCAGGAGAGGAGGGGCGACAACTGGACTACCATAGAGGAAGAACAGCACCTTAGTCGTCACGACGTCAGCGGACAGGTGGTCGTCATAGACTGTATCACCCTTTGGCTTACGAATTTCTTCTATATATATAATAAGGTGGAAACGACACTTGAGAAGATAAAGGAAGAATTTGATAAGTTTACAGAACAGGATGCCACCTTCATATTCGTGACAAACGAGATAGGACTTGGTGGAATAGCCAGCGACCAGCTACAGCGACAGTTTACTGATTTGCAGGGCTGGATGAACCAGTATGTTGCAGAGAAGGCTGACGAGGTGGTGCTGATGGTTAGTGGGATTCCTATTAGAGTGAAGAGTGAAGAGTGAAGAGTGAAGAGTGAAAGCCCCGATTAAGCGAGAACAGAGCCAAGCTTGCTTGAGCTATGTCGAGCGTGAGGGGGTTAGACGAAGTCAAGAGTGATGGAATATAAAATAAGGAAGCCCGACGAAAAATTATTGGGCGAGATAAGGAAAAAGATAGACAATCTTAACAAACCCAAGGGTTCGTTAGGACGTTTGGAGACGCTGGCGGAGCAGATTTGTCTTATACAACAGACGCTCTCGCCAAAACTCTGTAATCCGTGTCACCTGCTCTTTGGAAGCGATCACGGAATAGAGCGCGAAGGGGTAAGTGTATCGCCTCGCGAGGTTACGTGGCAGCAGATGAAGAACTTCACACGTGGCGGAGGAGGCGTAAATATGTTTTGCCGACAACACGGCTTTCACCTATATATAATAGATGTGGGAGTTGACTACGACCTCAGCAACGTGGAAGGTATCATTAACAGAAAGATAGCACGAGGCACGAAGAACTTCCTCTACGAGGCAGCGATGAACGAGGAGGAGTACGAAAGGGCTCTCGCCGTAGGCAAGGAGATGGTGGACAACTGTCACAAGGAGGGATGTAACATAATCTGCATGGGAGAGATGGGTATAGGCAACACGTCGCCAAGCAGTATATGGATGCATCTGCTGGGGAATATTCCGTTGAAGGACTGCATCAGCGCTGGTGCAGGACTCAACGACGAGGGAGTGCGCCATAAATACGAGGTGCTGAAGAAGGCGGTAGAGAATTTCACGAAGTCGCCGTATAACACACACGACATGATACGCTACTTCGGCGGTTTCGAGATGGTGGCAGCGATAGGTGCTATGCTTCGTGCCGCAGAGTTGAAGATGGTGGTGATGATTGACGGATTTATCATGAGTGCCTGCGCTCTGGCTGCCTCATCGTTATATCCCGA
The DNA here is from genome assembly GCA_947163985.1 of uncultured Prevotella sp. Lineage (GTDB taxonomy): Bacteria > Bacteroidota > Bacteroidia > Bacteroidales > Bacteroidaceae > Prevotella. Next base: position 17,000 of record CAMUVE010000004.1, read on the forward strand.
GATGCTGGAATACTGCATCTTCGGACATTGTGGCGACGAGAACTACCACAAGCATATGTTGCAGCTTATGAATGCGGAGCCGCTGCTCAGTCTGGGTTTCAGACTCGGTGAGGGAACGGGGGCGCTCTGCTCCTACCCCATCATTCAGAGTGCGGTAAATATGATTAACGAAATGAATAATTTTGACAATGCAAATATCACTCGATACTTCTAAATGGTGGCAGCGCATCTGGGCAGCACTGATATTCTTCACACGTCTGCCCTTCTGGCGAATATACCAACCGCCTCAGCAGTGCTACTCCACAGTAGTGGAACACTGGCCGCTGACAGGCTGGCTGACAGGTGGTGTTATGGCGCTGATAATATGGTTCGGAAGTAGCATACTGCCCCACTCGCTGGTAATCCTTTGTGCTATACTGTCGCGAGTGCTCATCACGGGGGCCCTCCACGAAGACGGTCTTGCCGACTTCTTCGACGGATTCGGCGGCGGCGGCAACAACAAGCAGCGTATCCTCGACATAATGAAGGACTCACGCATAGGAACCTATGGTGTCATAGCATTGATATTCTACTTCGCCCTGTTGTATGCTACACTATTTACGTTATCGTCACCAGGCCTTGCGGCTATAATCGTTCTGGGTGGCGACGCATACAGCAAGATGGTTGCCGGACAGATAATATCGTTCCTGCCCTATGCACGTACTGAAGAGACGAGCAAGGCACACACCATATACAGGAAATTCAGTGTCAAGACAGGCATCAGCTACTTCCTTCAGGGAGTTATTCCCTTATTACCTTTATTATATATAAGTATAGTGGAGTACGATATTCAGTGGACCTACATCATCTTCGTACCTTGTCTGGTAATGTATCTCTTCTATCTGTTCCTCAACAGACGTATTCAGGGATATACTGGCGACTGCTGCGGAGCGCTGTTCCTGCTTGTGGAACTGAGTTTTTACCTTACCGTTAGTTGTATGTTACGATAAAGAGGAGTAAGGGCGATGATAAGATATACGAAAAGAGAAGAGATAATAAACACGCTGTCGCACAGCGCAGGAATACTGTTAGGCATCGTTGTCGGAATAATCTTTCTGGTGTGGTGTTTCAAAAGCGACAGCGACTGGGCACGTGTGGGTGTTATACTATATCTCTTCGGTATGCTTGCCAGCTATATCACCTCGACGGTCTATCACGCTCTGCCGCTAAGGACGAAGGCTAAGGAAGTGTTGCGACGTTTCGACCACGCAGCAATATACTGGCACATAGCGGGCAGCTACTCGCCTATCACTCTCATTGCACTTCGCGAACAAGGTTACTGGGGCTGGTTACTATTCTCCTTCGTGTGGCTCTGTGCCATCGCCGGCACCATAATAAGTTTCAAGCATCTTGAGGAGCACAGTAACGTAGAGACATTCTGTTTCATCGGTATGGGACTATCCATACTCATTGCCTTCAAGCCACTTGTTGACAGCGTCAGCACAGCAGCCTTTATATGGATTATAGCCGAGGGTGTGAGCTACATCACCGGTGCAGCCTTCTACACTATGAACAAGCGACGCTATATGCACTCCGTATTCCACTTCTTCGTGCTTGCTGGCTCCATATGCCACATCATCGCCGTGTGGGACATTCTTATGGAGTACATATAGACGACCTGTTTACTGCTTCTGGATAATCTTCTTTCCTTCAGCTATAGCCTGCATGTTCAGCGGGATGAGTGCATGATGGCGCTCAGGAAGAGTCTTGAACAACGCCTTCTCCACACCGTTCTCGCTTACCACAGGAGCCACCTGGAGCAGTCCGCCGAGAATAATCATATTGAACACCTTAGCATTCTTCATTGCTGCCGCCTTGTCCATAGCGTCGATACGATAAATCTCTATGTCGGTACGCTTAGGAGGATTGATAATGCCGAAGCCGTCATATATCAATATTCCGCCAGGCTTTATCTTCGACTCGAACTTATCCAGTGAAGGCTGGTTAAGCACAACAGCGATGTCGTACTTACTAAGTATTGGCGACGAGATACGAGTGTCGCTGACGATGACTGTTACGTTGGCTGTTCCACCACGCTGTTCCGGACCATATGCAGGCATCCACGTCACCTCTTTGTCTTCCATAAGACCGCTATAGGCGAGAATCTTTCCCATAGAGAGGACTCCTTGTCCGCCAAATCCAGATATTATTATTTCCTTTTTCATCTTACTTATTGGTTGCAGCGGAGCTGCAACGTACTTCTAAACCCTAACTCTTAACTCTAAACTCTTAACTCTTAACTAAAGGCTCGTAGTATCCTTTAAATCTCCCTGAGGGTAGAACGGGAACATATTCTCGTTCATCCACTTGTTAGCCTGCTGCGGTGTTAGCTTCCAGCCGCTATTACATGTTGAGGTAATCTCCACGAGAGAGCTACCCTTTCCAGCCATAGAAGCCTCGAAAGCTTTACGCAGCGCCTTCTTCGCCTTGTTGATGTGGGCAACGGTGTCAACACTCTGACGAGTTACATAGCATGTACCCTCCAGCTGTGCTGCTATCTCGGGCATCTTCAGCGGATATCCGTGAAGTTCCGGCACACGTCCGTAGGGACACGTAGCAGTCTTCTGACCCAAAAGTGTTGTAGGCGCCATCTGACCACCCGTCATACCGTATATAGCATTGTTCACAAAGACGATGACGATATTCTCACCACGATTCAAAGCGTGGATGGTTTCACAAGTACCGATACAAGCGAGGTCGCCGTCACCCTGATAGGTGAAGACCATACGGTCCGGCCACAGACGCTTTATCGCTGTAGCTACTGCTGGAGCACGTCCGTGAGCAGCCTCCTGCCAGTCTATGTCGAGATATCTGTATGCGAAGACGGCACATCCCACAGGAGAAACGCCAACGGTCTTTTCCTCAATACCCATTTCCTCTATAACCTCAGCAATGAGTTTATGTACTACACCATGCGAACAACCTGGACAGTAGTGCATGGGCACGTCGTTCATAAGGGTTGGTTTCTTATAAACCAAATTCTCTGGACTCTTTATATTGCTCATAGTAGTTTCTCCTTTAATGCGTTTACAATTTCTTCTGGTTCCGGAACAATACCTCCGAGACGTCCGAAGTACTCTACCGGCAGGGCTCCGTTGATAGCCAGTCTGACGTCCTCAACCATCTGTCCTGCATTTATCTCTGCCACGAGGATGCCCTTCTTTCCGCGAGCCATCTCGGCAATCTGCTTTGACGGGAACGGCCAGAGTGTTATAGGACGGAAGAGTCCCACCTTAAGACCTTCCTCGCGAGCAAGTTCTATAGCCTTTTCCGAGATACGTGCTGCCGATCCGAAGCTTACTATTATGTAGTCTGCGTCGTCACACTGCTGTGTCTCGTAGCGCACCTCGTTATCACGAATCTGCTGGTATTTCTCCTGCAGGTGAATATTACGCTGTTCCATTATTTCCGGCTTCAGTTCGAGCGATGTTATCACGTTAGGTTCGCGGTCCTTTGTTCTTCCTATCGACGCCCAAGGACACTGCTGACGTATCTCCTCTTCGGTGCGACGTGGTTTGAATGGAGGCAGAACAATCTTCTCCATCATCTGTCCTATCACTCCGTCGGAGAGAATCATTGCAGGATTTCTGTATTTGAAAGCCAGTTCGAAGGCGAGGTCAACGAAGTCAGCCATCTCCTGCACCGAAGCTGGTGCCAGCGTGATGACGTAGTAGTCGCCATTACCTCCACCTCGTGTTGCCTGGAAGTAGTCAGCCTGTGAGGGTTGTATTGTTCCCAGTCCGGGACCTCCGCGCTGTACGTTGACGAAGACTCCAGGCAGCTCGGCGCCAGCGAGGTATGCTATACCCTCCTGCATCAGTGCCACACCAGGACTCGACGATGATGTCATCACCTTCTTTCCTGCTCCTGCTCCGCCATAAACCATATTTATTGACGCCACCTCACTCTCTGCCTGCAGGACCACCATTCCTGTGGTCTCCCAGGGTTTCAGTTCGGCAAGTGTTTCTATTACCTCACTTTGTGGAGTAATAGGATAACCGAAATAGCCATCACATCCGCAACGTATTGCTGCATGTGCAATAGCCTCGTTACCTTTCATAAGGGTTACTTCTCTTTCTGCCATAATCATTACTCCTTTACACGATAAACAGTTATACACCCGTCAGGACATACTATAGCACATGAAGCACAGCCGATACAGTCCTCTTCTCTTACCGGCTCCACGTACGGATATCCGTGAACATTAACTTTCTTAGCAGCCAATTCTATCACCTGTTTAGGACAGGCGATGGCACAGAGGGAACAGCCTTTGCATCGTTCTGTGTTTACCTCTATAGCACCTTTGATTTTCGCCATATTTTTTATGTTTTTTGTATGTTTCGTTTCAAGGATTATACATATCCTTACAATAGAAGTTCATTATGTCGTCGAGCATCTTCTTTGCCTCTACAGCAGGACTTTCGGGGTCGAGGGCTATCGCTTCGAGGTAGCAGTTCATTGCCTGTTGGAAGTCACCCTGTCGTCTGTATTCGTTGCCCTGTTTATAATACTCTTCGCTATTCATAGTATTCCTTTTTGCCCGCCGCAAGAGTATTCTTCATCAGCGAGCATATCGTCATTGGTCCCACGCCTCCCGGAACGGGAGTTATGAAGGAGCACTTCGGTGCCACCTCGTCGAATTTCACGTCACCGTTGAGTCGGAATCCGCTCTTGCGTGTTGCATCGGGCACTCTTGTAGTACCCACATCAACAATCACGGCGCCTTCTTTCACCATATCGGCAGTTACGAAGTCGGGCTGTCCTATGGCAGCTATTATGATGTCTGCCTCGCGACATTCCTCTTTCAACGTTTTCGAGCGACTGTGACACACCGTCACCGTTGCGTCGCCATATTGTTTCTGCATCATCAGCTGTGCCATAGGCTTACCTACGATATTGCTTCGTCCTAAGATGACACACTTCTTTCCACTTGTCTCTATGCCGTAGCGTTTCAGAAGAGTTATGATGCCTAAGGGAGTTGCAGATATAAAACAGGGCAATCCTATAGCCATTCTTCCTACGTTTATCGGGTGGAACCCGTCAACGTCCTTACGATAATCAATTGCCTCTATCACTTTCTGTTCGTTGATATGTTTCGGTAGCGGCAGCTGCACTATGAATCCGTCAACATCATCGTCGTCGTTAAGTTTCGCTACGCACTCCAGCAGTTCTTTCTCCGTGACGTCGTCCTCATAGCGTATCAGCGTTGACTTAAAGCCACAGGCCTCGCATGCCAGCACCTTGTTGCGTACGTAGGTCTCGCTACCTCCGTCGTGACCAACGAGAATTGCTGCCAGATGAGGGCGTTTTCCTCCGCTCTCGACAATCTTCTTCACTTCTTCTGCGATTTCAGCCTTTATCGCTGTCGCCGTCGCCTTTCCGTCTATCAGTGTCATATTGTTTTGTTTCTTGCCGACGAAATCGGCAAACACTCAACTATTAACTATTAACTATTCACTATTAACTATCAACCCATTTTGGGCATTCCCTTCATCATACCCATCATATTCTTCATACCGCCGCTGGTAACCATCTTCATCATCTTTCGGGTCTGGTCGAACTGCTTTATCAGTCGGTTCACCTCCTGGATGTTCGTTCCGCTACCCTTTGCTATGCGTTGCCTGCGACTTGTATTCAGTATTTCGGGGTTCGAGCGCTCTTTTGGAGTCATACTCTGTATTATTGCTTCTATACCCTTGAAGGCATTGTCGTCGATATCCACATCTTTCAGCGCCTTGCCTACTCCAGGAATCATTGCTGCCAGGTCCTTCAGGTTACCCATTTTCTTTATTTGGTTTATCTGTCCGAGGAAGTCATTGAAGTCGAACTTGTTCTTCATGATCTTCTTCTGCAGGCGTCGTGCCTCTTCCTCGTCGTACTGTTCTTGGGCACGTTCTACAAGACTTACCACGTCACCCATTCCGAGGATACGGTCAGCCATTCGTGATGGATGGAACACGTCGATTGCCTCCATCTTCTCGCCTGTACCTATGAACTTGATAGGCTTTGTAACCACAGTGCGTATCGAGAGTGCGGCACCACCACGGGTATCACCATCGAGTTTTGTCAGCACCACTCCGTCGAAGTCCAGTCTGTCATTAAACTCCTTTGCGGTGTTTACTGCGTCCTGACCCGTCATTGAGTCCACAACGAAGAGTGTCTCGTCGGGGTTGATAGCATTCTTCAGCGTCTCTATCTCGTTCATCATCTGCTCATCGACTGCCAATCGACCAGCAGTATCGATGATTACAACATCGTGGCTCTTTGCCCTTGCCTCGCGGATAGCGTTGTTAGCTATCTCCACGACGTTCATATTGCCTTCTTCGCTATATACTGGCACACCGATTTGCTCTGCCACAACCTTCAGCTGTTGTATAGCAGCAGGACGATAGACGTCGCACGCTACCAGCAGCGGATTCTTGTGCTGTTTATTTTTCAGCATGTTAGCCAGTTTTCCTGAGAACGTTGTCTTACCAGAACCTTGGAGTCCCGACATAAGTATTATGGCAGGTTTGTTCTCCATCTTTATTGGCACAGCATCGCCGCCCATGAGTGTTGCCAGTTCGTCGTGAACCAGTTTCACCATCAGCTGTCCAGGTTTAATGGCTGTGAGCACGTTCATACCCATAGCCTTCTCCTTCACTGTGTCTGTAAATGTTTTGGCTACCTTATAGTTTACGTCGGCATCAAGCAGCGCCCTGCGCACATCTTTCAGTGTTTCTGCGACGTTGATTTCGGTTATCTTACCTTCTCCTTTTAGTATCTTGAACGACCGTTCAAGTCTGTCACTTAAATTCTCAAACATATATCTTATTTACTGCAATAAATTCTTTTGTGCTGCAAAGGTACAAATAAATGAGTGAAAAGCAAAAAAGATTTTGATTTTTTTCAAGCGGAAGTGTCTTATTTCATTACTGATTACACCCATTAATAATTCTCCAGTGCCTCCCTTGCTTTCTTCCCCATTTTCATGCGCTTTCTATCTTTGGGACGCAGCAGGGAAATGAAGTCGCGACCAGAAGGTTTCACACCCGTAGCTATAGCTTCTTTTTGGATGGACCTTCCTACCTGAGAATTTATTTTGGGAGCCTCTGCTGTTACAACGACTTCACTGAGAGTGTGACAGGTGGGGATAAGGAAAATAGTATCTACGTTCATTTCGCTGCCATACATCACCCGCGTCAGATAGTCAGGATGGGAAAAGGTAGCACGTTTGAACTTGTTGTGGTAGAGCATAAACTTTCCGTGCCAGTCGATTCTCACGTTGTTGCCGTTGTCAAGACAAACCAGCACGTCACGAATGGGACGGTGAGTTTCCATATCGGCAACAACTATCACCTTCCCTTTTGACTGTGCCGACACCCGAAACGTTGCCAACAACAATACTGTCAGAAAGAAAAAACGCTTACACATTCGCAGGCAAAGATACAAGGTTTCGCATTCCCTTGTATCATTTGCCTGCATACTTTAGTTTAAGTTTATCTATTTTTGATAATTTTAGAGGTCGCTCTCTCTTACGTTGAACGTCGTCACACTCATGTCGCCAGTTTCGAGTCCCTTCTTGAGCCACTTCATACGTTGTTTCGACGTTCCGTGGGTGAATGTCTCCGGCTGTGAATATCCGCGGGCTTTCTCTTGCAAGTAGTTGTCACCGATAACCTGTGCGCAACGTATTGCCTCTTCAATGTCACCTTCTTCTAACGAGCCGAACATAGCGTTGTCGTGGTGTGCCCATACGCCAGCATAGTAGTCGGCGAGCAACTCCAGTCGTACACTAATCTTGTTTGCCTCCGTCTGGTTGGTACGTCCCATAGCCTCGTGAGCCTGGTCAAGTATTCCGAGAAGGTATTCCACGTGGTGTCCCACCTCGTGGGCTATGACGTAGGCATAGGCGAAGTCACCATCGGCACCTAACTGTTTCTTCATCGTTGTGAAGAACGACAGGTCGATGTACAGCGACTGGTCTGCCGAGCAGTAGAACGGTCCTACCTGTGCACTTCCCTGTCCGCAGCCTGTCTGTACGCTACCGGTGTAGAGCACCATCTTCGGTGGACGGTATGTGCGTCCCATTTCCTGGAACACCTTTGCCCACACGTCCTCCGTTCCTGCCAGTATCTGACTTGAGAATTTCGCCAGTTCCTGTTCCTCCTGAGTAAATTCTCTGTCGCCCTGTTCTGTGACGTTCTGACTTTGGTTCATCATCTGCGAGCCGACGTTCTGTACTACGTCGCCCAGATTTCCTCCTGTCATGAAGGTAATAAGTGCTATGATGACAATACCGCCCAGTCCGAGTCCTGCTTTCGCTCCACCCGTCATGCGTCTGCGGTCGTCAACATTATTGCTCTCTCTTCTTCCGTCTAACCTCATAGCTGTTTATTTTTTTATTACTTTCTTTCCGTTGACCACAACAATGCCTTTGTAGTCAGCACCAACCTTTTGACCAGCGAGATTATAGTAATCATAATTATCAATTCTCAACTCCGAATTCTCAATTGACAGAATTCCGTCCACCTCTTTCTCATAGTTGTCGTAGCTGAAGGCTTTGTCCTTCTTCGAACCCCATATATACTGCTCCAGTCCGGGGTAATCTACGAAGGGGTTTCTGTTCTTCTGTATCTTTGCCGCAGCGTTATTGCGGTTTGTATCGACGTCGTTGACGGGGTCGTTTTTCGACCATCTTAAGAACATGTCCAGCGCCCATTGTTTCATTGCCGGATATTTGTTTCCTGCAAAGACAATGCTTGCCGTTGCTCCGTCCCAGTTGGACACAAGGTTTTCGTAGCATGTCGCCATATAGAAATATATTCGAGCTATGTCGCCCTTCACCTCGTCGTTCGGTTCAAATACTGTTCCGTTATAGCCTGCAGTCTTACACTGTCCCAGTTTGCAATAGCCGCCATTCGAAGTGTAGGTTGCAGAGCCCACCTCTCCCAGTGGGTAGTTTCCGCGTCTGTTATTCACGAAGCCGTCTGTCGGCACCACATGGTGCAGGTCGCTCTTTGGCTTTCCGCTGCCGAACCAGCTCTGCGGCACTATGTGTTCACGATTATAGCAGTCACCTTCTTTCTTGTAGCTTCCCGCCTTGTCGGTAAAGTGCTGATAGTGTGTTGTGTTAGAATACCAGTCGCGTACGGAGCCGTCGGCACGCGAGTCGGTAGAGACGTAAGCGTCGTAAAGTCCGTCATAACCGATGTCTGTATGATCGCTGATTATCTCGTACAGAGCAGTCTTCAGCGCCTGTCCTTTCTTTCCGTCTGCATTTTTGTAGTACGTTCCGCTGTTGTTAGGTCCTTGTGCTTGGATTGTTGTCACAGCTATCACAGCCATAACTGTTGTTAGTAGTTTTTTCATGATTTAGGTTTTATTTTTGTACATATTTCTTTCCGTTCTTAATTACTATACCCTTATAGCTACTGTCAACCTTCTGACCAGCGAGGTTATAGTAATCATAATTGGCTTTCCCCGTAGGCGCCGAACCTTGTTTCTCAATTCTCAACTCCGAATTCTCAATTGAGTGGATTCCCGTAACATCAGTCTCCACATAAAGTGCCGGCATAGCACCACGATTGTTCGGATAGCTGCCGTAGGTGTAGTACGACGTGCTGTACTGCACGTAGCAGTTAGCGTCCTTATTCATTATCTTACAGGTGCCGTCGGCGTTAGGTGTTACTGTCCATACTCCAGCCTTCTCGGGCATCGTAGCGCTGGTGCTGAAGCTGTAGTAATACGAGCCGTTATCGCGTGTCGTCATACACAGGTACTTTCCGTCTTCCTGCTGGATGGTGTAACCTCCATTGACAGCGGTAAAGGTAAAGGTATTCTTGTCGGTCCAGTAGTTTATAATGTCGAACTCTTCCGTAACAGGACGTTTCTGCATATATCCGTAGCCTTTCAGCGGCAACATCATCAGCAGCGTGTCTGTCTGTGTCGCTTTGTCTGTGTTCTTAGCTACTATGAGGTATCGCTTCCCGCTTTCTATGGTCTGCGTCTTCTTAAACTGGAAGTCCCACGTGCCGCTGCCTCCAACATCGTAGTTGAAGGGCTGCCCTACCTTGTCGCCCCAGATGTAGTCCTCCAGTCCGGGGTAGTCGATGAAAGGATTTCTGTTTCCCTGTACACGATAGCATCCGTGATTTCTCTCTACCTCTTTATCGCTTACCGCATCCTCTTTTGCCCATCGCATCAACATCTGCATGTGCCAGTTTACGTAGGGCTTGTAGCTGTTGTTCGTCAGTATGTCTGTCTGTCCTAACTGGTACCAGTCGGTGATGACGTCCTCGTAGCACGTTGCCATATAGAAGTATATTCGTGCCAAATCGCCCTTGTACTCGTCGTTAGGTTCAAAGACTTTCTTCGTGTAGCCTATCTCGGCACAGGGGCCCAGCTTGCTGAAGCTGTTGTACGACACATACGAAGGCGAGTACACCTCTCCGTAGGGGTAGTTGCTACGTTGCATATTAACATATCCGTCGGTAGGAATGACGTGCTGCACGTCGCTATACATCAGCGTCTTGTCGCTACCACCGAACCAACTCTTCGGGAACGAGTGCTCTCTGTTCAGTCCGTCGCCTTCCTTGCTGTATGAGTGCGAACACGTTACGGGGTCTGTAAAGTTCGTCAAGTCGCTATACATATCCCACACCTTACCGTCAGGTGTCATATCGGTCAGTCTGTAGGCTTCCCACAGCCCGTTATACGACGTCACCTCGGGTTCCTTAATAATATTATGTAGGGCAGTTTTCAGCTCCTGTCCACTCTTTCCGTCAGCCGCTTTGTAATAAGTTCCGCTGGCGTTGGGTCCTTGTGCATACGATGCTATCACCGCAGTCACCGCACATAAAGTGAGTAGCGTTTTCTTCATAATAGTTAGATTTTGGGGCAAAGATACAAAGAAGAGAATAGAAAACAAAAAAAATGACGACTTTTTTACTTTTTCGAGTTGCGATAATAACTCATTATCACCACCGTCATCACGAAAGCACAGACGTCAGCACACGCCTGAGTCACTATGAGTCCGAAGAGTCCGAAGAATGTCGGCAACACGAGAATAAAGGGAATGAAGAAGAGTCCTCTACGTGCTGCTGCCAGGATATTGGCTTCTATGGGACGATTGATTGTCTGCATCATAGTGTTCGAAAGCATCATGATAGCTCCGAGTGGATAGGTAATAGCCTGCCAACGAAGTGCCTGACCGCCGATGCTGATGACTGCAGGGTCGTCGCGGAACAGTGATATTATCTCTGCGGTGAACACGAAACAGAGTATCGCCACAACAGTAAGAAATATTGTTCCTACACGTACACTATACCAAAAGCCCTTGACTACACGCTCATGAAGCTGCGCACCATAGCAGTATCCACAGAAAGGCTGGAATCCGTGACCAAGACCTATCACTATGGAATAGACGAGGAAAGTGATGCGTGTGACGATGCTCATAGCAGCGACAGCAGCATCGCCGAAACCTGCCGCCGTAAGGTTAAGGAACAGCGTCGCAAGGGTGCCCAGTCCCTGACGGGTAATCGACGGCGTTCCACCTTTCACTATTAACGCTATGTAATCCTTATTTTTATCTCCTATCTTCCATGATTTCATTCTTAGCGTTATCGTCAGCAACACACTGAAACTTACAGCCTGACTTATCAACGTTGCCAGTCCTGCGCCACTGATGCCCATATCCAAGTAGAAGATGAATAGCGGGTCAAGACTGATATTCAATATCGCTCCACTAAGTATGCCCAACATAGAATAGAAGGGGTCGCCCCTGAAACGCAACTGCAGGTTAAGGGTTAGCGAACCGATGACAAAAGGACACGCAAGGAGTATGAAACTGAGATACTCCAAAGTGTAGGGATAGATGGTTTCCGTACTGCCAAGCCATCGTGCCAGATTGGGCAGTATGAGAAAGCCAACAGCAGACAACACCACTCCGGTTATTATGGCATAAACGAAACTCAGGAAACCCATTTGCGACGCCTCGGAAGCGTTCTTCGCACCAAGACTCATTGCTATGTAGTTGCCCGACCCTGTGCCGTAGAAATAACCCACAGCCTGGAAGATGCTCATAACGGTGAATACTATACCTACAGCTGCCGTAGCCTGGGTGTTTAGCTGACTGACGAAATAAGTGTCAGCAAGACTATATATGCTCGTAACCATCATGCTGATGATGGTCGGAACGGCAAGTGTTCCAATGACTTTTGGCACAGGTGCTGTAGTTAGAAAATCGTAATTGCTGCGTCGCATCAGCGGACAAAGGTACAAAATAATTCATAATTCATAATTCATAATTCATTTTTTTTTCTTATTTTTGCACCCAAACATGCCTATGAAAAAAGAAGTTACGAAAAGAATAACGCTCCCCGCAGAGTGGGAAGAACAGGAATTTGTACAGCTTACGTGGCCTCACGAGAAGACCGACTGGGCTCCTATGCTGGACGAGATAACGGCGACATATATTGAAATGGCGCAGGCTATCAGTGAGCGCGAAAAACTCCTCATTGTGGCGCCCGACGTAGAGAAAGTGAAGCGACTGCTCGCAGAGCACCTCACCACACAACAAATGAGTAACGTGGTGTATCACCAGTGTCCTACCAACGACACGTGGGCTCGCGACCACGCCTTCCTGACACTCTCCGACGGCACCCTACTCGACTTCTGTTTCAACGGGTGGGGCGAGAAGTTCGAGGCATCACTCGACAACGCCATCAACCGCTCTCTCTACTCTTCACTCTTCACCCATCACTCTTCACTCTTCACTCTTCACTCTTCACTCTACGAGTCCCACCTCGACTTTGTCCTCGAGGGCGGCTCAATAGAGAGCGACGGCAAGGGAACTATCTACACCACCCGCTGCTGTCTCCTTGCGCCTCATCGCAACCAACCACTTACGGAGCAACAGATAGAGCAGGAGCTGAAGCGCCGACTACGTGCCGACCGCGTGGTGTGGCTCGACGACGAGGCGCTGCCCGGCGACGATACTGACGGACATATAGACACGCTGGCGAGAATACTGCCCGACGGCACTCTGCTGCGGATGCCGCTCCCCGACCCTATCTACGACGAGGATGGAACGCAGCTGCCGGCAACCTACGCTAACTACCTTATTATAAATGGTGCCGTACTGGTGCCCACCTACGGACAGCCTGCCAACGACGAGAAGGCGATACAGCGCATACAGGAGGCATTCCCCGACAGAGAGATGATACCTATTGACTCGCGGTCTATAATTCGTCAACATGGTTCTATACATTGTTGCACGATGCAGTACCCCAAGATAATTGATAATTGAGAAACGAAGTTCGGCGCCTACGGGGAAAGCCAATTCGGAATTGAAAATTATGATTACCTTTAAACCTTTGAACCTTTAACTATTAACTATTAACTGTTCACTGTTAACTGTTCACTATAAACTATTAACTATTGACTATTGTAGATATATGAGAAAACTTAGTTTATTACTACTGATTATAGGATTTCTATTCGTCGGCAGCATGTCTGTTAAGGCGGTGGAGTATTCCTATACGTTCACGACAACGACATTTCACAACTCAGAGAAGTTGGCGCTTAACGACGTTGAGTGGACACTTGTCAACAACGGCAATTATTACGGATATGACGGCACTAAGGGTCAGCAGATAGGTTCCGTCGCCAATCCTGCCACTTCTGCCATCCTCTCCACGTCAGGCATTACGGGCTACATCACCTCGATTACAGTCAATGTATCCGGAGCAAACGGCATCAACGCCACATTCGCTGTAAGTGTCAACGACAAACCGTTTACATGCAGCGGAGAGACCTCCGTATCGCTTACTAATAGTGCTACCGCGTACACCTTCACGGGTGGACAGCAGGGAGAGATAAAACTGTCGTTTGCACAGACTTCGTCGGTGGCTCTCTATATCAAGAGCATCAACGTAACCTACTTCCCTTTGGTGACAAGCATAGCAGCCTTCAGGTCGCTGGATGCCGGAACTGAGGCGGCGCTAAGCCTCAGCGACGCTGCGGATGCCCGCGTTACTTACGTCAGGAGCAACAGTCAGGAGGTATTTCTGCGCGACAACAGCGGCGCCATCTGTCTGTACAACATCACGTCGCCCTCACGTCCCTGGGCTTACAACCAGCACGTGGCAGGAACCCTGATAGGAAAATACACTCTGGATAACGGACTACCCGAGTTGCAGGCTACGGCGAACACAAATACCGACAACCTCATCATAGCCGACCGTGTGAGCGAGGATATGGTGATGCCTAAGGAGATTGACGCCAGCGCCTACGACGCTAACCTCGCCGACTGGGTAAAGGTAGAAAACCTTGTAAAGGGAACAAGTAACATCGAGGCTTACGACAAATACTCTTCTGCCTACTTCCAGATGCCACACAACGGAGCACGCTACGACCTCTCGGGAATAGCCGTTCCTTACAATAGCACAAAACAGATTGCACCAATCTATCAGAACAGCGTTCGTCCTCTCGTTTATGTCATCGACGAAAACGAGACCTTCGTATCGCCGGCGAGCGACATCCAGAACGCTACCGTCCGACTGGTTCGCACGCTAAGCAGCGACTACTGGAACACCTTTGCCGTTCCTTTCAACATCAATTTCGACGAGTCGGAAGCGCTAATCCGTGAGTACGACCGCGCCAGCGGGACGACGATGCTTTTCAAAGAGTCAGCGAGTGTGGAGGCGGGCAAGCCCTACCTTATCATTCCCGAGACAACCATCAGCAACCCCACGTTCTACGACGTGACGCTGAGTGCGACAGAAGCCCGGACGATTAACGACGGCGACTACAGTTTCGTGGCTATCTACTCGCCCTACTCTATGGCTCTTGACCATACGGAACTGTTCCTGGGCGACGGCGACCAACTGTACTACCCCACCGACGAAGCCTCGAGTACGATGAAGGGCATGCGAGCCTTCTACCGAGTACCCGCAGGCGGAACGGCTAAGGTTGTCATCTACGGCGAGGACTACGAAGATACGGACGGAATCCTGTCAGTTGAGAATGGAGAATTGGGAATGGAGAATTATGATTACTACTATAACCTTGGTGGACAACGCGTTGATAAGAACTATAAAGGTATAGTGATAAGGAACGGAAAGAAGTACATCACTAAATAAAAATCTCATGACAATGGAAAAGAACAAGAACACATACGCTGCTCCATCGACTGAGACTATAGTGATGGACCTCACGACAGCCATTAACGGCGGCGTAAGCCGTTACGGAAAAGTGGTAAATATGGAGAACCCTACCCCTGGCAATGCTGGTGGAGCACACACCAAAGAGTACGTCCTTGAGGATGTAGATTTATGGTCTAACGAAGATGAAGAAGAATAAGGAGGGCACGACAATGAAGAAAATAATATCGACACTTATCATCGGGCTCTTCGCACTGAATGCTAATGCACAGGTAATATATCCTGACAACATTAAGACCGACAAAATCTATAATATGAACATCACCCTGAAGGACGGACGCAAAGTCAGCTACCAGAAGAGTGAAATAGACCACATCACCTTTGTCTCTAACGTGGGTATGAAAATCTATCTTAAGGCATCCTCTACCACCGACGACTACCTCTACTCGCAGATGTCGTCGATAGAGTACCCCGAGAGCGAGCCCGACGCTTCCAACGCCAATGCCAACTGGAATAGTTTTGAACTCACGGGGCGCTATGCCTACGCCTGGGGACTGGAATATCCGCAGCTTAACAGCAACACTACCGACAACGAGGTTGTTGTTAAGAAGACCGACGACTACGGGGTGACATACTCACTGGAGTGGGACAACTCAAAAATTGCTAATCGCTGGACGTGCTACACGATGCACGCAGGTAATAACCTCAGCAATACGGACCGCAATGACGACTTCAAGGCTGACCCCGACGTTACCACGAGTGCCCAGCTCTCAGACTATAAGAACAGTGGTTTCTCGCGCGGACACCTCTGCCCGTCACTCGACCGCCAGTGTTCCAAAGAGCAGAACAAACAGACGTTCTTCCTAACCAACATGCAGCCCCAGTGGCAGACGCACAACGGAGGACTGTGGAAGAACCTCGAGGACAAGGTCAACACGTGGAGCCGCACAGGGCTTTGCGACACTATATATGTCGTCAAGGCTGCCACGATAGCTAACGTCAACATAGGCGGCGAGGTGAGCGCCGGCGTCTATGCCGAGAAGTGCAACAACCGACTGCTCGTGCCGAAATACTTCTACATGGCGCTGTTGGCATACAACAAGTCTCAGGACACATATCACGCCCTGGGACTGTGGACGGAGCATGCCGACGTCAGCGACACCAACAAGAACTACGGTGACTACGCCATAACTATCGACGAGTTGGAGCAGCGCACAGGCATAGACTTCTTCTGTAATCTGCCGGACGAGATAGAGAACGACGTGGAGGCATCCATCAGCGACCTCAAGAGCTACTGGGGACTAACAAAAACGAATCCGTAGCATAGTGGTTTGTTATTTGGCGTAAATGGTTAGCTCGTATTTGTCGTGCTTGCCGTCGATGGTGTACCACTTTACAGTATATTGGCTCAGACCAAGATCAAGAGCGTACTCTTTCATGGTCTGGGCACCATCGCTGTTGTTCAGCACTTCGTTGGTGTAATCTACAAGTTGCTTGATGGTATTTTCGCTCTCCGGGGTCTGGTCGGCAAGCCTTAACTCTGTCTGATAGATGCTGGGGAACTGGCGCTGCAAATACTCCACGAGTTTGCCTTTGTCGCCGAGGTGACCTTCCTGACCAATCTCCGGGAAGGTGATATCCATATACCAAACCTGCTCAGCACGGTTAGGTATGAGGAGAACCTGTGTGTTGGGGGTTCTGTTAGGCCACGTTGTCGTGCCGTGCTCATTGCCGTTTTCCTTGATGAACAGACACTTCATCTTCGGCTCACCGTAGTATTCTAAGGTGTATGCCCCTTCCGGGTTGGCTACCGACCAGCATACCTGGTTGTCTATGTCAACATCGTTAGTGATAGCGTCAGAAGCCATAATGTGTTCATCCTCGTCAGAGTCTGAGATAATAGACTGGCTGTTGGTATATGTCCACGACACCTTGTTGCCTTCGGTATTCTTTGCACAGCGCAGTTCCCTTGCGTTGTTCGTGGTTGTCATTGTGTATGTACTGCCTTCAGTGTGACCGTAGTTAAAGCCTAACGACAAACTGGGGCTTTCGCCAATGAGACCACCGAAAGAGAAGCCGATGGTGTTGGAAGAAGACGTTCCTACAGCTACCGAACGACTGACGTTGTTGTTGTCTGTGTCGGGAACAGCATCTTCTAACTTTATTTCACCGGCACCAGTGATGTTCATATTGAAGTTGCCCTCCTGGAACCACGCTCCGTAGTACTTCACCATGTGGTCACCTTCATAATCGCAGTTGGCTTCAATCCATTCACCTTCCGAGTAAGGACCTGGATAGAGTGTCTGCTGAGGGTCGAAACGGGCATCGCCGTCTTTCTTGCCGCCGACAGATGCCAGCACTTTCTGCTCTACGCAGTAATAGTCCTTGTTGGTATCTATATTGTGAGCACCCCAGATACGCATAGTCTCTGTATAGGCATTTTGCTTGCGACGTGCTTCCCAGGCGTCCCAAGACCATGTTGCAAGCCACTCCTGGAAGGTATATTCCTCGCTGGCACTCATCAGGTCGTTGATGGCACCGCTGCCGTCGGCACGACTGTAACGGTGTGACTTTGACGCCTGCTTGGACTTCTCGCGGTTGTTGAGCCACTGGGCAGCGCCGTCAGCCATCATACCGCTGCTGTTCTTGGTGTATTCTTTATTAACGGTTGTTGTCGAACCTGCTACTTCTACATCGCTATTGTCGGAATATGAGCTGTTTACAGAAGTGCCCTGATAAGGTATATGGTGATAGTAACCATCGATAGCAAAGATAACCATCTCGGCTACGGGGTCGCCTTCACTTGCTGCGCGACTGCTTGCCAACTTCATGTTAGCAATGCGATTCTTTAAACGCTCCACGTGAGAGGACACTCTGCGGGGTGCCGCATCAGCATTAGCAGGAATGATGTTTACGTTGCCGTAGCGGTTGAGAATATCATGCTCAGCACTTGAAACATGCTCTGCTATGTTCTCCATCAGATGCACCAGCTGGGCGTCGCGGGGTTTCTCTATAGCTATGTAACCGCCACGAAGATACAGTCTTGTGGTCTCAAACCACTCTGTCAAAGGACGACCTATGATGTCCTCGCCCTTGATGAATACCATCTTCGTGTCATTATCTATCTGATTGGTGGTCTTGGGAAGACGACGGACAAAGGCGGCGCCCATAGACTTCTCGTCGAAGCTGCTCAGTACGGCAGTAGGAACATCTGCACTAACCTTCACAAGCATCTGGTCGATATTGGGATCAGTAGGATTAACAGGGATTCCCGATGTCGCATTGTCGCTGTCTGTACATGATGACAGGAAACTGACGGTGCCGCATATAAGGATGGCAGCGAACATCCATAATATCGTTCTTTTCATAATATAGTAGGTTTTCTGCTTGCTAAAGTTACTTCGCTGCAAATATAATCATTTTTTTTTAATTGCAAAATAAAGAGAAGGTTTTTCTTTTTTAGGATTATGGAAATTTTAATTTTCGAAAAAAAGTGTCAGCCGTCATTAAAAAATCTTTACATTTGGATTGTCAGCGTGTATGCTTGTCCAAAGTAAACCTATGGTTTGGTCGGAGTAAACCCATGGTTTGGTTGGAGAAAACCCATGCTTTGGTCGGAGAAAACCTATGGTTTGGTCGGAGTAAACCTATGGTTTGCAGCATGACGGATGACACTTTTTTTTGAAAAATAAAAATTGAGAAATCCTAAAAAACATCTAAGAGCTAAGACGAGAGCCCGCCTCGTTCCAAACGAGAGCCGGCCTCGTCACAAACGAGAACGGTCCTCGTTTTTTATGACAATAATAGAGAGCGACGAACCATAACACACGACGAGGGCGCCTCCTGAACCGGGGGCGCCCTCGTAATGTTTTCGGCTATTGGTTTCTTATAGTCCTATGTAAGACTTGATGGCAGCAATAATTTTCTGCGAAGCATCCGCTGTGTACATTCTTCTGTCAAGGAATGCGTCTTGGTGGCAACCGCCCTTGTTTACAATCTTTGTAACCTTAGGGTTGGTAGTGTCGTCGATGGCGCCGCCTGTCCAGGGGTCGTCAGAGCTGTAAACGAAAATCATCTTGAACTTGGACTGTGTCTTTACCCACGAGCGGAAATCGTTCATAAGACGTCCGCCGTCCCACTGCGAGGCATATCGCTGCATCAGGGTGTGGGTCAAGAATACATCACTGATAGCATATGCTCTGTTAGAAGATATTGATGTTCCTTCGAGCATAGAGAAATCAACAGCAATGTTACCCAGCTCGCGCGCTGCCTGTACAAAGTAGGGCATGGAAGGCTCGTTATTGCGGAAATTCAGGAGTTCAGTGTCGGTAAGTGCTGCACGTGAACTCTGGTAGGAATAATCATCCTCACCATCCGTGATATCATTCGTGGCAAGTGCCTCCAATGAGTCTGCTAATTCTTTTTCATTCATAAACGCGAAGGTCGTAAAATGTCCGATAGCCTCGTCCCTTGCTGCTATCTCCTTTTCCGTAGTTGCGTCAGCTATTGCCTTGTCAACGTCAGGAACGAGTTTTGCCCACGTATTGAAAGGCAACTCGGCGAACTTGGAAAAGGTTTGCATGAGCATGGAGTAAATCAGTCCGCAAGTGACGTCTTCCTCAGTGCGCCCGAAGGTGTTGATAATCTCCAGGTACGTTTTGGGGTCTTTCTGGTAGAAATACTTGATACAAGCCTCACGCAACACCTTGTTTTTGGCTATTGCCACAGGCATCTGCTTCAGTCGTGCATAGGCTATGCCCATCTCCGAGTTAGCGTCGTAGCCTGCTCCGCAGTTGTTGTACAGGTATTGTCCCATACGGATATCGTCGCTGCATGTAGGTGTTGCGGGCAGGAAGGGTGCGCAGAAGGGCACGTACAGGTCTATGTCGTCCCATCCGTTCTTGTCGCTGTAGTAGGCGTAGAGTGCTGTCGTTATACCGTCCTTGCTGATACCTGTGCTTATCCACTTGTTCTGCTTGAAGAAGTTATTCTTCATCATGCTTACGACAGCGTGGAGGTCGGCAGCCGCCTGGTCTGTCCACAGGTAGGTGAAGTTAAGGTCGTCGGCAGCCTCGGGCAGCGACTTGTTGAAGTAGCGGTGCTCTACGGAGAGCGTGTTGGCATTGAGGTGCGTTGCAAGGTCTGTAGTACGAATCTGGTGTGCGCTGTCACCCATTTCGTAGCCGTGTGTATATAGCACGACGGGAGCTTCCTGAGAGACGTATTTCAGACACAGACGCTGTTTGAAGGTGCCCGCAGCGGGGTTCTTGTGGTCTATAAGCTGTTCGTAGTTGAAGAAATATACCTTCTCCTCGTTTTCACTATTCTCGTTTATTTCAATGTAAACGTCGGAAACGCCCGGCAGGGTTTCGA
Source organism: uncultured Prevotella sp. (assembly GCA_947163985.1). Lineage (GTDB taxonomy): Bacteria > Bacteroidota > Bacteroidia > Bacteroidales > Bacteroidaceae > Prevotella. The sequence goes on from CAMUVE010000004.1 coordinate 37,555, forward strand.
GCTTCTTTGATACCTCGTCAGACAGTTTCTCCTGCTCGGGGTCCGCTTCCTTTGGCTTTACGATTTCCGTGAGTTCGTTGCTCTCGGAGCATCCTGTCACCATGATGCCTGCCACGAAAGCGGCGAAGAGCATCAGTATGTATTTTGAATTTTTCATCTTTCGTATCCTTTCTCTTTATTATTGTCCGTTACGAATATATTGCAGTGCTCTGTCAAGCTGGGTATCCTTTCCTGTCAGCTCGTACTGCGTGGCGTCGAAGTCAACCTCGATGTCGGGCGTGATGCCTACGCCCTCGAGTATCTTACCGTCAACAGTAATCAGCGCCAGTGTCGGGCAGTAGATAAAAACCGGTGTCTTGCCGCTGATACCTATCTTTCCGGAGTAGTTGATGGTGTTGTAGGCATTGTCTGTCAGTCCGCAGAGACCTCCATGGGTGCGCTTGCCTATAAGCTTGCAGTTCTTCAGGGTCTTGCCTCCCAGCGACGTTATCTCGGACATGCTTACCGAATTACCGTTTGTAAGAAGGACAATAGGTTTATCGTCAACGACGTAGTGCTCTTCAGAATATGTTTCCATAATGGCTGGCATAGGTACCGAGTAGTCCAGACGACCTGTTCCGCGCTTGAAACGCTCCTTGCCTACGAGCATTCCGCCCGAGGGACGCAAGGCACCGAGGGCATAGGGGAAGTCGCCTGTAGAACCGCCGGGGTTGCCGCGAAGGTCTATGATGACGCCGCCTAACTTGCCTGACTTGCCGAGTTCCTGAATGGCGTCAAACCACGCCTGCCATACAGCCTTGATGCCGGCAATGTGAGTAGGCAGGTTGGGGTCGTTACTGTCCAGACCCGCCTGACCTTCTTCTGTCAGGTAAGTAGAGATTGAGAACTGGCTGAAGTGGAGATAGGGGATGTTGCCTTTAAGGAGAGCATAGCGAATGGTAATACCTTCCTGTTCGAAGCCGGTGTTTATCATATTAAACTCGGGGACACCAAGATATGCATACTGCAGTGCCAGCGTGTTGAACCCTTGGGTATCAAGGTTCTCGTCGGAGAGTTTTTCTTTCAGTGTCTGCAGTGCCTGAAGCTTCTCTAACTGCTCTGCGGTAGGCAGTGTCAGCTCTAACAACTTGTCTATCTGGTCGCATATCCACATATAGCCAATGCCCTTGGTGTTCATGAAGTGTCCCAAGAGCGCATTCACTTCTGTTGAGTAGTATGCCGTCAGCGGCTGTCCGTTATCGTCAACTTCCACCTCGCCGTTTGCCGGTAACGTGTAGTATTTTGAGATATTCGGCTGATATTTCTGTGAAATCATCGCGTCGTCGCGGTCAAGATTACGCAAAGTGCTTGGCGAAACCCTCACCGGCGCATTATTATTTTTGTGGTTCAAAAACTCTATACCCAGGTGACCGTCGTGGAGTCCGCCGAAGGCAGCGTCCATAAGTTTCTTCAGTTCACCGTCAGTGACGGGGTCGTCGGCTTCACGCTGGTCGAGAGCCGCAAACTGCGGATAGTACTTGTCGTAGGCAGCATCCCAGTCGAGTCCGTTCTGCTGCTCGTAGTCCCAGAGTGCGTAGTACTGGTTTAGCGCCTTCCATGCTATCTTGTACTTGCCGCCAAAACTTCGGTAACCTTCACCGAAGGAGATGATATCTTCGTGATCGTAAGCATATAGCGTGTCACTCGACTCGCGGCACGAGGTTGCTGTGAGTGCCAATGCTATGGCTCCTATTGCTAATATTTTGTTCTTCATTGTCTTTCCGTTGTTTAATTAAAAAATATAGCTTGCACCTATCTGAATAGCTGTCGTCGAGTTATAGCGATAGTCTTTGTTCTTCATATACTGCTTGGTGGTGCTGGTGGTGCTGTAGTAGTAGCGCACTTCCACCTGTGCTGCCCAGTGCTCTGCGAACTGGTACTCCAGACCTACGCCGCCCACGAGACCGCAGTCCCAGCGCTTGTCGCGGTCGCTGTTGAACGCCACTTTTTCCTTGACGTCGTAATACCTGCCTGTGAACGAGTTTATGTCCTGACCGTAACGGTAGCTGCGTGCCCAGTAGCCGCCATAGACACCGAGGTTACAGAAACCGCGCAGCTTCTCACCGCCGAAGCTGAACGACGCCATCACAGGCAACTGCAGATAGGTGTTGCGGTACTTCAGGTCTATACCCTCAAAGATCGCACGGTGCATGCGGTAGTTCTTCTGCGTCATGTTAAAGTCGGCACGAACACCAAACCAGTCCGTAAAATTGTACTGTCCCGTAACACCGCAGGTAACGCCCCAGCGTCCGTCAAACAAAACGTCGGTCATGTACTGCTTGTCTATGGAGAAAACGTTGTAGTCCGCTCCGGCAGTAACTCCGACCCTCCATTGCGCGTTGGCAAAAAGCGTGGTCATCAACGCGAATACCAACAAGAGTCTTCTTTTTTTCATAACATTCTTTAATTTTGCTTTAATATTTTTTATGGTTGTTTCCAGACTGCAAAGGTACAAAGAATATTTCATTTCCCAATGATTCTTATTATATTATTTTATTCAACTTATTTTAGGGGTCTCAGTTGAAAAGGTCAACGTTTCCAGTACAAAGTCCACTAACCCGGGAAAAGGGACAACAAAAGAAGGAGAGCCCTACCAGCTGGTGGTTACCAACAGAGCAGGACTCTACCGTTATGTCACGGACCACATTGCGATTACTTAACAGCTACCTTCTTGCCATTATAGATGTAAATACCCTTTGCAGAAGGTCTTCCGCTGAGACGGCTACCACCAATGGTGTACCAGCTGTTATCAGCCTTCTTGCCCATTGTGGCAGTCTCGTCTTTATTGTACCCGATGGGATGGAACGGAAAAGACATCCTTAATTTCTCGTCGTTCATGTTATCGTAAGATTTTTATTGTTTATTTTGTCGTTCCAGATTTTATTCCTACTTTTGCAAACAAATAGCAAGTATATCATTATGAAAGCAATAAATTTATCACCCTCTTCACCTGTCAGCGCGAAATACTGGTCAGAGCTGAAAGACCTCAGCAATAGTGTCAAGCTTGAACTTATCACACTGTTAAGCAGTTCCATTGCCGACTCTGTATCTGAGTCGTCCAACGAAAAAGGATGGACAAAGAGTTTTGCCGGACGCTGGCAAGATGACAGAACAGCCGAGAAGATTATTGAAGACATACGTTCTTCAAGGAATGCTAACATGAAAGAATTAGTATTATGAAGGGATATCTTTTGGATACCAATATATGCATATTCGCCCTGCGTGATAAATATGGTGTCAACGAGCGACTTGAGGAGGTCGGTCGTGAACAGTGCTATGTTGCTGACGTAACAGTGATGGAATTGCGCTTTGGCGCATACAAGAGTGAGAAGAAAATGGAAAACCTCCGTATTGTCAACGATTTCGTTAGTAAGGTGAAAGTTGTTCCCTTTGCCTACACTATTGATGCTTTCTGTCAGGAGAAAATAAGGCTCCAAAATCTTGGTACCCCTATAGAGGATTATGACCTCTTCATCGGCTGTGCCGCTAAAGTAGCCGGCCTCACGATGGTGACCGACAATGTTCAACATCTTAGCCGCATTGATGGATTGAACATAGAGAACTGGATTCAGAGGTAATATATCCTTCATCGCTATTCATCTACGCACCGGGTCGGTAGTTCTGCTGTGTACTCTGCTGTGTACTTGCTTTACTTTGCTGGAGGTGTGGGTGATGGTCCTGGAGAGTTTTAGAGAGTTTTCAGGATACCATTTCTCTTATCAGTTCTAAACGGACATAAAATGCCGAGGCTCTCAAGTCGTTGAGAATCTCGGCGGATATTTTTTTCTGCGTAAGGGAAAACATGCACTTACTCCATGCGCTTCATCACGTCAGACATTCTGACCCTCATAGCGAACGCAATTGTTCTATGGCTTCTTCGGGAGTCATGCTTGGCTCCGTCTCCACCTGTTTCATGCTTCGCTTGACTATGGACAACCGCAAGATGGCGAACCACATTGCCGAGCACGGCTCGGTCTATACGCCCGACGTTATCTACGGTGTGCTTGAGAAGTACCGCAACTGCGTGGTAGAGATGCTCTTGCAGTCGCGCCGCGTGAAGATTAACGGTCTGGGAACGTTCTCCACACTGATCAGACGGCGATAGTGCGACCAAGTCAATTCGTGACGCAGTGTGTCACAATTTGGAAAACATCTGTAAAGATTTTCCTTAGTGCGGGAACGGGTACATTTACGATGCTCAAGTTTGAGTGCTCTTGGAGGCTTAGTATGGGCGGGGATGTACGTAAAACGTTTGCATAGAGCGAAGGTCAACGTTTCCAGTACAAAGTCCACTAACCCGGGAAAAAGGGACAACAAAAGAAGGAGAGCCCTACCAGCTGGTGGTTACCAACAGAGCAGGACTCTACCGTTATGTCACGGACCACATTGCGATTACTTAACAGCTACCTTCTTGCCATTATAGATGTAAATACCCTTTGCAGAAGGTCTTCCGCTGAGACGGCTACCACCAATGGTGTACCAGCTGTTATCAGCCTTCTTTACATTGTCGGTATTCACCTCGCTGATGGCTGTCGCAGGACTGCCGCTGGTGTCTTCGCGCAGGTATTTTGTGTCGAGAGTGAATGTAATCATTTCCTTTGCCATCGGTTTGGTATCGAAGTCGAACATCGTCTCGTCATAATCACCCTCGTTGGTAAGGTTGAAGGTGAAGAATGCTCCGTAAGCAGCGTTAATAGGCTTAGTGATTGTCTTATCGTTATTCGATGTTGCCGAGAAGTAATAATCTACATTGCTGCCCAAAGTGAATGTGCTTGTAGGAACACTTGCGTACCAACTGTTGCCGTCGTTCTTAAGCTCTACAGTCTGCCAATCGCCTCCATCAACACGGTATATGAGCTGTGCGTTGGCAATACCGCTCTTGTTGGTGATGATAGCCCTGAAGGGGATTTCCGTCAGGGTTCCTGCATTCACGCTGCCGTGAATGTTCTTGTGGAGAATACGAACGGGGTTGTCGGCAGGAATCTGCTTTGTAACACAGTGGATGGAACCGCCCTGACCGTCGAATTTACGCATATCAACGCAATAGAAGGTGTAGCCAGGATAGCGCTCCTGCATGAGTTTTATATTGTTGCGGTCCCACTCTGCCGTAGGCATGTGGTCATAGCCTACTGGTGAGAAGCAAGGCTGAATGATGACGTTGTTCACGATGCAGTGATTAGCATAAGAACGGGAATACTTACTGCCGTATTCTTCTTCGCTCTCGAAGTTGGTACCGTCGTCCTTTGACGGGAATGGCAGACGTCCCATATCGTAGTAGTTACGTTCCCAGATAACACTATTCTGTGCAAAGATTGTGGAGATGTTATTCTCAACGGTTGCGTAGTCTTTCCAAGTGTTGTAAGCCTCAGGCATCTTGGTAAACAAGAAACCGTTCTCGTCCTTAGCGTCGGCATAGAGGTCAACGTGACCTGTTCCACCGTCACTCTTCAGAGCAGGAACGAAGATAAGTTTATTCTGTCCCAACGTTCCCTGCAGGGCTTCTGTTATATCCTCTTCAGTAGGAATTATTCTTGTTGTTTCGCTGATGGAACTGTAATTCTCACCGTCCCATATTATAGGACCAGCATCTGTAGCATTATGTTTAAACGTTGACTCTGACGTGATAAGAGTACCTACTCCGTCAACAAGGCAGTTGCCACCCTCCCAAATAATAGAAGAGATGTAGTTGGGGATGCCCATCTCTCTGTGGAGTACTGACGGCACCACGTCATCGGCACAACGACTGGCGCCATAGAAGAAGTCGAGCATAGCCAGATTATCGTCGTCACCATAATAGAAACATATAGGACCACAGTCGCGGAACCAGTATGCATTGCCTGGAGCCACGAAGAAGCGTATATTGTCGGTTGCCAGACCCTTCGTTTTCATGGCGTTGCGCAGAATATAAGCGTCGTCGCTTGACTCTATGCGTACCCACGCTTCTGCTCCACCCATCTGAATAGCGTCTATTATATATAAAAATATCTGACCTAACTCGCTCTGCACGTCGATAAAACTAATGTACTGACCATAACCCAAGAATTTTCCATCTTCGTCCGCATCCGGGTCCTGCTTATAGTAATAAGCTCCATAGCCTGGTACCATAGGTGATACAGAATAGCGAGGGTCAGCCATGTGTTCTGGGTGAAAGTGAGCATATAGAGGACTAACGACGATAGCCTTAACCTCTTCCCACTCGCCTGGAGACCATATACGATCCTTGAAATTCAGTGGTGCACCAGCAGCATTGTGCGCCTTGCGCATAAGCTCGGGAGTTGCCTTGGGCAGTTTTGGCAGCTCGTACTGACCAGTATAAGCGCGCTTATGCAAGTTTTTGAAAACGCCCTGATAGTAAGCGTCTAGCTTTTCTGTTGTTACCTCCTGTGCATACCCAGCGGCAGCAAAGGTGAAGGAAAGCATTAAAATAAATAACTTCTTCATAACTTTAAATTTTAGAAAGTAATTATTACTCTACATATCTTTGGAGAATATTCTGATAAGCATCGATGCGACGGTCGCGAAGGAATGGCCACCAGCGACGTACCTGCTCGGAGCGCTGGAGGTCAACATCGACAACAACAGCTACCTCGTCGGTAGTATTGGCACTATAGAGTATTTCTCCCTGCGGTCCCGCCACGAAGCTGCTGCCCCAGAAGGTGTGGGCAGCCTCCTCGCCCACCCTGTTGACAGCAACGACGGGAAGTCCGTTGGCAACAGCATGACCGCGCATGACGGTTGTCCACGCCTCGCGCTGGCGTTCCTGCTCCTCTGGGGTGTCGTTAGGGTCGTAGCCTATTGCCGTAGGATAAATGAGCAATTCGGCACCCTGAAGTGCCATAAGACGTGCTGCCTCGGGGTACCACTGGTCCCAGCAGACAAGGACGCCAAGACGTCCCACACTGGTGTCAATGGGTTGGAAACCGAGGTCGCCTGGGGTGAAGTAGAACTTCTCGTAGTATGCCGGGTCGTCGGGGATGTGCATCTTACGATACTTGCCGGCAATGCTGCCGTCACGTTCAAGAACGACAGCGGTATTGTGATAAAGTCCGGCGGCACGACGCTCGAAGAGCGAGGTTACGAGCACTACGTTATGCTGACGCGCCAGAGAGCCGTAGAAATCGGTGGAAGGACCGGGGATAGACTCGGCAAGGTCGAAACGGCTGACATCCTCAATGTCACAGAAATACAGTGAGTTGTGAAGCTCCTGGAGCACCACAAGTTCCGCACCCTGAGCTGCCGCACGGGCTATTCCTTCTGCAAGACGGCGCTTGTTATCGTCGATGTCCGACGTGTTGTGTTGTTGTATTATTCCTATTTTCATTCTTCTGTTTCTTCTACTTCTTCTGTTTCTTCTACTTCCTTTAAACCAAACTTCGGATCAATATTGATGAGCGAGGTTACTATGAAGGTTACTGCACAGAAAGCAACGACGATGATGAAGAATGCCTGGTAGCCTACTGCCTCCTGAAGGGCTCCAGCAAAGAGACCAGGAATCATCATTGAGAGTGCCATAAAGGCTGTGCACAGCGCATAGTGACTGGTCTTGTACTCTCCGCGAGAGAAATATATAAGGTATAGCATATAGGCGGTGAAGCCAAAGCCGTAGCCGAACTGCTCAAAGAACACACAGACGTTGACAACGAGGAAGTTGTCTGGGACGGCGAAACTCATATAAACATATACGAGGTCGGGCAATGTGATGGCGCAGACCATAGGCCACAACCACTTCTTCAGTCCGTGACGACCTGCACAGATACCTCCGAGGATACCTCCAAGGGTTAGACCGATGACTCCCATAGTACCCTGAACGAAACCGTACTCCTGAGGCGACAGTCCGAGACCGCCGTTATGGAGGGCATCTACAAGGAAGAGTGCCGAAACCTTAGCGAGCAGTCCTTCAGGCATACGGTAGAGCAGCATGAAGAGAATGCCGATGGTGACTTCACGAGCAGGGAATTTTGTGAAGAAGGATTTAACGAGAGCCTTAAGGTCTCTCTCCTCTTTTCTCTCTTCACTCTTAACTCTTAACTCTTCACTATTAACTCTCTCCTCTCCTCTCGGCAACACATACCCGTGCCATAGCCAGAGAGCGATGAAAAGTCCTGCAACACCGTAGAACATAAGGCTCCACGAGAGTGATATGCTATTGCGCCAGAACACCTGCAGATTACCGGCTATCATGACGAGCACGCCCTGTCCGAAGATGGTGGCAAGACGGTAGAACGTGGAACGGATGCCAACGAAGTTAGCCTGGTTATGTTCGTCGAGACCGAGCATATAGAAACCGTCGGCAGCAATGTCGTGAGTAGCGCTGGCAAATGCCATAACCCAGAAGAAGAACAGCGTGCCCTGCAGCCAGAACGACGTCGGGATGGTGAAGGCTATGCCACCGAAGGCGGCACCGATAAGCAACTGCATGGAGAGAATCCACCAGCGTTTTGTCTTTACAATATCTACAAAGGGACTCCACAGGGGCTTTATAACCCACGGCAGGTAGAGCCACGAGGTGTAGAAGGTTATCTCCGTATTACTTAGTCCTAACTGCTTATACAGTATAAGCGAGATGGTCATTACTGCCACATAGGGCAGGCCCTCGGCAAAATACAGCGAGGGAACCCATGACCAAGGGTTTGATTTACTAATTTTCATCCTATATTAATATAACGTCTTTATTTCTGCACCTTTATAATAATGTAGTAGTATCTGGTCGTAGGAGAAGCCGCGCTCACCCATTACGGCAGCACCAATCTGGCAGAGTCCTACACCGTGTCCCCATCCGCGTCCGTGGAGGATGAACTTCCCAGAACGCTTCTCTACGGTGAAGTCGCTGGAGTAGAGATGCGTCTCGCTGAGTGCACGACGTATCTCGAGCTCCTTGCCTATGGTGTAGCTGCGCTCGGAACCTACAATCTTCAGTTTCCAGATGCGTCCGCTCTTGCCGCGCTCCAACGGTACGAGGTCCACAATGTCGCCAAGCTGCACCTTGAGTTTCGTCTCAATGACGTTGCGTAACTCTTCCGGAGTATAGCTTACCTGCCAGGTGTAGAAGTCCTGCGTCTCCTGGTCGTAGTCGTTGAGTACCTGCGATATTATCTGTTTGTCACGGGTGTTACAGAATGGGTCGTCGATACTTACAAGATATGGCTTTGGAGTGTCTTCCCAGCAGTACTGGAACTCCTCGGTCTTTCCGCCACAACACTTCGAGAAGCGGGCATCACATATCTCGTCGCCATACATCAGTATCTGTCCGCGTGTAGCCTTGATAGCATCTACGACGTGACGGTTTGTCTGTTTTGTGATACCCTGATAACGTTGACAGTGGTCGTCAGCACAGACATCGAAGATGGTGTGGTCGTCGCGGTCGTACCAGCGTATCAACTCATCGTCCTTCTTTATGAACGAGAAGAATCCTGAACCACTAATCTTCTGTTCCTGACGACGCTTCATCTGTGCCAACAGCCACGAACGTGAGATGACGGCATGAGCTTTAAGGAACTCGAGCGACGAGGTGGCTGACATCTCACTCGAGATGACGCTGGTGAGGTACTGCTCTACAGGAAGCTCGTTGATAGCGCATATCTTATCTTCTTCGACAACAAGGCGCAGAACACCTTGGAAGGTCTGTGTCTCCTTGCGCTCCCAATGGAAGTTGACACCAATGGTGACATCGTTCAGTGAGAATGAAGCGTCTGACGACTTCGGAGTGAAGGTCAGTTCGCTCCACAGGTTGCCGTTCCAAAGGATTCCGCCTTCAGAGAACTCTACGTTCTGTTCGCCACAGATATCCTCACCCTTCGCTGTGTATGGCTTGTTGAGCGAGAAGGTTATCTTCTCCGCACTAACGATACCCACCTTAACGTTAAGTATCGAGGGTTTAGTATTGAGTGTCATAGCCTGTGCGTCATTGTCGTTGTCGGCAGCTACCTGGATGTTCTTCACAAGTTTCGCGAAGTCGGCATCGCTAATGGCTACTTCCTTGAGAATATCAATAGCCTGCTGTGCTGTAATGATATCGAAGTCCTCCTTGCGAGGCGTTATTATCATGCCTGCCATATCAAGGGCTCCAGGACTTACCATAAGCTCATCGTAGCAGTCGGGACGATGTTTACGACGCGGGAAGATGACATTTATGAAGTCTGCACCCTGACGCCACGCAATGATGTTGACATCGTCGTTGTTGAGTCCCAAGGTTTTAAACATGCGTTCGTCTGTATCCTTGGTACGACTCTTTAGCAGCAACGCTGGAACGGGATAGTCAGGGATGCGGAAGATTCCTTCGTCATCGTTGAACATCACCACGTCTTCGAGGTTACGACTGAGTCGCTGCCACATACGCTGCAAGGGGACTACCCCACTCGTTCCTGCCTGGAAATGCATGTGGTCGGGAGCGGAAGCACCACAATGCGGACCGTTGTAGAACACCATCCACTCAGGATATTTCTCCAGAAGACGGTGGATGTCTCCGTAACGACGGCGTATGGTCTGCGGTTCATGCTTTATGGTGGGCAACGTGAAGTGGTCAGGAAGTATTGGGAAGGGGTTGACAAGAAGCTCGTAACGCCCCAGAAGTGTCTTCTTCATCTGTTCCTCGGGACGGTTGCCGGCACAGAGGAAACAGGGACGATGCTCTATATCCACGGGCTTTATGCTGGCTCCCGTAGAGACTATGCGTGCAGGATTATGCTGCGCAAGGAGTGTAAGGTCGCCGATAGCGAGTTCCTTAGACTCCACATCCAGGAGGTCGCGATAATTCTTATTTGCCAATGTCCACGTCTCGAGTTGGCGCTCTATGAAACGCTGAACAGAAAAGTTGGCTGACGACATATCGTCGCTTGTAATAGCCTTACGTGCCTGAATCTCCATAGTACGCAGACGGTCCTTATACTGGTTGTTGGCATTGATGCGGTCTATGGTGAGGGCGGCATCGCTGTTACCACCCCAGCGGCGACAGAGGTAAAGCTCTGTGAAGATGCGTCCTATGCGCCAATGACGACTGAAAGCAAGTCCTAAAGCGTAGTCCTCACCATAGCTGGTATTGGGCACACCAATCTGGCGCAACAAGGGGGTGAAGAATGCTCTTGGAGCACCTAGTCCGTTGATGCGCAGGGCGTTGTTCATTCCGTTATCATCGGTCCACTCGGCGTGGTCGATAAGTCCTGGAGGCAGGGTGTTAAGGTCGAAGTCGCACATACGATACGAACCTACTATCATTGCTGCCTTCTGTTCACGGAAAGCATCAACGATGTGCTGCAGGGTGTTCTCGTCGCTGTAGAGGTCGTCGGAGTCGAGTTGAACAGCGAAACGTCCACAACGGGAGTCGTTGACAGCATAGTTCCAACAGCCACCGATGCCGAGGTCGAGACGTTCCGGAGTGATTACAACAAGGCTGTCACTCTTCTTCTCAAGGGAACGGAGTATCTCTGCTGTTCCATCGGTAGAGTGATTCTCAATGACAATAACATTAAAGGGGAACGATGCCTTCTGGCGCAGAGCGCTCTCTACAGCATCGCGGATGGTCTTCTCACGATTGAAGACGGGGATGATGACACTCGCCTCGACAGCAAACTCCTGCTCGTCGAAGTCGGGAGTGATGTAATTCGTTGGGGTGATGAGGGCACCAATCTCGCGGAGGTGAGTTGTTACAACACGCTCCATCTCCACCTGTACCTCGCGATTCTTCGGATCAACATAGTCGAACTGTTTCTCACCACTCTTGCGGAGGTCGTCCTCCTCTTCGGTATATAATAACTCGTCGAGGTGGAACAGCGTACCCTTGCGACTGAGCCATAGACGAAGCTCATAGAGTCCCGCCCAATTCCACTGACTTTGGACGTGTTCTGCCACAAACTGGCGGATGAGTTCTGTACGTACAAGCCACACTGAGCCAAAGTCAAAATCGTCACGGACACTACCCTCCTGGTAGTCAATGACGGGATGCTTAACACGCTTGCCACCTTCTACCTGCCAGCGGTCACAATAAATCATAGCGGCACCAGTGCGGTCAGCAACCTGCACCAGACGTCCCACAGCACCGTAGCCTATGGTCAGCGGAGAACGCTTCATAGCAAGCAACGTATATTTGGCAGTAGCTTTCTTCGCTACATTCCTCACGGCATCGCTACTCGTCGGCGACTCCTCAACATAAAAGGTGTGTTTTACTTCTTGTATCTCGCGCAGCGTACTAAGCGTCTGCTCGTCGCTGGTCCACACAAAACTATCTACTGAATATCTCATTTTTACAAATCAATTTCTTTTCAGCCGTCAAAGGTACGAAAAAACGAGAGCAGAACAAAATAAAATCGCTTATTTCTTTTGTTTTTCCTTCATATTTTCGTACTTTTGCAAACATGAATGAAGAAAAGAAGGTACTTATAGGCATGACGCCTGAAGAGCTTAGCAAGGAAGTGGAACTGCTGGGAATGCCCCGATTCACCGCTAAGCAACTAACGAAATGGCTGTACGAAAAACGTGTTGCCAGCATTGACGAAATGACTGACATCTCGAAGGCGAATAGAGAAAAACTCGCAGAGAAGTTTTGTGTGGGAACGATGAACCACGTTTTGCGACAGGAGTCGGTGGACGGCACAGTAAAGTACCTTTTTCCTGTCATCACTCAAAAACCAGAACAATCACTCAAACGAGTGGAAACGGTATTCATCCCTGATAAAGAACGTGCCACACTATGCGTATCGTCACAGGTTGGATGCCGTATGGGATGTCACTTCTGTCAGACAGGACGACAGGGATTTGAAGGCAATCTCACAGCAGGAGACATTCTTAACCAGATATTGGCGTTGCCCGAAAGAGAACGACTGACAAATGTAGTGTTTATGGGACAAGGTGAGCCGATGGACAATATTGATGCCGTACTCCGAGCAACAGAAATACTTACTGCACCCTGGGGCTTCGCATGGAGCCCGAAACGTATAACGGTGAGCTCGGTGGGAATGCCTAACTTGAGGAGATTCCTCGACGAAAGTCTTTGTCACGTAGCAATATCAATGCACGCCCCCCTGCCCGAGGTTCGTCGCAAACTGATGCCGGCAGAAAACGGAATGGGAATAGAAAAGGTGGTGGAGATGTTAAGAGAATACGATTTCACACATCAACGCAGACTTTCATTCGAGTATATTGTCTTTAAAGGTGTCAACGACTCCCGACGCGATATGGACAAAGTACTTGAACTGCTGAAAGGTATAGAGTGCAGAGTAAACCTGATACGTTTCCACAAAATACCTGATGCAGACCTTGAGGGTGTGGACCAACAACATATGGAGATGTTGCGCGACTACCTCACAGCAAGAGGAATAACAACAACAATACGCGCCAGCAGAGGAGAAGACATCTTTGCAGCGTGCGGAATGCTATATTCTAAAGAGCGAGGAGAGTGAAAAATATACTTATTGTAACAGCTGTAATACTGATAACCGGATGCTCAATGGAGAAGCGGGAAACGGGAGGAGCATGGGAAGTCGTAGTAGTTACCAGCAACGACTCGTTGGGACAGGTAGCTAAGGACTCTTTAGGCATTGCAGACACACTACTGCCGCAGCCAGAACCTTGGTTCGACGTGACAGTATTGAAACAAATGGATGCTGTGGCGAAAAGACACAGAAATCTGGTGGACCTGACAAAAAATGATGCTCCAAACTGGACGCAACTGCGTAAAGAACTGATAACTAAAGAACGACAGAGGGCAAAGGAATATCTCGAAAAGCACCATAACAAGACGACATCGGAAATGGTGAAGAAATTATTCGGAATAGAGATGATAGTGCCCGAGGAGATGAAAAAGAGTAAACAGGGGAAAGACTTTCTGTGGCTATCGAACGGAACAGCAACGGGAATGACAAATCTCTGCATATACACGCTGCCGAAGGGATGTATAACTGACGAAAAGACATTCAGGACGATGCGCGACAGCGTGATGGAAAGTAACATCCCGGGAGAGCACGACGGAGTATATATGTCAACATACAGCGTACACGAGACAAACGGAACGCCAAAGACATTCCGAGGACTGTGGGCTATGAAAGACGACATGATGGGAGGTCCCTACTGCGCCGTTGTTGAGGAAACGAAAGACAAAATAATAGTAAAAGAGGTATTCGTGTATGCTCCTGAGGGAAAGAAAAGGAATATCATGAGAAGAATTGAAGGAGCGATATTTTAGTTGATAGTTGATAGTTAATAGTTTATATTTAGATATATGGAAGCGAAAAACGAAAAGATAATTGTCGCAATAACTCAAGGCGACACAAACGGAATAGGTTACGAGCTTATTATAAAGACTTTTAGCGACCCGACGATGTTGGAGTTGTGTACACCTATAATATACGGTAACCCAAAGATTGCAGAACGCCACATGGCGACACTCGAGCAACAGATTGGCTTTAACATCATTAAACAGGCGGAAGAGGCTAAAGAGGGAAAAGTGAACCTGTTGGCAACGTCGAACAACGAAGCAAAGGTGGAGTTCGGGAAACGAACAGAGGAGTCGAAGAAAAATGCTCTCGAGGCTCACGAAAGAGCGAAGCAGGATATGGTAAAACGACTCATTGATGTGCTGGTAACCTGTCCTGCTGAAGGACTGCCACGACGAAATCCGAATCAACTGACGATGCTCATAAACGACAAAACCAGAGTGGTACAGTATAATAAAGGTGTAGAAAATACATTGGAGCAACAGTTGCAGACGCTGACAACAACACTGAAACGCGACTTCTCCATACTGAACCCACGAATTGCCCTGCTCGACAACAACAGCGAGAGCAAGAAACTTACGGAGGAAAGTACTGTGGTAATGGGACCTTACGAGTCAAAAGCATTTGTTGAGGAAGGAAAGGCTGACGCGTTTGACGCACTGATGGTAGTAGGTAATATTCCAATGGACCTCGGTCAGGAAACAGTAAAGGTGACTTGCGGACTACCCATAATTCACACTACTGCCTCTTGCGACGAGATGTTCAGCATAGCAGGTAAGAACGAAGCCAACGAGGAGGCTTTCAGAAATGCTATCTATACAGCTATCGACATAGCCCGTAACAGACATAACTACGACGAAGCAATAAAGAACCCACTGCCGAAACTATATCACGAACGTAAAGAGGACGGCGAAAAGGTTCGTTTCAGCATTCCTAAGAAAGCGGAGACAAAGGGTGAGTAAGAAATACCAAAATGCATTTTTCTTCTTCGGTCTGGCGGTACTTATCATTATGGTGTCGCAGATGGACTTCGAAGAGGTGTGGCAAGGACTTCTGCGTGCTGGATATTGGTTCTTTGCCGTCGTAGCATTGTGGGCTTTCCTTTACATATTTAATACTGCTGCGTGGTGGCTGATAATAAAATCACCTAAGGTATCCTTTTGGTGGCTCTACAAGGTGACGATAGCAGGATTTGCACTAAACTACGCCACACCAGGAGGACTGATGGGAGGGGAACCCTACAGAATAATGTCGCTGTCGCCATACATAGGTACTGAACGGGCCACTTCGTCAGTAATACTTTATGTTATGACACACATATTCTCACACTTCTGGTTCTGGCTATTGTCGGCTGTACTCTATGTGCTGACACAGCCTATGACCGTCTTTATGGCGATAATACTTAGCCTGGTAGTGCTCTTCTGCGCCCTCGGAATATGGTTCTTTGTGGTGGGTTATACGAAAGGACTGGCGGTGAGGATGCTCAACATCCTGAAACATATTCCTATGGTGAAACGTTGGGCAATACCTTTCATTGAAGAACACAGAAAACAACTCGACGAGATTGACACGCAGATAGCAGCACTTCATAAACAGGAAACAAAAACTTTTGTAGCGGCAGTACTTTTAGAGCTGTCGTGTCGTGTAGTGTCAGCTCTTGAGATAATGTTTGTACTGCTGGTGATAATGCCTTCAGTGAATTACCTGCAATGCATACTTATCCTGGCTTTCACCTCTTTGTTCGCCAATCTGCTATTCTTCATCCCGCTACAACTGGGCGGCAGAGAGGGAGGATTCCTTATGTCGGTAGGCGGCTTGGGAATGACTGCCAGCGCCGGTATCTTCGTAGCACTGATAGTACGCATTCGAGAACTTATATGGACGGCAATAGGACTCCTTTTCATAAAAATGGGAAAATGAGAGATTGAGAAAATGAGAGATTGAGAAAATATTCCTTTTTATTTTGTATTCTCTTCGTTTATTCGTACCTTTGCCCCCAAATTTGCGAAAATGAACACTTCGGAACTCCAAAAAATAAAACAACGCTACAACATAGTAGGCAACTGCGACGCACTGAACCACGCTCTCGACGTTGCACTACAGGTAGCCCCTACCGACCTCTCAGTACTCATCGTCGGCGAGAGCGGTGTGGGTAAGGAGATTATACCGCGTGTCATACACGACAATTCACCAAGGAAACGTGAGAAATACTTCGCCATAAACTGTGGAGCAATACCTGAAGGTACCATAGACTCGGAACTCTTCGGACACGAGAAGGGCTCGTTCACAGGAGCTATCGGTGAAAGTCAAGGATACTTCGGAGAAGCTAACAAAGGAACAATATTCCTTGACGAAGTGGGAGAACTGCCCTTAGCGACACAGGCCCGACTGCTCCGTGTACTCGAAACGGGAGAGTATATCCGCGTGGGAGGCACAAAGGTTATGAAAACCGATGTGCGCATAGTGGCTGCTACAAATGTAAATATGCAGAAAGCCATCAGTGAAGGACGATTCCGCGAAGACCTGTACTACAGACTCAACACGATACCTATACAAATGCCTCCGCTGCGCGACAGAGGACAGGATATTATTCTGCTCTTCAGACTCTTCGCTATGCAGATGGCTGAAAAATATAAACTGCCGAAGATAACACTCACAGAGGAAGCCAAAGAGCTAATCCTGAAGTACAAATGGCCTGGAAACGTACGACAGCTGAAGAATATCACAGAACAGATGTCAATACTCAGTCAGGACAGAGAGATAACGGCAGAGGCGCTGCTGAAATTCATACCACAGAGCACGGAGAGCACTATGCTCGCAACAATACAACCCGCAGGAGGAAGTCACTCCTACGAGAACGAACGCGAACTGCTCTATAAGATTCTCTATGAACTGAAAGGCAATGTGGGCGACCTGAGACGCGAGATGAACTCACTAAGAGAACAACTACAATCTCCCGTCAACCAACAGCAGACCACCATCACCCAGCACCCTGCACCCATCGCACAACACCCTTCACCAATTACCCAACCGATGGAAGCTGAGGCTGAGGAGATACAGGAAATGGAGTCGTTGAACCTTGACGATATAAGCAGACAAATGCTTATAAAAGCACTCGACAAGAATGGCGGCAATCGCAAAAAGGCAGCACAAGAGTTAGGAATAAGTGACAGAACACTTTACAGAAGAATAAAACAATATGGACTGGACGAGTAAATCTGTTATAATAGCACTCACACTGATGCTCAGCGCATGTTCCGTTAGCTACAAGTTCAACGGAGCAAGCATTGATTATAACAAGACAAAGACCATACAGATAGCCGACTTCCCAATACGTTCGAGCTATGTGTGGGGTCCAATGTCGGCTATCTTCAACAACCAGTTGAAAGACCAGTTTGCTACACAGACACGACTCATACAGGTAAGACGAAACGGCGACCTCAAAATAGAGGGCGAAATAACACAATATCAACAGCGTAACAGGGCGGTGACAAGCGAAGGATACTCAGCAATGACAGAACTTTCGATGACTGTTAACGTCAGATTCACTAATAATACTAACCACGACCAGGACTTCGAACAGCAGTTCACAGCAACAGCATCGTACGAAAGTACACGAAGCCTAAACTCCGTACAGGAAGAATATGTGACACAGATGTCGAAAGACATTACAGAACAGATATTCAATGCAACAGTAGCTAATTGGTAATATGGACCTGATTAATCTCATAAGACATCCGGAACTGATGGATAGGGAGACGCTGTACGACCTGCGCTCTCTGATAGCTCAGTACCCATACTACCAGACTGCACGACTGCTGATGCTGAAAAACCTGTATATACTGCACGACCCAACCTTTGACGAGGAACTGCGACGAGCAGCAATATACATAACCGACAGAAAGGTTATCTTCAATCTTGTAGAGTCGGCACACTACCAGCTGAAGACTACAGAAAAAACTGCTGACGAAAAGAAACAGACGAAGGGAGCTGAACAACGTCCGTCAACAAACGAGCTAATAGACAAATTCCTCGAGACTATTCCTGTCGAAGAGGAAAAAGATAAGAGTAAAAAACGAAAACCAACAGCCGCCGACGCTGCAATAGACTACGTAGCATACCTCCTGGAAACAGAAGAAAAAGAGGATGTGAAGAGCGAAGAAACGGAGTCGTCACCGACATTAGACCTTATTGACACCTTCATAAACAACAACGAACAGGGAAGGATAGAACTCAAAGAAGACATAGAGTATGTTCCAGAGATTGCCGACGAGGGTGACAAAAATGGTGAAAATGAAGACGAAGAAGGCTATTTTACCGAGACATTAGCCCGAATTTACATAAAACAAGGCAGATATTCGCAGGCTTTGGAAATTATTAAGCGTTTAAATTTGGCATATCCAAAAAAAAATGCTTACTTTGCAGACCAAATTCGATTTTTAGAGAAATTGATAATAAATAATAACAATAAAAATAAGTAAAAGAATGTACACATTATTCGTAATTCTAATCGTACTCGTAGCACTGCTGATGATTGGTATCGTGCTCATTCAGGAATCTAAAGGCGGAGGCCTTTCTTCAAACTTTGCTGGCTCAAACCAGATTATGGGTGTACGCAAGACCACAGACTTCATAGAGAAAGCCACATGGACACTTGCTGCAGCTATGGTAGCACTCAGCGTAATATGCGCTTGGGTGGCTCCTACCGCTACTACAGAAAAGAGCGTTATGGAAAATATCGCTACAGAACAGCAACAGACAAATCCAAAGAACCTGCCTGGTTTCGGAGCTTCTCAGGATGCAAAACAGGCTCCTGCAGCTAACGATGCTAAGCCTGCAACTCCTGCAAAATAATGAAAATTCTCTTTCAGAGAGCCATAACGACTTTATGGAAAGCGATAAAAGGATTCTTTTCCTGGTATAAATCGCTTTACAAAGATACTAATTGGTACAAAAAAGCGAGCGTAATACTATGCTCGCTTGTTGTTCTGTTCATCGTCTATCTCGGACTGGTGGACATGAATTTTTTATGGCTCTTCGGTAAGTCTCCAGGATACTTCTCGGGAATAAGAGCCCCACAGACAAGTACTGCATCGGAAATATACAGTGCTGACGGAGTACTCATAGGTAAATATTTCAATGAGAATCGTACTCCTGTGAAGTACGAAGATGTCAACCCCGTCTTCTGGAAGGTACTCATAGATACTGAGGACGAGCGCTTCTACAAACACTGGGGAATAGACCCCATAGGTCTCTTCGGAGCCGCTAAGGATGCTCTGCTACACCACGATGCTCGTGGTGCGTCAACAATAACACAGCAGCTGGCAAAGAATATGTTCCGAGTGCGTACCCAGTACTCCACAGGACTGTTGGGGAAGATTCCTGGCATAAAAATGCTTATCCTGAAGACTAAGGAGTGGATTATAGCTACAAAACTGGAAAGCATATATACAAAGGAGGAAATCCTGACGATGTATGCTAACACCGTCGATTTCGGCTCCAACGCATACGGAATAAAGACGGCTTGTAAGACATATTTCAATACTACACCTAAGGAACTTACCATAGAACAGGCGGCAGTATTGGTGGGAATGCTTAAGGCGACAACAACTTACAACCCTATCTCCCACCCCGAGAATTCACTTAACAGACGTAATGTGGTCCTCGCAAATATGATTGGCAAGGGCGACATTACAAAACACCAGTACGACTCGTTGTCAAGAATCCCTATACAACTGAGCTACAGCGTGGAGTCAAACTACGACGGACAGGCGCAGTACTTCCGTGAGGCAGTAGCAGACTATCTTGAGGATTGGTGTAAAGAAAACGGATACGATCTCTACAATAGCGGACTAAAGATCTACACCACTATAGACACCCGCATGCAGAAGTATGCTGAGGAGGCCGCAACGAAACAGATGAAGTTGGTACAGAACAACTTTAGAAATCACTGGGGACGTACGGAACCTTGGCAGGATGAGCACCATCAGCCGATTCAGGGATTCATAGAGGGCATAGCAAAACGTCTGCCCGTCTATAAGTATCTCACAAGAAAATTCCCAAATAGTCCAGACTCTGTGGACTACTATCTCAACAAACCACACAATGTAAAAGTTTTTGACTACGAAAACGGATTCGTTGAGAAGGAACTTTCTACTATGGACTCCATACGTTATATGGTTAGCTTCATGCATTGCGGATTCGTTGCTATGGAACCCCACACAGGACACGTAAAGGCGTGGGTTGGTGACGTTGATTTCAACTCATGGAAATACGACAAAGTAACGGCAATGCGACAGCCTGGTTCTACCTTTAAACTCTTTGTATATACGGAGGCGATGAACCAAGGACTAACACCTGTTGACAAGCGTCGTGATGAGTATATCCGCATGGAGGTTTACGACGCGAAGAAGAAGGAAAACAGCATATGGGCACCAACAAATGCTAACGGCTACTTCACTGGTGATTCTGTACCTCTGAAGGCGGCATTCGCACAAAGTATAAACTCCGTTGCCGTAAGACTTGGTCAGGAGATGGGAATACGTAATATCGCTGCTACAGCACACGATATGGGTATAAAGAGTCATCTTGACGAGACTCCGTCGTTGGCACTCGGTTCAAGCGACGTAAACCTTCTGGAAATGGTGGACGCATACTGCTGTGTTGCTGACAACGGCAGACACATAGACCCGGTACTAGTAACAAGAGTGGTTGACCAGAACGGCAACGAGGTATATCTGGCTCCGACGGAGACAAAGCAGGTGATACCGCAGAAGAGTGCCTTCTACATGCAACAGCTGATGATGGGCGGACTTCGTGAACCAGGAGCTACGTCGATGAGTCTTAACCACTGGGTGGGCAACAAGGGAGCTCTTGATACAGAGTTCGGTGGTAAGACAGGAACGTCGAACAACCACTCTGACGCCTGGTTTATATGTATCAGTCCTAATCTGGTATGTGGTGCTTGGGTCGGTGGAGAATATCGTTGTATCCACTTCCGCACAGGAGCCTTAGGACAAGGCAGCAAGACGGCTCTTCCCATCTGCGGATACTTCCTGGAATCGGTAATGAACGACCCCGCTTTCAAGAGTTATCACGGAAAGTTCACTCCTCCTGATGAACCGATAGACCGTAATACATATATTGGTGGAAGCTATTATCATAAACCTGATACTGCTGCTGTGGACAGCACCCTCGAGGAAGAAAATGGCGAAGCAATAAAGAGTGAAGAAACGAAGCCGGTTGCCGAAGGAGAACCCGTAATCACAGTAGAGTGACACGTAGTACGTGCTGAGTGTTATCAGTCACCTTGTATCTGTTATCAGTACGTTCTCCGACAACCCACAGAATATTATCGTTAGCGTCCGTCAACACCAGTTGGCGGCGCTTTTCGTATATATTCATTTTCCTGTCTGTCATATAGTCGCTGAGTAGTCTGCTGCCTCTCATTCCAAACGGATGGAATCTGTCGCCAGCAGTAACATTACGAAGAATCAAGGGGAATGAGATGTTCTCAGCATCGAGAGTTGCCATATTCTTATCGCGACTGACTACTCCGTCAGCATTATCTATTTTCTCTATACGCAACTTACTTTCTTGGTTGTCAATACGATATAGTCCCTCCTCAGGAATTTTCATCATCGTACTTTTTTCTTCCTGACGATTGGAAACGATGAGTCGTCCTCTATCTACGAGTACGCACGATGTTGCAGAGAGAAACTCCCTTCCCGACTCCCCATAACGATTTTCGTAAATCTGTTCTACCTGAGTCGAGGAGAAACCATAATCCTTCAGAATCTCGTAAAGCAGATATTTTGGTGCTTTCTGACTGTCAAGTTTCTTAATATCAATACTCCCTGCACCCTCATTGAACACTATTTCTTTCTGTTTCCTTATACTCTCTTCAACAATTTTCTCCACATCGCAAAGTACTCCCGCTGTATGAGCAATATTCTCGCAAGCGGCAGGATTCAACTCTTTAAGAAGAGGTATTAACTCCAGTCGCACCTTGTTACGCATGAAGTCTGTTTCTTTGTTGGTGCTGTCAGTAACATAGTCTTGCCCTTCCGCACGAAGAAACTCTTCTATTTCAGCCCTTGTTACCACAAGCAGAGGACGTATAATGCCATCATGTACAGGCTGTATGCCTCGCAATCCTCGCAGTCCTGTACCTCGCACAAGATTTAGAAGTACCGTTTCCACTGAGTCGTCACGATGGTGTGCCACACACACCCCACAAGCTCCGATGTCGTTCCTCAGCTGTGCGAAGTAGTTATAGCGCAACTCTCGTGCTGCCATCTCTATGCTTATCTTATGCAACGAGGCATACTCCAGCGTGTCGAAGTGTATTCTATGAAGCGGAACAGAGAGTTTTTCGCAGAGACTGACGCAGAACTTCTCATCTCTATCCGACTCCTCACCACGAAGGTGGAAGTTACAATGAGCAGCCTCAACATCATATCCTAACTGCCTAAGTGAAAGCAGAAGAGCTACGCTGTCGGCACCACCGGAAAGAGCTACGATATACTTGTTGCCCTTGTCGAGCAGATTATTGTCAGCTATATTTTTCGCTACCCTATTCAACATACAACACGAGTCCTTTAAGATACTCACCTTCAGGATGATAGATATTTATCGGATGGTCCGCCGGCTGATGTAGCTGGTGGAGTATTCTCACCTTTCTACCGCTAATGGCGGCTGCCGTAAACACAGCATTACGGAAATTCTCCTTTGTTACTACCTGCGAGCAACTGAAAGTGAACAGCACCCCACCCTTCTTAATACGTTGGAAAGCCTTTACGTTAAGGCGCGTATAGCCCTTCAACGCATTTCTCAGAGCAGCCCTATGTTTCGCAAATGCCGGCGGATCAAGTATTATGAGATCGTATTTGTCGTCAGCATCGTCAAGAAACTTAAAAGCATCCTCGCAGAATGCCTCATGACGTTTGTCGCCTTTGAAGTTCAGTTCCACATTAGCGTTAGTGAGTTCTATAGCCTTTGCACTACTGTCTACAGAGTGTACCATACTTGCTCCGCCTCGCATAGCATAGACGGAGAAGCCTCCTGTGTAGCAGAACATATTGAGTACGGTACGTCCTTTTGCATATTTCTCGAGCAGACTTCTGTTTTCGCGCTGGTCAACAAAGAATCCTGTCTTTTGTCCTCTCAGCCAGTCAACATAGAATTTCAGTCCGTTCTCGACAGCAATATTCTCTGGTGAACCACCATAAATAAAGCCGTTTTCCTGTCCCAGTTCCGCCTTATACGGAAGGGTTGTCTCACTCTTGTAGTATATATTTTCTATTCTCGAACCCATAACTTTTACGAGTTCGTTGGCAATCTCCTGCCTACAGATGTGCATTCCCACGCTATGTGCCTGCATCACAGCCGTTTTCCCGTAGCAGTCTATAACAAGTCCTGGCAGGTTGTCGCCCTCGCCGTGAACCAGTCTGTAGGTATTGTTCTCCGCTGTGTCAGCAACACCAATGTTTATGCGTACCTGCAGGGCTGCCTCAAGACGACTGTGCCAGAAGTTTTCATCAATAGTAATATCTCTGAACGACAGCACTCTGACGGCAATACTGCCTATCTGTGCGTGTCCCACAGCAATGAAGTCGCCTTTCTCTGTAAGCACCCTCACGGTGTCACCCTCCTCCACGCCGTTGTCGGCACGCAGTATAGCTCCAGAGAACACCCACGGATGGAAACGTTTCAGACTCTCCTCTTTACCCTTCTTCAGGTATATATTCTTGTAACTCATAGTCATTAGTATCTCTTAGTCGTTTAAACTCCTCATATAATTTGATACATGCCCACGCATCGGTGGCAGCGTACGACTTCTGTTTGTCGTTAAGCACGTCAGCATCCCAGTTGCTAAGTTGCTGACGCTTACTTATTTTCTTGCCAAAGAAGTTTGCATAAAGTTTCTGCAGACTCTTGTCTTCAATACCTATTGTTGGCATCAACTGTTGCAACTCCACGAAGGTGCCCGGATTGAAGTCACCTCGTTTGTGGAGCCCCACGATATCGTCGTGCCACGCCAGCGCCACCTTTTTCACCGTAGTATCCTCAAGCAGTCGTTTTATTGCCGGCGTCAATCCCGTACGGTTTAGCCTGAAGAGGAAACACGTATCGTTTGTTGCAACCTGCAGTAGCGCCACCTTGTGTGAAACTCCTTTTTTGAAGGCAGGCTTTGTTTCAGTATCAAACCCTAATATCGGCTGCTTTAATAAGTATTCTACAGCCTTTTCCGTTTCGCCTTTTGTGAGAATGGTGATTATTCTCCCAGAGAATTTTTCTGTTGGGAGATTAGCTATTTTAGACTTGTCGAAGAGGTTGTAGAGAACTTTTTTCATTTACTTTATTTAAAACAATGTGCAAAAATAGAAAAAAATTACGATTTTATAGCATTTTCTTCTAAAAATAGTGTACTTTTGCACATAAAATAAGGTAAAAGAACTCATGGCAAAGAAAAAACAACCCAAAGTAGCCAAATCATTCAACGAGGCTATAGGTGTAAAAAATATATTCCAGAACGACATTTTCAATGCTATTTTTGGTATAGCATTGATATTTTTCTCTGTATATCTCATCATTGCATTCGTCTCGTATTTCAGTACTGGCGCCATAGACCAGAGTCACGTTTTGGACCAGCGTCCTGGCGAGTGGGCAAATACGGAACGCGAGTATCAGAATATCTGTGGCAGCATGGGAGCAATGCTGAGCAACTTCTTCATTGCCCGCTGTTTCGGACTCTCTGCTTTCGCTGTTCCTCTGCTTATAAGCATCATCGGAATACGTATTCTTAAGGCATTCAAGAAGGTGAACCTCTTAAAGTGGTTCCTCTCGTTGACGATAATAATGATATGGACCTCTGTAGCCTTTGCCAAGTTCCTCACACCGTTTATGGGTGACGAGGTTTACAATCCTGGAGGAGGTCACGGAGAGTATGTCAGCACATTCCTCGAGAACGTCATAGGAACACCGGGTCTTGTGGCTGTACTCGCCCTCATAGCTATAATGTTCCTGACGTACACCACCTCGGAAACTATTATCATCATCCGCAAGATGTTCAACCCCATCGGAGCCATCACTAACAAGGTGAAGTTCCACATAAAGAATATTTCCGAAGGCGACGGTGATGAGTCGTCAGACACCATCAGCACCCTCCCTGATCCTGACACCTTCGACGACCCAGAGCCGCAGACTGTAGATTTCGGCAACATCACCAACGTTGCTGATAACAATGCAACGGAAGTAGTGGAAGAGACGGAAACGACAGAGGAGACAGAGGAGACAGGAATGACTATAAGCACAGGTAGCGAAGAAGAGAAAGCCGACGGCAAGACTGTCGGCGAGGTAGATCTCTCTACACCTATCAACCCCAAGGAGCCTTGGACGAAATATAAGTATCCTACTCTCGACCTCTTGAAGAAATACGAGAACGACGGAAAGCCTTACATCGATATGAAGGAGCAGAACGAGAACAAGGACCGCATCATCAAGGTTCTTGGCAACTTCGGTGTTCAGATAAGCTCTATCACAGCTACCGTCGGTCCTACCATCACCCTCTACGAGATTACTCCTGCTCCGGGTGTTAAGATTGCAAAGATCCGTAATCTCGAGGACGACATCGCACTGTCGCTTGCAGCCCTTGGAATACGTATCATCGCTCCTATTCCCGGCAAGGGAACAATAGGTATCGAGGTGCCTAATGCGAAGTCTAACATCGTATCTATGGAGAGCATCCTCAACAGTCGTAAGTTCCAGGAAACGGATATGGCGCTGCCTATAGCACTCGGAAAGACTATCACCAACGAAGTGTTTATGGTCGATTTGGCAAAGATTCCTCACCTGCTCGTTGCTGGTGCTACCGGTCAGGGTAAGTCTGTCGGTCTTAACGCCATCATCACCTCGTTGCTCTACAAGAAACATCCTAACGAGTTGAAGTTCGTACTCATCGACCCGAAGAAGGTGGAGTTCAGCGTCTATGCTCCTATAGTAAACCACTTTATGGCAAAGGTGCCTGACGAGACCGGCGAAGAGGAAGCTATCATCACCGACGTTACGAAGGTTATCCGTACACTGAACAGTCTCTGTAAACTTATGGATACCCGCTACGACCTCCTGAAGAAGGCTGGTGCGAAGAACATCAAGGAATATAACGCTAAGTTTGTGAACCACAGACTGCGTCTCACCGATGGTCACGAGTATATGCCTTACGTCGTTGTTATCATCGACGAGTTTGGCGACCTCATCATGACAGCCGGCAAGGAGATAGAGCTTCCTATAGCACGTATTGCCCAGCTGGCACGTGCTGTCGGCATCCACATGGTTATCGCCACACAGCGTCCTACAACGTCTATCATCACAGGTAACATCAAGGCGAACTTCCCAGGTCGTATGGCGTTCCGTGTAAGTGCTATGATAGACTCACGAACCATCCTCGACCGTCCTGGTGCCAACCAGCTTATAGGTCGCGGTGATATGCTCTTCCTCAACGGCAACGAACCTGTCCGCGTACAGTGTGCCTTCGTTGATACTCCTGAGGTGGAGGCTATCAACGAGTTCATATCTAAGCAGGCAGGACCTACAGAGCCTATGGAACTTCCCGAGCCTAATACCGACGAGGAAGGCGGAGGCGGTGGTGGAGCACTTGATGCCCACAGTCTTGACCCGCTCTTCGAGGAGGCTGCTCACGCTATCGTCGTTTCCCAGCAGGGCTCAACGAGTATGATACAACGCCGTTTCTCTATCGGTTACAACCGTGCCGGACGACTTATGGACCAGATGGAACAGGCTGGTGTCGTTGGTGCCGCTCAGGGCAGCAAACCTCGTGAGGTACTTATCACCGACATCGCTTCGCTCGATAATCTTATTGCGCAGCTGAGAGGTTAGTGGTTAGAGATTAGAGATTAGAGATTTGTGATTATGATGAAATTAAGAAATAAGATATTTATGCTGCTTCTGTTGCTGTTGCCCTTGATGGCGCAGGCTCAGAATGCACGTCAGATTCTCGACAAGACGGCGGCCCTCATAAGCAACAAGGGAGGTGCTACCGCCAACTTCTCCATGAGTGGGAAATATGGCAGCGCCAGCGGAACACTCTCTATCAAGGGTAAGAAGTTCTGCGCCCACACCGCCCAGGCTACTACGTGGTACGACGGCAAGACACAATGGACATACGTGAAACGCAACGACGAGGTGAACATCAGCAACCCCTCTGCCTCACAGCAGCAGTCGCTGAACCCCTATAACTTCATCTACCTGTATAAGTCGGGCTACGACATGACGGCAAAGAAGAATGCAACGGGCTATGAGGTGCACCTTAAAGCACAGAAGAAGAACATCCGTGAGGTGTATATCACCGTCAACAAGAAATACCAACCCACGCAGATAAAGGTGCTCAACGACAAAGGCTGGAGCACTATAACGATAACAAATTTCAAAACTGCCAAACTCAGCGACAGCATCTTCCGCTTCAACGACAAGGACTACCCTCAGGCGGAAGTGATAGACCTAAGATAGCACATCATGCGACGAATAGAGATTTATAGAGCACTACGCAAACACGTAAAACTCTCTGAAAAGAGAAGCCTCTCCTACGAACAAAATCGCACAGCGATGATCTTAGGATACATCATGGTGGGCTTCCTGGTGATGTACATGATGTTTATCGCCATAATGCTGGCACTTATCGCCAACAGCTCCGACACAGAGTTCTCTTACGAGCTGTTCTACGCTTTGGCACCTATCTTCATCACCCTCGACTTCTACGGCAGATTTATCGGACAGCAGACGCCCTCACAACTCACCAAACCCTATCTGCTCCTCCCCCTGCCCCGCTATGCGTGTGTGGAGAGTTTTATCCTTTCCAGTATCATCACGCCAAACAACCTCCTGTGGATGTTCCTCACGGTGCCCTATGCTATTATGAGCATCGTCTTCTCCTACGGACTGTGGACCGCTGTGGCGTTTGTTGTCAGCTTCCAGCTCTTGGTAGTCATCAACTCACAGAACTATATGTTCTGGCGCACGTTGGCAACGAGGAGCATCCTGTGGCACATACCGCCGATACTCATCTACGGTTCTATGTTCCTTCCCTGGATACTTGACGAAGACTTCGACTTCTTCGGTTCGCTGGGTCGCTGGCTCTCTACAGGAAATCCCTTAGCGTGGCTCGTCGCCCTGCTGGTATTAGTATGTTTCTTCCTTCTCAACAGACGCATGCAGTACCACTTCACATACGCCGACACCACAGGGACGGCAGAGAAGAACCTCCGCTCTGTCAGCGAGTTCAGACAACTGGACCGCTTCGGACAGATTGGCGAATATATCAAGTTAGAGATAAAGAGCATCATGCGCAACAAGAATATGCGCAACTCTTTCCTCTACTCCACAATCTTTACCACCATACTGAGCTTAATAATTGCCTATACCGACATCTACGACGGAGCCTACATGAGCCGCTTCTGGATAGTCTATGTATTCATAATCAACGGTGCTATGCTCCTTTCGAAGATTATGGGTGCCGAGGGCAACTATATAGACTGTCTTATGGTTCACCACGAGAACATCTTGCAGTTGCTCCACGCAAAATACTATTTCTACTGCTCGCTGCTCCTACTGCCGCTACTGCTTATGATACCTACTGTCTTCATGGGGAAATATACCATCCTCATGCTCATCTCTATGGCTATCTTCGCAGCAGGTCCTATCTACTGCTCTATGATGCAGATGGCAGTATGGAACAAACAAACTATCCCTCTCAACTCCAAACTCATCAGTCGTGGTAACGTAGAGACCAACTGGTTTGCAGTAATTATGGAATTGGCAGTAATGTTCCTGCCGGTAATCCTTCTTAGCCTGCTCCCTCTGCTGTTCAGCGAAACGGTGACATACATCATCATGCTCGTTATTGGAGTAGTATTCATTGCCACCAGAAATCTGTGGATACGCAACATCTACAACCGCTTTATGGCTCGTCGCTATAGCAATATGGAGAGTTTCAGGGCTACACGATAGAAAATCAAAAACATATTTATACAAATCTAACTAAATGAATCATGAAAAAAATCGTAACATTACTCTTATCATTGTTTCT
This sequence comes from uncultured Prevotella sp., assembly GCA_947163985.1. Taxonomy (GTDB): domain Bacteria; phylum Bacteroidota; class Bacteroidia; order Bacteroidales; family Bacteroidaceae; genus Prevotella. The sequence goes on from CAMUVE010000004.1 coordinate 66,901, forward strand.
GACTGTGGGAACAGCCTTTGCTGACAACTCCCAGGTGGTCATTATCAATGGGCAGGAAGTCGAGAAGGTAGCAACGAAGATTACCTTCAGTGGCGACAATGCCATCGTGACATTCTCCGACGGCACAACGGACACAGCTGACATGTCGAATGTTGTTATCTATCTCAACGTCTCAACAGACATCAGCAAAGTGCAGACATTCAACTACAACGGACTCATCGGCGACGATATCCGTCTGTCGAACATTGCCGAAGGAACTACTGTAACCATCTATGATGCAACAGGAAAAGTTCTGCAGCAGGTAAAAGCTACAGACACTACCCTCTCTCTCAACACTGCATCGCTGAAGAATGGCGTTTACGTGCTTAAGGCAGGAAACCAGATTGTTAAATTCTTGAAGAAATAATAAGCTATGAGAAATATCATTTTAAAGGGCGCACTCGTTGCGCTGGTAGCTTTCTGCGGAGTAGAAGCTAATGCACAGAACAATGTGCCTGCCGACCAGACAAAGAACCAGTTGAAACTGGACCTTACAAACGGTGAGAGCAAATACTATAATACAGAGAACATCACCAGCGTTGACATCAACGACGGTAATGTCAATGTTAACAGCGACCAATATAAAGGCAACGTCAAGAAAATCTCTTTCAACAAGGCCAATATTATCAACGAGGACGGCAAGGTAGAGATTATCGAGGCTAAGGGTTGGCATGAGTCAGCCTACATCAAGTTCAAACCCCTCAGCGGTGCTATTTCTTATAATGTTTATGTCAAGGGCGGTCAGTATGCCGACTGGACAAAGATAGACTACCAGCTGGTACGCAACTACGGCACCTACGGACGTGCTGACGTAGTAGGTCTTAAGGCTGGTTCCTACGCTTTGAAGGTCGTTCCAGTTGACGGAACAAAAGCAGAAAAGGCTACCGCTGCCAACGAGGTGTCAGGTCTCACCGTTACCAACTACGACCGCTCCGGTTTCGCACACTTCAACTATAGCGGCATAGGTGCTTACAACGACGACGGTACGCTGAAGTCTAATGCTAAGGTTCTCTACGTCACTAAGAACACCGCAAAGACTATCTCTACCACCGTTGCTGGCGCTGAGACAAATCCTTGTGTAGGTCTTCAGGCTATCATCACCGCCTACGAGAAAGGTGGCGACACCACTCCTATCGCCTTCCGTTTCATCGGACTCGTAACAAAGGACGACCTCGATGCTATAGGCAGCTCTTCACACGGCATCCAGGTAAAGGGCAAGAAGGCTTACTCGGTAATGAATATGACCTTCGAGGGTATCGGCGACGACGCTACAATACGCGGCTTCGGCTTCATGACTCGTAACAGCACGAGTGTAGAATACAGAAACCTGGCTATCATGCGTTGTATGGACGACGACATAGAGCTTAACACAGCCAACTCTCACATCTGGATTCACCACAACGACATCTTCTACGGTGAACACGGAAGCGGCGACCACGCTAAGGGCGACGGATGCGTAGATATCAAGGACGACTCACAGTATATCACCGTAAGCTACAACCACTACTGGGATACCGGTAAGACAAATATGTTCGGTATGAAGAGCGAGAGCGGTCCTAACTACCTTAGCTACCACCACAACTGGTTCGACCACTCCGACTCTCGTCACCCACGTGTTCGTACTATGTCTGTTCACGTATGGAACAACTTCTTCGACAACATAGCGAAGTACGGAGTAGGCGCTACCTCAGGAGCCAGCGTGTTTGTTGAGAACAACTACTTCCTCAAGACCAAGAAACCTATACTTTCTTCTCTGCAGGGTACCGACGCTCTCGGTTCAGGAACGTTCTCCGGCGAGGAAGGCGGTATGATAAAGGCTTACGGCAACTACTTCGACCGCAATGCAGTAAACTTCAAGTACTTCACCCAGAGCAACCCTGCTTCAACGGGCTACGACGCTTACGAGACAGCATCACGCGACGAACAGGTTCCCGCTACGGAGGTTACCAAGTCCGGCGGTCATAAGTACGACAACTTCGACACCAACAGTTCGCTGATGTATGCTTACACCCCTGATGCTGCCGAGGACGTTCCCGGCATCGTTAAGGGCTACTACGGAGCAGGCCGTCTTAATCACGGCGACTTCACCTACACCTTCAAGGACAATGTTGGTAACGACGATACCGACTCTGCCTACGACTCCGCACTCGGCTCACTCCTCGACGGTTATAAGTCTGCTTTCGTAGGTTTCTATGAAGGCAACGGTAACGAAGGCGGACAAGGCGGTCAAGGTGAAGGTGGCGAAGGCGGTCAGGGTGAAGGCGGCGAAGGCGGAGAGACACCCGTTCCCGAAGGCACCATTCTCTGCTCTTTCGACGGAGCTCCCTCTGTAAGTATGTTTACTGCTGCCAACAACTACGGCGACGGCAAGATTACCTATAACGGAGTTTATTACAAGAAGGGTGAGAAGATGGACTCTAAGGGTTCTATCAGCTTCACTCCTACAAAGAACTACAACATGACAATAGTTCTCGGAACAGCAAAATCAGGTACCGACGTAAAAATCAACGGTACTGTTACAACAGTCAGTGGAACAGAAAACACCGCCGGCAAGTACTACGAGCTGCAGCCTATTGCTGTTACAGCGAACACGCAATATACTATCACCAAAGGTAGTGCCGAAGGACTTGTAATGCTCATCATACTAGAGCCTGTAGAATAACCCTCACGCGAACATCTATAATAATAGTAAGGGCACTTCTTTTGGGGAGGTGCTCTTCTTTTTTAAAAATAATTTCAAAAAAGTAGTCGAAATATTTGGCGGTTCCAATAAAAGTACGTACCTTTGCACCCGCAAAACCAAAAAAAGATGCGCTTGTAGCTCAGTTGGTAGAGCACCTGACTCTTAATCAGGGTGTCCAGGGTTCGAACCCCTGCAGGCGTACGAGGGTGAGTGAGGAATCGTCAATGGAAACTGAGACGGTTCCTTTTTTTGTGTCTTTACATTATTTTAACTTATTGTCTTTACGTAAAGTCCTTGGAAATAACTACCTTTGCAGGGCATTGAAGATGCTATCGAAAAACAAGTATAAAAACAAATATAAAAACATCTATTAAATCATGGCAAATTTAAAATCACTAAACAAGCAGACAGCTCCCAAGAGCGTTATGCCTGAAAGAATCATCCAGTTTGGTGAGGGTAACTTCCTCCGCGCATTCGTTGACTGGATTATCTGGAACATGGACGCAAAGACCAACTTCAACGGTAGCGTTGTCGTTGTTCAGCCTATCGAGCGTGGTATGGTTGACTGGCTCAACGGTCAGGACTGTCTCTATCACGTAAACCTGCAGGGTCGCCTCAACGGTGAGGCTGTAAACTCACTGGAACGTATCGACGTCATCAGTCGCGCCCTCAACCCCTACTCTCAGAACTGGGCATTTATGGCACTGGCAGAGCAGCCAGAGATTCGTTTCGTAATCTCTAACACCACAGAGGCTGGTATTGCTTTCGACGACACCTGTAAGTTCACCGATGCTCCTGCTTCTTCTTACCCAGGTAAGCTCGTGCAGCTGCTCTATCGTCGTTTCAAGACCTTCAACGGCGATCCTACAAAGGGTCTTATCATCATGCCTTGCGAGCTCATCTTCCTCAACGGTCACCACCTCAAGGAGTGCATCGAGAAGTACATCGAGCTGTGGAAGGCTGACCTCGGTGCTGACTACGCTGCTTTCAAGGAGTGGTTCGAGAAGTACAACTACGTTTGCGCCACCCTCGTTGACCGCATCGTTCCTGGCTTCCCACGCAAGGAGATTGCCGACATCCAGCAGAAGATAGGCTACAAGGACAACCTCGTTGTTCAGGCAGAAATCTTCCACCTTTGGGTTATCGAGAAACCAACAAATATGTCTATCGAGCAGCTCCGCGAGGAGTTCCCTGCAGAGAAGGCAGGTCTCCACGTTCTCATCGCCGAGAGCGAAGCTCCTTACCACGAGCGTAAGGTTACGCTGCTCAACGGTCCTCACACCGTTCTCTCTCCTGTTGCTTACCTCTCTGGCGTTGACATCGTCCGCGATGCCTGCAACCACGAGGTTATTGGTAAGTACATCCACAAGGTACAGTTCGAGGAACTCATGCAGACCCTTAACCTTCCTATGGACGAGCTTCAGAAGTTTGCCGAGGACGTTCTCGAGCGTTTCAACAACCCGTACGTTGACCACCAGGTAACAAGCATCATGCTCAACTCATTCCCCAAGTTCCAGACCCGCGACCTTCCTGGTCTGAAGGTATATCTGGAGCGCAAGGGCGAGCTGCCTAAGGGCCTGGTACTCGGTCTGGCTGCTATCATCACCTACTACAAGGGTGGAAAGCGTGCCGATGGTGCCGAGATTGTTCCTAACGATGCTCAGGAGATTATGGACCTGCTGAAGAACCTCTGGGCAACAGGCGACACACGCAAGGTTGCTGAGGGTGTACTCGCCGCTAAGGACCTCATCTGGGGCGAGCACGGCGACCTGAACCAGATTCCTGGTCTCACCGATATGGTAGTAAGCTTCCTCGACAGCATCCAGCAGAAGGGTATGCTCGAGACAGTAAAGAGTATTCTGTAATAAAAATTAAAGGTTGGTTACCAAATGTAATCAACCTTTATTACTATAACACGTATCGACTGGTCTTCCTGATCGGTCGATATTTTTGCTATGTGCCAATCGCCTGGGAAGAAGATGAAGAACTTGTCGGGCGTACTGTCGTAGAACTTCGTCTTCGTGACGTCGTAGTTGTAATGTATCACGTCGGGCTTGTACGTGTCCTTCGGTGTCGATGTGAAGTGGTCTATAACACCAAACCTCTCCGTTCCCTTCACCACGTACTGGAAGTCTATGTGGAAATAGTGACTCTCGCTGTTGCGCTTCTCCAGAGGCTGGTTCTTGCTATCCTCGACACTCGCCACCAGCGTAGTGCCCTCAATGGGGTGCTTACCTTTGGGAATAGCCAGCAGGTCGGTCTCTGCAAGCCACTTGAAGAGGGCCTTCCACTGCTCCGGATTCTTCTCGTACTGCTGGTAGAAGTCTATTCTGTTAACACTCTCGTGCGGCATAGCAGCGTTAAAACCGTTGCGCCACACCTCCGAGGCTGTCCACGCGTCGGCTTTCTGCTGTAGTGCCTCGTCACCGAAATAACGGGTGTAGTAGCCGCTCTGGGCAATAGCAGCGTTGGCTATCAGCATACATCCTACTGCCAACAGCTGTCTGCTAACGACAAAAAACTTTCTCATCTGTTCTTATGTTTAAGGTACCATTTATGTGTAAACAAGTGATACATCAGGAACGCCACAACAACTACCGCTATGGTGACTATAGTCCTGAGACGGCTGTCCTCCGCCAGCATACAACCCATAAAGAGTCCTAAGGCTACTCCTGTCTCCCAGCCCAGCACGTAGCTGCTCTGCGACGTACCACGCTGACAGTGGTCGCTGAGTTTTATGAAGAACAACAGGAAGCGCGCTCCTACTATGCCCACACCAATACCTATGAACGTGGGTGCTATGAACACCGTCGGCACGTACTGGTCGCTGAGCATCATCAGCTCGGCAGCACCAATGAGGAACAGTCCCGTAATTATCTCGCTCTTCAACTCGGCATTCTCAAAGACGTAGCGCTGCGTCACCATCGACACTACGAAACCCACCATCATCATTCCGTAGAACACGGGGTCCGTGTGAGCCGTGAATATCATTCCTACGGCGGCAGCTACCAACAGCATGTTAAGGAACAGCCACGCGCCGTTCTTCAGGAAGAACCTGTCGCAGGCAAGCTTAGGCACAACGTCCTCGGGGGCTTTGAAGGGCACATCGACGAGGAGTATCAGCACTATGGCGGCAAAACAGCAGGCGGCAGCAGCCACGAAGACATACTGCGCACCGAGGAGGTAGTTCACCGCCCACCCCGTCAAGGGTCCTAATGCTAACGCCACCCTCTCGAACCACGCTGCCGAGTGGTTTGCCTCCGTCCTGCGAAACGACTCGCTGGTGTCTATCACCAACGTGCTCATCAGCACCATCTGCGCCAGTCCGAAGGCGGCTCCACACGCCACCCTCAGCGCCGTCAGCGTCTCCACATTCTTCAGCTCAGGACTTGTCGCCATAAGGTAGAACCCTCCCATTACGGCTATCATCGCCACCAATGCCCATACGCACACCATGTTTCTGCGGTAGTGCTGCACCAGGAAGTTACAGAACCCTCCAAGCAGTAACAGTCCTACGCCGTAGCTTCCCATCACCAGCGCTGTGTCCTTCACCGACAGTCCCATCCATGCGGGCAACAGCGGTATAAGCATATACACCGCCATCGTCATCGCCAGATTGGCAAAAGCCAACCGCCAGAAGTCGTGGTGCCACAGGTTAATGTGTACGGGGGTATTCTGGGTGTACATCTTTTTTAATAGCTTTCCTGTTCGTTGGGGAAGTCGCTGCTCTTCACGTCGGCAACGTACTGTCCTATGGCGTCAGTCATTATCTCGTTAAGATTAGCATATCTGCGCAGGAATCGCGGACTGAAGCCCTTTGTCATTCCCAACATATCGGCAACGACGAGAATCTGTCCGTCGCACTTCCCTCCTGCTCCGATACCTATCGTAGGTACTGCTATCGACTTCGTCACCTCCTCGGCGAGTGCTGCAGGCACCTTCTCCAGCGTCACTGCGAAACATCCCACCTCGGCGAGCGCCTTAGCGTCAGAGAGCAGTTTCTTCGCCTCTGCCTCCTCCTTTGCTCTTACTGCGTAGGTGCCGAACTTATTGATACTCTGTGGAGTAAGTCCTAAGTGTCCCATCACGGGGATACCGGCATCAAGAATACCTTTTATGGTATCTATTATCTCCACACCGCCCTCGAGTTTCAGTGCGTCGCATCCGCTCTCCTTCATTATGCGGATGGCGTTCTTCACTCCCTCGTGACGATCTACCTGGTACGAACCGAAAGGCATGTCGCACACCACCAGCGCACGGTTTACGGCACGAACCACAGAACGTGCGTGGTATATCATCTGGTCAACAGTCATCGGCAGCGTGGTAGCGTTACCTACCATAACGTTCGATGCTGAGTCGCCTATAAGTATTCCGTCTATTCCCGCACCGTCAACAATTCCTGCTGTGGTGTAGTCGTACGATGTAAGCATTGAGATCTTCTCGCCCTTCTGCTTCATCTCTATAAATCGGTGTGTCGTTACCTTGCGTGTGTCGTTTACTAAATATCCTGCCATTATCTTTTTTTTTAAATTTGCGTGCAAAGGTACGTCAAATATAGTTAATACGCAAAAGATTTCCCTTTAAAATTCGCTATTGTCTCATCACACAACCCCACGAGCTCCTCCGCAGGATGCGCCGTAGTCAGTCCTACGACGTACATCTGTGCTGCCTTTCCCGACTTCAGCCCGTTGAAACTGTCCTCAAACACCACACACTCGCTGGGCTGCAGTCCGAAACGCTCTGCGGCAGCGAGGTAGCACTCGGGGTGCGGCTTGCTGTGCTTGAAGTCCTCCGATGTCAGTATGGCGTCAAACATTCCCTTGAACTCATGGTGCTTTCCATATACCACAGCCATCTTCTTCGCATTGCTGCTGGTGACGACGGCTGTCTTAATACCCTTTGCCCTCAGTTGTTTCACGAAGTCCTTGAAGCCCTCCACATAGTCGTAGTCCATATTCTTCTCGAACTCGTCAAGACGTCGTGTCACCGCCTCGCGCTCACCCTCCAACTCTCCGCTGAAGAGCATGTCGTATATCTGTACTAACGTCTGTCCCTTGAAGGTCTCCTCCAGTCCGGGCTTGTCGGGGTAGTACCTCCTACACTCCTCGCCCCAGAACACTGTATATTGCGGTTCGGTGTTGAATATCACCCCGTCTAAATCGAATAATGCTGCTTTTATCATTACTTTTTTCTTTTTTTCGGCTGCAAAGTTACAAAATTTCTCAATTATTTATACCTTTGCACTTGGATTAACATTAATAAGAACATGAAACATAGCTTAAAAGACTGGGTTATAGCTACACGCCCCTGGAGTTTCACAGCCTCCGCAATGCCCGTTATCGTTACTGCCGCATGGATGGCAGCCAACGGAAGAGACGTGTGCTGGTGGTTGGCAGCACTAACCGTAGTAAACATCGTATTAGTACACGCCGCAGGCAACACCTGGAGCGACTATCACGACTATGTAAAGGGCATTGATACCCCCGACACTTATGGCGCCAAGACCATCACCACAGGACAGTTCACCGCCGACGAGATACGCCATCTCTCCGAGTTGCTCAACGTTGTGGCACTCGCCTTGGGTATCACTATGGTGGCGCTGACGGGCACAACACTTCTGTGGATAGGCATCATCGGCTTTGCACTCTCTATGCTCTACCCCACACTGAAATATCACGCTCTGGGCGACGTAGTCATCATCTTCTGCTACTCCATACTCCCCATGCTCGGAACGGCGTTCATCACTACCGGCACCCTCTATTGGGACTCGCTGTGGATGGCACTGCCCGTAGGACTTATCACCGTAGGCATCCTGCACTCTAACAACACCCGCGACATAGAGACCGACACAGCAGCCGACGCTACCACCCTACCCGCAATAATAGGCAGACCACTCGCCGTAAAACTATACTACGCTGAGGTCTCGCTGCCCTACATCTGGATGATAGCACTCTGCTTTGCAGGCATAGCACCCTGGTGGACACTGCTCTGTCTGCTGTCGCTGCCCCTCGCCATAAAGAATATCAAGGCTATGATGCTCTACAAACAAGGCATCAAGGCATATGCCCACGTTGACGAGGCTACCGCACAGCTCCAGCTCGCGTTCAGCGTCCTACTCATCATCGGTCTAATACTCTCTCAAGTGATATGAGACGCCTCGCAGCCGCTATCGTCATCGCCTTCCTCCTGTGGTTCGTAATGTTCTCACAGTGGACAGCACCTCACCTCAATTTCTGGTGGGCTATGACCTTCAGCGCCTGCGTACTGATTGCCCTCTCAAGGAGCAAAATAAATAATCTCCCCTCCCTTTGGAGGGGTCGGGGGAGGCTCCTCTCTCCTCTCTTCGAAGCCATAATCATCGCCATCGTCCTGTGGTGCGCCTTCTGGGTCGGCGACAAGCTGTCGCAGGAGCTCTTCACCTTCGCCCGTCCTCAGGTCGATAGCATCTACCAGATGAAGGACGGCACGCCCTCGTGGCTCATCGCCCTGCTGCTGCTCTTCATCATCGGTCCTGCCGAAGAACTCTTCTGGCGCGGTTATGTGCAGCGCACCCTCACCCAGCGCTGGACTGCCAACGCCGGTTTCGTCGTTACCACCCTGATATACACGGCGGTACACCTTCCATCAATGAATTTCATGCTTATTATGGCAGCGTTCACCTGCGGCTTCTGCTGGGGACTCCTCTACCGTCTCTTCCCGCAGCACTTCCCCGCCATAGTCCTCTCCCACGCCCTGTGGGATGCCGCCGCCTTCGTGTGGTTCCCCCTTTAATCTCTCTCAAAAGCTAACCAGCTCCCTATACACCCTCTGTACGGGGAACCCCATAACGTTGTAGTACGACCCGCGAAGTCCCGTCACCCCTATGTATCCTATCCACTCCTGCACACCGTAGGCACCCGCCTTGTCCAGAGGGTGGTACTTCTCCACGTAGTGGTTTATCTCGTCGTCTGAAAGCTCCTTGAACGTCACCTCCGTAGTCACCGAGAACTGGCGCTGCTTCTCCTTCGTTGTCATACACACCCCCGTAGTCACCTTGTGTGTCCTGCCGCTGAGTTTGTGCAACATAGCCTTAGCGTCCTCCTCGTCCTTCGGCTTCCCTATTATCTCGTCATCTACTATCACCACCGTATCAGCAGTAATCACCAACTCGTCGTCAGCCATCGTGTCCACGTATGCCGCCGCCTTCTCCGTAGCTATGTACTGCGCCACCTCGTCAACAGCCAACCCCTGCGGAAACTCCTCCGCAATGTCGGGCAACACCCTCACCTCGTAAGGAATGTCCAGCCCACTCATCAACTCCCTCCTCCTCGGAGAATTACTTGCCAATATTATTTTCATCTATTTTATTTACGATTTGACTATTTTACTATTTATTTCCGTCCGCCCTTGTCTCCCCTCCTTTTTGGAAAGGCTACGGGTAGGCGACCTTTGGTCGGGAATGGGGGCTGGGGGTAGGCTTCACCATCCAAACGCCTTCGCGTCCGCCAGCCACTTACCCTGCGCCCTCAGCACCTGCTCTATCACGTCACGAGCACATCCCTCGCCGCCCTTGCGGTCGCTGACATAAATACTTATACCCTTGATGTCCGTGCATGCATCAGCAGGACATACCGGACAGCCCACCCGACGCATTATCTCGTAGTCGGGCACGTCGTCACCCATATATATCACCTCCTCGTCGGTAAGTCCGTACTTATCAAGGAAGTCGTCATACGTGCGAATCTTCACCGCACACTTCATATATATGTCCTCCACACCCAGACGCTCGTAGCGCATACGTACCGTCTCCGTGTTGCCACCCGTCAGTATCACTATGCGCAGTCCCATCTTCTGTGCCAACTGAATAGCATAACCATCCTTTATGTTCACCGTCCTCAACGGCTCCCCGTCGTGGTTCAGAGTTATCGTCGAGCAGCTCAGCACCCCATCAACGTCAAACACTATCGCCCTTATCTTCTTCAGATCGTAGTTTATCATATCGCTTTAATTCTTTTTGCAAAGATACGATTAAGCGAGAACAAAACCAAATAAATTCATTTATTTTAATGATATGAGTTTGAGCCTTGAGAAAATTTTTCTTAAAGGCTCAAAAATCATAGCATGTGAAGAAGTTATTCTTTGTTTTGTCGAGCGGGAGTATCTTCGACGAAGTCAAAGATACGATTAAGCGAAGAGAATACAAAATATTATCGATATGGTTGTAGTATTACAACCTTTTTTAGCAGAATTTGTTCGTTTTTTAAAAAAAACACATTAAAACAACCTCTCTCCTCTCGAAAAATAACGGGACTCAACGAGTCCCGCTATTTTTTACTCATACGTCATGTACGCCACCCTATTCTTCCACCCTTCCAGGAACCCTAATTGTCCGGGCTTGCGTGCTATGCTCTCCAGGAACTTCAGTCGCTCGAAGGTCACCCTCAGGTGTAGCTGTCGCGGGTCGTTGACATTGATGGCGGCAAGAGTCTTGGGACCCAACCGTCCATCCACCGTAGTATTGACAATCCTCTGCACCGTCTTCACTGCTGCCGTTCCCGAGTGCCAGTAGAAGTCGAAGATGGCGAGGGCCAGCGACTTATCGCGAATCTTGTCAGCGTTGATTTCGAAGTACAGGTGATACACTATTCTCTCCCACTCTTCGAAGGTCATCGTAACGAACCCTTCCCACGTCGAGGGCCATCCATACACGTCAGCCATAGCCTTGTATGTATCGAACGTCACGCCAACCAGCGTAGCGCCGCCGTTATCCAACTTCACATTAGTAACTCCCTTTTCGGCAGCCCTTCTAAAGGTCTCTCTGATAGTGAGAGTGCTGTGCGACTTCACTGATGTCTCTACGAAAATCAGTGTCTTCAGATATTCATTCCATTCCTTCATTTCCAGCCCTCCCAAACACTTGATTTGTTTACAAGGAAATTCTCACCCAGGTGTTCACGATCCTTCGTGTCCTCCTGCAACGTGATGTTATTCACACCATTATCAAAGAGTGTCCTTACCAGCGTGCGGTAGTCGTCGTCGCTGACCGTGCTCTCGTCGTAGTTCAGCAGGTAGATGTTGTTCCCGAAGTTCTGCCACGTAGTGTGTCTGTACGGCAGCACACCCACCGTTGACTGAGTCGAGAAACTTACCACCAATGCCGGCAGGAAGCCCGCACAGGGCTTGTATCTTACTAAGAACGAGCCTCGCGGCAGTCGGTTGTTCGTTGCCCTATGGCGCACCCTTACAGTACGCCATAGGCACTTCATCGCCTTCTCATGTTCACCGATGCGGAAAATCACCTTTCCCATTGTGACGTCGTCATAGACGTCCATATTCATTATCTTTATTTCTTTTTTCATAATGTTTGAATATTAAAAATTGATTTTGACACTTGACACTCATGACACTCATGACACCACATCAGATATTTAGTTTCCTATATTTCTTTATATCTGTCTGCGCTGCGAGTCCCTGTTTTAACCAGTTCTTTAGCATTTGCTTAACACTGTTATGTGTTACTCCTGCACCCTTAACTGCTACACTTTGCTGCATAGCTTGCTCAAAGGTAAACTGTGAATCAAGACGTGCAAAGATATTATCATTCTTACCATATCTTACACGAGTATTTATGCTGGAATACTCCCTGCTTGCGAAAGCATTCTCTATACGTTCACGGAAGAAGTGTAGAGCGTTCTCCATCAGCGAGTCGGCTATGACGTCGTAGGCATCGAGCAGCGACGGGGTCTGTGCTTTCAGCAGTAGCTCTTTCCATAGGTTCGGGTTCTGCTTCAGCTGCGTCTCGGCACCGTTGAGTCCGTGCTTCTTTATCAGCTGTTCACACACCTTGCAGAGCATCAGACAGCAGGTCATTCGCTGTGCCGTAACACAGATGCGGAACCTCTGACGAGCCATAACCTTATCGTCGTTCTTCATCGTCTCTAATCGGACGTTCTCAAGCCACTGACGACCTCGAGCCTCCAACTTCGGCAACACTATCGGACCATACATCAGCGGCAGCAGATGGGCTACTTGCTTTATGCGCTCCGTCTGGCGCTCCGTCAGCACGTGGGGCTTGTCCTCAAGTGGCGCGAAGGTGTTGTCAGGAGTACGAGCCACAGCTATACGGCTCTGGAATCCGTCGGTGTAGTTCGATACCACACGATACAGCGCGTCTGGCGTTCCGCACATCACTACGTTCCACAGTAGCTTTTCTATATGTACGTTGACAGCATCAGCGCTACGCGCCTCACGTTCGTACTTCGTGCCGTCGTAACTTTGACGTAGCATCACCGAGAAGTCGCTGAGTGTCGATTTCCACTTCTGCGCCACAG
>CAMUVE010000005.1:0-77080 GCA_947163985.1 uncultured Prevotella sp.
AATATTAATATCTAATCATATTTATCGTTTAATAGAATCACTTAAGAAACATTAGACTTTAGACATTATAGACATTAGACATTAGACTTTAGACATTAGACATTAGACTTTAGACATTAGACATTTATTTATGGAGAAAATTGAATTGAATGGAAAATCTGTATTGGTAACTGGTAGTGCTGGATTTATTGGATCGAATCTGGTGCTGAGGTTGTTTAAAGAGATGCAGAAGGGTGTTGTGGTAGGTTTGGATAATATGAACGACTACTACGATGTGCGCCTGAAGGAATACAGGCTGGAGCAGTTAAAAGTTGAAAGTGAAAAGTTAAAAGTCAATTATCAATTTATTAAGGGCGATTTGGCTGACAAGGCGCTGATTGATGGACTGTTCGAGAAGTACCACTTTGATGTGGTGGTGAACCTTGCTGCACAGGCGGGTGTGAGATATAGTATCACTAACCCGGATGCCTATATACAGAGCAACATGATAGGGTTCTATAACATTCTGGAGGCTTGCCGTCACTCACGTGACGGAATTGATAATGGACAATTGACAATTGACAATTATCAGGGGGTGCAACATTTAGTGTATGCAAGCAGTTCGAGCGTTTATGGTGGCAACAAGAAGGTGCCGTTCTCGACGGATGATAGGGTGGATAACCCAGTGAGTCTGTATGCGGCAACGAAGAAGAGCAATGAGTTGTTTGCCCACTGCTACAGTAAGTTGTATGATATTCCTACTACGGGATTGCGTTTCTTTACGGTGTATGGTCCTGCTGGTCGTCCTGATATGGCGTACTTTGGTTTTACCAATAAGTTGCTGAGGGGTGAGACCATCCAGATATTCAACTATGGCAACTGTCGTCGTGACTTTACTTACGTCGATGACATTGTTGAGGGTGTGTATCGTGTGATGCAGGGCGCTCCGGAGCGTAAGAAGGGTGAGGACGGACTGCCTGTCCCGCCGTATGCGGTGTATAACATTGGTGGTGGACAGCCAGAGAACTTGCTGGACTTCGTGCAGATTTTGCAGGAAGAGTTGGTGAGGGCAGGCGTTCTTCCCGCAGACTTCGACTTCGAGGCGCACAAGAAACTCGTTCCTATGCAGCCCGGTGACGTTCCAACCACCTACGCGGATGCAACAGCCCTTGAACGCGACTTCGGGTTTACACCGAAGATTACGTTGAGAGAGGGGTTGAGGAAGTTCGCGGAGTGGTATAAGGAGTTTTACGGATAATCACTGCGGAGAAAGGGGTCGCGATGGAATCGCGACGTGCGGAGAAAGAGAAACGACGTGCGGAGAAAGTGGTCGCGATGGAATCGCGACGTACAGAGAAATAATCGCGACGTACAGAGAAATAATCGCGACGTGCGGAGAAAGAGAAATAAGAGGGTAATGACGGCTAAGGAGATTATCGACTATATGGAGTCGCTGCGGAATGAGGAGCAGCGGAGGGTACTCATGGGGTTCTTTAAGACGGGACCTGGTGAGTACGGTGAGGGCGACGAGTTCCTTGGACTGAAGGTGCCACAGACGCGGGAGGTGGTCAAGGCTGCATTGGCCATGAATCGTGAACCCTTAACCATGAACCATGAACCAATAACCATAGATGAGATTCCTGAACTGCTGATGTCGAAATGGCACGAGGTGAGGCTCTGTGGGTTGCTGATTCTGGTGGCGAAGTTTGAGAAACTGACGACGAAGCGGTTGGCGAATGATGCGGAGGCTATCAAGAAGCGGGATGAGATACTGAAGATGTATCTGAAGTATGCGGAGCGAGCGAATAACTGGGACCTCGTGGACCTGTCGGCACCGAAGATACTGGGAGTTTGGTTAACCCCCTTCTTATCCCCCGAGGGGGAGGATGAGAAACGGCGGGTGTTGGATGAGTTGGCGCAGAGCGACAATCTGTGGAAACAGAGAATGAGTATGGTATGTACGTGGAAGACTTCACAGATGGGAGACCCCTCGTGGTGTTTGAGATATGCGGAGATACATCTGCACCATCCACACGACCTGATGCATAAGGCGGTGGGATGGATGCTCAGGGAGATGGGTAAGCGATGTTCGATGGATCTGCTTCGGGAGTTTCTGCGACAGCATGCGCACGAGATGCCACGCACAATGCTTCGCTATGCTATAGAGAAGATGAGTGAAGAGGAACGGAAGGAGTGGATGAGGAATTGAGAATTGAAAATTTAGAATTTAGAATTAATATGAATATTGGAGATAAGGCGCCTGAGATTTTGGGCAAGGACGAACAGGGACGGGAGATCCGTCTGAGTGATTATAAGGGTAGGAAGCTGGTGTTGTACTTCTATCCGAAGGACAATACAAGCGGATGTACTGCTGAGGCTTGTAGCCTGCGCGACCACTATAGTGAGTTGCAGGGCAAGGGCTATGAGGTTGTTGGCGTGAGCAAGGACTCTGCCGCCTCGCATGTGAAGTTCAAGGAGAAGCACGAGTTGCCGTTCCCGTTGATTGCTGACATCAACCACGAACTGTTGGAGACGATGGGAGCGTGGGGCGAGAAGAATATGTACGGCAAGAAGACTATGGGTACTATACGTACCACCTTTATTATTAATGAAGAGGGCATCATAGAACAGATATTTGCCGGTAAGCAGGTGAAGACCAAGGAGCATGCTGAGCAGATACTGACTTCGAGGGCATGAGGAAAAAATATTTAAAAAATCAGGGAAGTTGATATGTTTTTAGAAAAATGCACTATCTTTGCAGCCTAAGATGAAGAAATAGATAATTAAAAAAACATAGAACTATGAAAGAACTGAAAGGAACAAAGACCGAAAAGAACCTCCAGGAGGCTTTTGCCGGTGAGAGTATGGCACGTAACAAGTACAGTTACTTTGCTTCAAAGGCTAAGAAGGACGGTTATGTGCAGATAGCAGCTATCTTTGAGGAGACGGCTGCCAACGAGAAGGAGCATGCCAAGATGTGGTATAAGTACCTGAATGGCGGTAGCGTGAGTGATACCGTTACTAATCTTGCCGATGCTGCCAATGGTGAGAACTTCGAGTGGACAGATATGTATGCACGTATGGCAAAAGAGGCTCGCGAGGAGGGCTTCGATGAGATAGCTGCGAAGTTTGAGATGGTTGGTGCTATTGAGAAGCACCACGAGGAGCGCTATCGTAAGTTGCTGAAGAACATACAGGATGCGATAGTATTCTCTCGTGATGGTGATGTTATATGGCAGTGTTCTAACTGCGGACACATTGTTATTGGCAAGAAGGCGCCAGAGGTTTGTCCAGTGTGTGATCATCCACAGAGCTACTTCCAGATTAAGGCAGAGAACTATTAAGTTGGAAGAAGGTTGATGTAAGATGTAAGAAGTAAGAAAATGATTAGCGATACAATAAAATACATAGGTGTTGATGACCTCGACATTGATCTCTTTGAGAGTCAGTATGTGGTGCCCGAGGGCATGAGTTATAACTCGTATCTCATCGATGATGAGAAGATAGCAGTGATGGATACTGCCGATCGACGTAAGGGCGACGAGTGGAAGGAGAACCTGAAGGCAGCGCTTAACGGCAGACAGCCTGACTATCTGGTGGTTCACCACATGGAACCCGACCACTCGGCACTCATTGCATGGATGTTGGAGACTTATCCTGCTCTGCAGTTGGTGTGTAGCGCTCAGGCAGTAAAGATGTTGCCAAATTTCTTTGAGGGCTTTAATTTCGAAGGACGTGTAATAACCGTCAAGGAAGGCGACAAACTTGAGTTAGGTAGTCATACGCTGCAATTTATCTCGGCAGCGATGATACACTGGCCCGAGGTTATCATGAGTTATGACAGCAAGGACAAGGTACTCTTCAGTGCTGACGGCTTTGGTAAGTTTGGAGCGCTGGTGAACGACGACCCCGATGACTGGGCTTGTGAGGCACGTCGCTACTACTTTAATATATGTGGTAAGTACGGTACTCAGGTACAGAGCGTAGTGAAGAAAATGGCAGCGCTCGACATTCAGGCTATATGTCCGTTACATGGTCCTGTACTCAAGGGTGAAGCACTTGTTGAAGCTGTTCGTCTGTATGACACGTGGAGTCAGTATAAGCCAGAAAGCGAAGGAGTACTGGTTGCTTATGCAAGTATTCATGGTGGTACTGCTAAGGCGGCAGAGCGTCTTGGAGAGATACTTCGTGAGAAGGGTGCTCCTAAGGTAGTAGTAAGCGATTTGAGTCGTGACGATATGGCTGAGGTTATTGAGGATGCCTTCCGCTATCCTAAGATTGTGGTGGCAGCATCGAGTTATGATGCTGGTGTGTTCCCTGTGATGCACGACTTCCTTTATCACCTACAGATAAAGAACTACCAGAAGCGTCGTTTCGCCATCGTTGAGAACGGCAGTTGGGCACCAACAGCAGGTAAGGTGATGCGCACCATGATTGAAGCGATGAAAGACTGCGAGATAGTAGAACCTATGGTCACTATACGTTCTCGTATGAAGGCTTCTGATGAGGCTCTGCTGGAGCAGTTGGCAGACAGTCTGCTGAAATAAGTGGGTTATTTGCCCAAGAACTTGGTGTCGAGATACTGTTGGAAGTTCTCCCTATAAATATCACCTATCGGTAGGTAGGTGTCGGCATCAAGGATAACACGATTTTTATTAACCTCACGAATGTCGTCGAGGTTAATGATATAAGAGCGGTGTATGCGCATGAAGTTGTGCGGCAGCCGCTCTTCTATTTTTTTCATAGATAGCAACGTAGTGATAGGTTTCTGTTCGTTGCGCAGGTGTACCTTAAGATACTCGCTCATAGCCTCGATATAACGGATGTCGTTAATGGCTACCTTGATGATGCGGTAGTCGGATTTGAGGAAAACGACGTTGGCATTTTCAGAGGAGGGAGGGGCGAGGCGCTCCTGAAGACGGTTGGCAGCACGTTGGAAGTCCTGCAGTCCGAAAGGTTTCAGGAGATAATCGACGGCAGCCACCTTAAAACCCTCTACAGCATATTCGGCGTAGGCGGTGGTGAAGACGATGAGGGGTGGTGTAGTCAGCGACTTCACAAAGTCCATACCGTTGAGGTCGGGCATGTTGATGTCGCAGAAGATAGCATCTACGGTATCGTTCTCCAGAAACTGTCGTGCTTCAACGGCACTCTGGCACTGTGCTGTCAGTTCCAGGAAAGGTACTTTACCTATGTAGGTAGCTATCTGTTGAAGAGCCAGGGGCTCATCGTCTATTGCCATACATCGTATCATAGTGGTATCGTTAGTTCTACGTTATAGGTGTTAGGATTGTCCTGTATGTTCAGTGTAAAGTTACTGTCGTAAAGCAGTTGCAGTCGTTGTCTGACATTAGCGAGTCCTATGCCCCCCTTCTCAGTATTTGGTTTGTCCGCTTTGGAGTTATGACAGCGGAAGGTAAGGTGGTCGTTGTTGACGTTGACGGTGATGTCGATAAACGAATCGTGCAGATAGCTGATGCCGTGTTTGAAGGCATTCTCGATGAAGCTGATGAGCATCAGTGGAGGCACCGTCTTGTCGGGCAACTCGCGGGGTAGTTCGACGTTGATTTTCACCTTGTCAGTATAGCGTAGTCGCATCAAGGTGATGTAGGTGCGGATGAACTCGCACTCACGACTGAGAGGCACACCGTTTTTGTCGCCTTCGTAGAGTATGAAACGCATCATCTTCGACAGCTCCACGATAGTGCTCTTCGCCTTCTCGGGGTCTATGTCCACCAGAGCGTGGATGTTATTCAGCGTATTCATAAAGAAGTGCGGGTTAATCTGGTACTTCAGGTACTCCAGCTGGTGTTCCAGACTCTTCTTCTCCAACGATGCCATCCTGCGCTCGTCATAGCGATGTCTGTAGTAACCCTTGATGCCCAGGTTCATGCCGAACATAAGGATAAGGATAACCACAGCCATAATGTCGTGTTCACCGACGATGGCGGGTGGTGCTATGTGTGATGGTGCAGGAGCGTGGTGAGGTGGCGGGACAGGACGCGAGGTACACTGATAAAGAGTGAACAGTGCTATGATGCTCAGTGTGATGAGTGAGTACTGCCAGCGTTTGTTCTTAAGGATGAGTATGGGGGCGAGTAGGAAATTGTGGATGAGGAATAGTGCCAGGAAGACAATGAACTTTGGCCATATTATCCACAGGTCGTGCCACTGGAAGGTGTAGAAGCTGTCGCTGACGGAGTGTATATACATGCTTAGCACTGGGGCTACGAAGAGTGTAGTCCACAGCGCTAAGTATAGTAAATTCTCTTGTCGTGACTGGTACTTCATCCAATACATAAACGCAGAGTTTTGTCGATTATTGTATTGTTACCATCCGAAGCCGCCACCACCGCCAGAAGAGTAGTTGCTCAGGGTGACATTGCTACCACCACTTACGGTGCCGTTGATATTCATTGTGCCACCGAGGATGTCTGTGCCGCTGCTGACAGTGACGCCAGAGGTCAGGGTAGGTGTTGACGAGGTATAGACGATAAGACTCTGACTACCTCCACCAGGACGACCTGGACCACCGCTACCTGTTGTTGCAGTAGAAGGAGTCTTGAAGGCTGCAACGAGGGTACCTCCGTTGTAGAGGGCGTACCAAATGTTCTTTGTCCATGATGAAGTCTGTTTGCATGTGCCGCCGCTGATGCTGCTGCCGTTCTCCAGACCACCGATAGCTATCAGAGTACCACCAGTGATATAGAGTTTTTTACCACCTTCGGTGTTGGCATCTAATGATTTCTCTGCACCACCGGCTCCGATGGCATAGACGAGACCACCCTTGACGTAGAAGTTGCCGTTAGAGTCCATAGCATCATTACCTGTTGAGTAGCAGTAGATGTAACCATCGTTGATGGTGAGGTCGCCACTACCGTTGGTGTCAGTATTGTAAGATGCGTTGATGCCGTCGTCGGTAGCGCTTACGTATGTCTGTCCTCCGTTGAAGGTGATGCTTGTCTTCGACTCTATACCCTCGCCGCCAGCACCCGCTGTGGTGACGTTGAGAACACCGTCGTTGATGAAGATGGCGCCATCCACCTTTATTCCTTTAGGTGACGACTTGTAGTCGGAGTCGTAGTAGTCGAGTTGCTGTGAAGAAGTAACGACAGAAAGCGTTCCTGTAGAGCTTGCCACTACAGCATTACCCTTAGTGTTTACGGTTGTTGTGCCACCTTCGAGGGTGAAGATGCCGTCAGCGCTGATACCCTTACCGCCAGCACCCGTGCTGGTGAGGTTCAGTGTTCCGCCGCTGATAGTCATGTTACCGTCGGCACTGAGACAGCTTGCTGCTTTTGTCTTCAGTTTGTCGCTGTCCCACACACCGCCACCGCTGGTAGTAGCCACGATGTTTGTACCACTTATTATCATGTCGCCCTCAGACTTGATACACTTGCAGGCGTCGGCAGTGACAGCAACGTTGATGTCGCCACCAGCCAAGTAGATATTTCCTGTGTCTTCGTCTTCGTGACCGCCAGAGGCAGCATCGGTAGCAGCGATAGGAGTGCCCTCGTCGTTGTCGATGTCGCACTGTATGCCGTCGTCACCAACACCGCTGATGTTCAGCGTGCCGCTCTCCATGAGGAAGTATTCGTTGCACGAGAGACCGTCTTTTGTACTCTTTAGGATGTTTACCGTACAGTTCTTCATCTCCGTGTAGTCACCGCTCTTGATGCCGTGAGCCTTGCTGCCGTAAGCATAGACGTTGAGAACGCCTTTGCCCTTCAGTTCCAGGTGTCCCTGACAGTAGAGACACGCCTTGTCGCTGCTTGAAGAGCCATCCTTCAGTGTGTTCTCCGTATCCTTCTTCACACTAAGTTCTATACGTTTGCCGTTGGTGATGTTGATAGGAGCACCGTTAGGATTTGTCAGTGTCAGTCCGTTCAGCGTCACAGTACATTTAGCACTTCCTCCGAGAGTCAGCGAACCGTCGTCGGATGTTCCGTCGAGGTTATATGTTATCTCTGACAAGGTGCCGTCGTTGATGAGGTCGTTGGTGACGGCATCGCTTTGTGTTATTGTTACGTGAGCTCCGCTGACACTTACGTCAACGTACTGGGCAATATTTCCTGCAACGAAAACCAGTGCTCCTGTGCCGTTATAGGTCACTTTCACCTCGTTGTCGCTGACGCTGCTGTTGTCGGTAAACATTGATGTGATGTTGCCGATGGTGAAGGTTTTGCCGAGGACGTATAATGACGTGCCGCCAGAGAATGCCATAGGACCAGCCTGTTCCGCAGGGAACTGATATGTAGCACCACCAGAGGTGATGTTGAGAGTTTGTGCCGTAGCTGCTGCTATCGTCAGCATTGCGGCTATAGTGCAAAATATCTTTTTCATTTGATGTTCACTTTAATGGTCCTGTTGCTGTTCTTTACAATATATACACCTTTGGGGAGTGATGAGCCTTGTGGCATCTGACGTCCCTGCATATCGTAGATGACGGTGTTGGCATCAGTGATAATCTGATTGACGTTTATCTGGTTGATGTCCGATGTACCGTCGGTAGAAAATTCCATATATGCCAGTTGTGTCAGTGGGAGAGTAGCGAGAGTCTCACCGCCGCTTGTGGTAGCAACGAGGTTATCGTTTGTAAAAGTGAAGGTGAGGTCAGTGGCTGTGATTGCTTTAGTAGTGCCGTCGTTCAAGCTGAATACCAGATACTGGTAGTCAGCAGCTCGCATCGACATGTTGCAGAGGATGCCGAGCAACGTTAAAATAATTGTCTTCTTCATACCTTTTCATTTTTAAGTTCTACAAATCATGTTGTCAGCGGCAAAGATATATATAAAAGCCTGTCTGCCGAAATTTTTTCAGCAAACAGGCATATTTTTTCAACGAAAAGTATGTTAGAACTTATAATCTACTCCCATACCGAACACATTATTTGTTCTTGAGTAGGTGTCGGTACGTGTAGCTTGTTTGTGGGTGTAGTCGCTATACATTGTCCAGAAGAAACTTGCGTTGATGCGTAGTTTCTCGGTAACGTTCATAGCGCCTCCGAAACCTATAGAATAGCTGTCGCAGGCGAATGATGTGTTCTGCTGGAACTCATCGGAAAGACCGTAGTCGGTACGTTGTCCTCCGCAGCTTACTGTGAACATCTTATTAATGTCCCATTCTACACCAGCAAGGATTTCGTGTGTCCCGTGAGTAAGTTTTTCCTGACGGTTGTTTGCCATCTTCGCATTCTTGTCGTCAAAGAAGTGGTACTCTACTGTGGCACGGAGGTTTGACAGGAACTCGTAGCCGGCGGCAACGGTGAGTAGGGCAGGCATGTCGTAGCGCGTCTTGGCATCAGGAAGATATGGTGCAAGCATCTGTTCCATACCATTCATCTGTGGTGCTAACGCTGCTATTGCCGCCTCGTTGCCCATCTTCTCTGCCATCGCCTTGACATCAATTGTCTGTCCCATACGAGTGATGCTGAGAGAGTTTGTGGTGTTAGGGATGTTCAGCTTTGTGCGGAACTCGTACTTCGCTGCGAGGGTGAGTTTTCCTGTGTGGAAGTCGATGCCGATAAGCGGACTGAAGCCCCAGCCCCTTTGGTCGCAGTTAAGTTCCATAGCCATAAGTTGGTCGGTACCTATGGCGCCCTTGATAAGATTATTTCCTATGGCAGCCACACGTCCGCGGTAGTAGCCGTCGTAGTATGAAGTTCTCAGACCTGCTGATACGGAGAGGTTGTCCAAGATGCGGTATGCTCCTACTATCTGTGCTCCGTAGATATACTGCTTCCCCTTCATCCATGAGTCCATTCTGAACATCGTCTGTGGGTTAGGTATTTGCATAGTACTTAGTGCCTTTGCCACACCTTCTGCTACCGGAATGTTGAGCATAGGGATTCCTTCGTCGTATCTCACGTAACCACCGCTACCCACGATGCCTGCCATAAAACCTATGGCGAGACGGTCCTTGCGCCACGAAGCAAAGAGGGCGGGTACGAAGGGTGCCGATGCCTTTCCTGCGTATTTGTGATGATATTCCCCCGCACCGAGATAGTTAGGAACATAGGTGTCGATGTCTCTGTTCTGACCAGGCACCTGCCAGTTAAAGGACAACTCCCATCCCTCGTGTGTCCACGCCAATCCTGCGGGGTTGGAGTAGATAGCATCGATTTCTAAGGAGGCGCCTCGCGCCATCATTCTGTCGAAGGCTATGTGGTAGTTGGTGTTTGTCATTAGTCCTCCAGCCAAAGCGGAGAGAGAGAGTAAGCAACAAAAAGCTGTTGCGAGCAGTCTGAATCTTTTTTGGTTTTTGTCCATAGTCTTCGGTTTTAGTGAATACTAACTGTCGGTCTCGTTGTCGATAGCGCGAATCTTCTCCTTAACGAGGTTCATCTCGTTGCGGAGCTTCTCTACCTTACGGTTCATCTCGTCGATGAGAGAATTACCCTTCTTTGATGAAGCGTTGAGGAATCCCAGGTTGTTTTCGTAGGTCTGTACCTCGCTGCGTATCGTTTCGTATTTGCGCATCAGTCGTGCACGTTCGTTGTCGAGAACATTAGCACCCTTGTCGGCCATCTGCTTCAGATTGTTCTTGAAGTTGTCCAGGCGGCGACGACTTGCACTGATGTTGAGGTTCTTATACAGGCGGTCAACGATGTCGTGATACTCCTTGTACAGTTTGTCTTTCTCTTTGAAAGGAACGTGTCCTATAGACTGGTACTGTTCAATGAGTTTCTGTACCTTCTCCTTAATCTCTTCGCCGGTATCTTCAGCGAGGGCGTTAAGTTGTTCTATGATAGAGCGTTTCTGTTCTAAGTTCTCGCGCTCGGCATTCCTGCTGTCGGCATTTATGGCATTACGTGCCTCAAAGAACTTGTTGCATGCGTCCTTGAAATCGTTCCACAGGTCGTCACCGAGTTTCTTTGGTACTATGCCGATAGTCTTCCACTCCTTCTGGAGGGCTATAATCTTATCGGTTGTTGCTTTCCAGTCGGTAGAGTCCTGCAGCGCCTTAGCCTGTTCTACGAGAGCCTTTTTCTTTTCTGCGTTCTCGGCAAATTTCTGACGTATATCCTTGAAGTATTCTGCCTTACGACTGAAGAAGTTGTCGCAGGCGGCACGGAAGCGTTCGAATATTTTTACGTTCATCTTCTGTGGAGCGAAGCCGATAGTCTTCCACTCAGCCTGTATGTCTATGATAGCCTTTGTGAGTTTCTCCCATTCGCCGGCACCTTTAGCTTCGGTCTTAGCAATTTCCTCAACCTTTTCGCACAGTTCCGTCTTGCGTGCCAGGTTGTCCTCCTCCTTGGCGCGTAGTTCCTCGAAGTGCTGCTGGTGGCGCTTGTTTACAACTGTCGATGCATTTTTGAAGCGTGTCCATATCTCGTCGCGCAGGTCTTTGGCAACAGGACCTGTCTCGCGGAATTCCTGGTGCAGTTTCTGCAACTGGTGGAAGGCGCTGATGACATCCTCTTCGTCGGCAAGACGTTCGGCAGCCTCACACAACCGTGTTTTTATCTCAAGGTTCTTCTTGAAGTCGTATTCGCGTGCTTCGTTGTTTAGTTTCAGCAGGTCGTAGAACTGTTCCACGTACAGCTGGTAGTTGCGCCACAGCTCATTAGCCTTGTCGGCAGGAACCAGTTTTATCTCCTTCCATTCAGCCTGCAGTTGCTTAAACTCCTGATAAGACTTGTTTGCCATTTCCGGCGATGTAATCATAGCCTTTATCTTTTCAATGATGTCGAGTTTCTTCTTCAGGTTTTCCTGTTTTATCTCTTCCTGTTCCTGAGCAAATTTTGCCCTGCGCTCTTTTACTATTCCCATTTCAGCTTTGAATACCTCTTCGTCCTCGTCGGGCGTAATCTGGTATTTCTCGGGGTCTCCACCTGCGTCAAGGTATGCCTTCATCTCGGCTTCCCGCTGTGCGAAATGTAGCTTGTAGAACACTGTTTTCAGCAGTTCCATTTCGTCCTTTTGGGGCATTTCTTCACCATGAGCCAGTTCTTTAATTCGCTCAATTACTTCTTGCTTAGTTGTATAAACTTTCTGCGTTTCTTGAGAGTCCATCATTTTGAATGATTTTTAAGGTTATAGTTACATTTTGCAAACATACGAAAAAAACTTGAACAAACCTAACGATTGTCCAAGTTTTTTTATTTTTTTTGTTTTTACGATACTTTATACCAGTCGTTTGTACCTCATGAAGAGCCACGAAGCTACGGAAATGCCGGCAGAAATTACCAGCGCCAGGATGAATCCGAAGGGACTATCCTCCATACCGTTTACGAGGTTCATTCCGAAGAGTGACGCCACGAGTGTAGGCATCATCATGATGATAGTCACCGACGTAAGGGTACGCATGACGGTGTTCATGTTGTTGTTGATGATGCTTGAGTATGTGTCCATCGTTGACTCCAGGATGTTCGAGTATATGTTGGTAGTCTCGCGAGCCTGTGACATCTCGATGTTTACGTCCTCGATGAGGTCGGCGTCAAGTTCGTCCACCTGCAGTTTGAACTTCAGTTTTGCCAGCAGGTTTTCGTTACCACGAATAGATGTTATGAAGTATGTCAGCGAGTCTTGCAGGCGCGACAGTCCTATCAGCGATTCGTTGTTCACCCCGTGGTCGAGGTTGCGCTTTGCTTTCTCGATGAGTACGTTTATCTGTTTCAGTCGTTTCAGGTACCACACTGCCGACGAGAGGAACAGACGGAATATCATATCTACGTGATCCGTAAATCCTGTGTTGCGCTTCTGTTGGTAGCTTACGAAGTCTATCATCATGTTCGTTTCGTAGTAGCATACGGTGATGGTGACGTCGCGCTTGTGTATGATACCTAATGGGACGGTGGTATAGGGCGTCCTTGAACGTATCTCCTTGACGTAGGGAATACGCAAGATTATAAGTGTCCATCCGTCGTCATATTCGTAACGTGCCCGCTCGTCGGTATCGCTGATGTCCGAGAAGAAATAATCGGGTATTTGGAACTGCTTTTCCAACTCCATTTCGTCCTCTTCTGTCGGACACGTTACCTGTATCCAGCAGTTAGGCTCCCATTGTGGCAACATCTTCAGTGTGCCGGTAGTATTCCAGAATGTTTTCATTTTGCCAATCCTCTAAAGATAATGTTCTACTCCGTGAGGATTGACGCCTTGGTCATCTCCTCACGCTTTAAAAATTACATGTTTCCGCGTGATAATCGTCCATAATGAGTTAAAAAATTGGTTTGCGGGTGCAAAAGTAAGGAAAAAATAGTGAAAGGCAAAGAAAAACATGATTTTTTTGCCTTTCACCTTGATAGCTATTTCACTGGAATTTCTTCGAGGGTTTTCTTCAGCAGTGCCCAGAACGGTTCCACCGTAGCCCACAGCGCACGTTCCGTAGTGGTGTGTGGCGACTTCATTGTCGGACCCATTGAGACAACGTCAAGATGAGGATATTTCCCAAGGATGATAGAACACTCCAGTCCGGCGTGGTCAACCTGGATGATGCCGTCTTCGTTGTTCAGTTCCTTATATACCTTCAGCAACAGATGCAGTATCTCTGAATCGGGGTTCGGGTCCCAGCCGCCGTAGCTGCCGCTGGTCTCTATCTTCATGCCTGCCATGTTGAAGCAGCTCTCTATCATCTTCACGATGTAGTCCTTCATGTCCTCGCGGCTGCTGCGCGGAAGCAGTTTTATCAGGGCGTTGCCGTCGGCAATATCTATGATGGCGAGGTTAGAACTTGTCTCCACAACATCGGGGTAGGCAGGAATCATTCTGACTACTCCGTCGTGACAAGCATAGATGGCGTCAACGAGGTTGTCCTGGATCTCCACAGGAACCTGCATCTTCGGGGTCTCAACCTCCTCCGCATAGAACTCAATGCCGCTCTCTATACCTTTATATTCGTCGGTGAAGTCTTCTTTCCACGCTTCTACCAGTTCCTTCAGGGCAGCAACGTTTTCTTTCGGCATCGTCAGTACGACCTCTGCCTTGAAAGGTATTGCGTTGCGCATGTTTCCTCCGTGCCATGATGCAAGACGTGCCTCGCACTCCTCTATAGCCTCGCGTACGAAACGAACCATCAGTTTGTTGGCATTAGCGCGACCTTCGTGAATCTCCAGCCCTGAGTGTCCTCCGCGAAGTCCTTTAAGTGTAATACGCAGTGCGGCGTCTGCCGGGTCTGTCTCTACCTCCTGGTAGTCCAGTGTGGCTGTAACGTTGATACCTCCTGCGCTGCCAATGACGAATTTTCCCCACGTCTCGGAGTCTAGGTTCAGAAGGATGTCTCCGTCAAGTTCGCCTTCCGGCAGTCCGTTGGCACCGTACATGCCGGTCTCTTCGTCGGCGGTGATAAGTGCCTCTACAGGACCGTGCTTCAGCGTCTTATCTTCCATAACCGCCATAATGGCTGCAACGCCGATACCGTTGTCGGCACCGAGTGTAGTGCCTTTAGCGCGTACCCACTCGCCGTCAACATAAGCCTCTATGGGGTCTTTCTCGAAGTCGTGAGTGCTCTCCGGAGTCTTCTGCGGCACCATGTCCATGTGGGCTTGCAGTATTACTCCCTTGCGATTCTCCATACCTGGTGATGCAGGCTTCCTCATCACAATGTTATCTGCTTCGTCTTTAAACACTTCAACACCAGCCTCCTTGCCGAAGTCAAGCAGGAACTGCTGTATTTTCTCTAAATGTCCACTGGGACGTGGAATCTGTGTCAATGCGTGGAAGTTCTTCCATACGCACTGTGGATTTAGGTTTTTAATTTCGTTCATGATAGTATTATTTTGTGGTTATACGTTTTGTAAATGACAGTGCCGCCCATCCGTAAATGCCAAGCACGATTAGCATCATAGTCTGTACGGTGTGTACGATGAGTGCGAAGTAGAGGGCATTCTCGTCGGCGACGCCGTAGAGTATCAGCATGGTCTTTACGGCGAAGTGCCAGGGTCCGGCACCGTTGGGTGTGGGGACTATCACCGCCATAGAGCCCACTATGAAAGTTACGAGGGCGCACGAGACACCGAGGTTCTCCGTGAAGTCGAAACAGAAGAACGTCAGGTAGTAGTGCAGGAAGTAACTCACCCATATTCCTACGGTGAAGAACACGAAGAGCCACTTGTTGCGCACGTCCTTTAGCGACGTCACCCCCTGCCAGATGCCGCTGAGGGTGGTCTTCACCTTATTGTATATAGAGAGCCGGCGCAACAGGAAGTATAGCAGCAGCACTATAGCCACGGCACATATCGTCGTCACTATGTAGCCCGTAGCGGTAAAGCGGTGCAGTATGCTGCTTATGTTCGTCCCCGTCTTCCTGAAGAATGTCCCGAAGACGCTCATCTGCAGCAGCAGCGTCAGCGCCGTCATCAGGGCTACCATTAGGGTGTCTATGGCTCGTTCCGTCACTACCGTTCCTAAGGCTTTCGAGAACGACACTCCGTCGTAGCGCTTAAGTATTCCGCAGCGCATAAATTCCCCTATGCGCGGAATTACCAGCGATGAGGCGTAAGATACGAATATAGAGTATATGCTTGTGCCGGTTCGTGGCTTCTCGCCCGTAGGCTCCAGCGTCTGTCGCCAGCGCCATCCGCGAAACAACTGTGCCAAGATGCCGAAAGGAAAGGACAGCAACATCCACGTCCAGTCCATTTCGTGCATCAGTATATGTTCTGCCCGTCCGAAATCCGCTCCGCGATACATCCAATAAAGTATTGCTCCGCCAAGAAGTAATGGCAGCGCAATCTTTATAATATTTCCGAGTGTATTCTTCATAATCGTGGCAAAGGTAATAAAAAATAGTGAAGAGTGTAGAGCGCAGAGTAAATAATTATGTTTTTTTTAGTGAAGAGATATATGGGGCAGGTGAGCAGCACATTATTAAATTGGAGATTATAGAAAAATATTTAAGGGCAAGAATAAGAAAATACAAAGAAAAAACACTATCTTTGCACGCAAATAACAAAATAATAGATAAAGAAGTATGAAGAAGTTTATGATGATTGCTGTCGCAATGATGACGACGATGGCAACGTGTGCACAACCGAAAGTATATTTTACCAAGGAGATTACCCCCGAGTCACTTGTGAAGATTTACAAAGCCCTCGGCGTTGAGGCTACAGGGCGCGTGGCGGTGAAGATTTCTACCGGCGAGGGCGGTAACACCCACTATCTGAAACCGACGCTGATACGCAACCTTGTTGACGAGGTTAACGGCACAATAGTAGAGTGCTGCACAGCTTACGGCGGTTCGCGTCAGGACCCTAAAAAACACTGGGAGACAATACATGAGCACGGCTTCGACTCAATATTTGCCGTTGACCTGATGGACGAGTTCGGCGACATACGTATTCCTATAAAGGACAAGAAACACCTAAAGTATGATATAGTAGGCAACCACCTGCCTAACTACGACTTCATGATAAACCTTGCCCATTTCAAGGGTCACGCTATGGGCGGTTTCGGTGGCGTTATGAAGAATGCCTCTATAGGTGTGGCTTCAACCGCCGGCAAGTGCTATATCCACACCGCCGGCAAGTCTGTTGACCCCGCAACGGCGTGGAGTAAGGAGAACCTTGCTGCCGGTCCTACCCAAGACCTGTTCTTGGAGTCTATGGCTGCCGCTGCCCAGGCTGTTCACGAGTACTTCAACGGACGTGTGATATACATCAACGTTATGAATAATATGTCTGTTGACTGCGACTGTGACGGACATCCTGCAAAGCCGGAGTTGAAGGATATGGGTATTATGGCTTCACTCGACCCAGTAGCTGTCGATCAGGCTTGTCTCGACAAGGTCTTTGAATATAAAGGAAAGCCGGGCGACGACAACAAACCACTCATCCAGCGTATAAATCGTCAGCACGGAACATACATCACAGATTATGCCGAGAAGATAGGTCTCGGTTCAAAGAAATACGAACTTATCAATATCGATAAATGATAAAAAGACCTCTTTTGATGCTTGCCGCTCTTGCTGCAAGCATCACTGTTTCTGCACAGCAAGACTCCGTATCACTTGACGAGGTTGTCGTTACCGGTACACGTACCGTTACCGACGTGCGCTATCTGCCTATGACGGTGAATGTCATCAGTCGTGGACAGCTCACCCAGAACAACGGGACTTCCATACTCCCCACCATCATGCAGCAGGTGCCTGGAATGATGGTTACCAGTCGCTCTATGTTGGGATACGGTGTGTCAACGGGTGCTGCCGGAGGTATAAACATGCGCGGCATTAGCGGCGGAGCAGGACAGTTGCTTGTGCTCATAGACGGACATCCACAGTATAACGGAGTCTATGGACATCCTATCAGCGACAGCTACCAGACACTTATGGCGGAACGCGTAGAAGTGCTCCGCGGACCAGCCTCGGTAATCTATGGCAGCAATGCTATGGGAGGAGTGATAAACATAGTGACGCGGAAGATGCTGCAGGACGGTGTGCGTACCGATGTGCGTGTAGGAGGAGGGTCCTACGGGACAGTCCTCGCTGAGGCGTCGAACACCCTTCGCAAGGGTAAGTTCTCGTCGATGGTGGCTGGGCAGTACAGTCGTGCCGACAACCATCGTCCCAATATGGGTTTCGAGCAGTACGGAGGACACCTGAAACTTGCCTACGACTTCACACCTCACTGGAACGCCTATATAGATGCAGACATTACCCATTTCAATGCCTCATACCCCGGACAGGACGTGAAACCTGTTTATGGCGCAAGACAGTGGATAACCCGCGGCGTCGTTTCCGCTGCCGTGGAGAATAACTACGAACGTACCAGCGGCGCACTTAGCGTGTTTACCAACTTCGGGCGCCATAAGATAGACGACGGCTCGTCAGACGCCGCCAAGCCTACAACACGCTATTTCCGCTCCAAGGATGCGTTGACGGGTATCTCTTGGTATCAGAGTGCAAGGCTCTTCGAGGGCAACCGTCTTACCCTTGGTGCAGACTACCAGCATATCTATGGTAATGCGTACTATACCGACAAGACGACAGGAGACATCCTCGTGACACCGAACAAACAGAGCGGACGCTCATACAGGAACGAGGTGGCAGGCTACTTCGATGTGCGTCAGGACCTCGTGGGCTGGCTCACCCTCGATGCAGGACTGCGTCTCGATCACCACAGCATAACAGGTTCCGAGTGGATACCACAGTTTGGTGTTGTAGTAAGACCGCTCTCTACCGGCGAGGTGAAGGCTATGGTGAGCAAAGGTTTCCGTAATCCTACTATGCGTGAGATGTTCCTCTATCCGCCATCGAACGAAGAGCTGAAACCCGAGCGTATGTGGAACTATGAACTGTCGTGGCGACACAGACTGCAGAAAATAGCCTACGGCGTGAACCTGTTCTACATTGATGCCGACAACATAATACTTACCACGCAGGTGGGCAACGGCAAGAAAAACCTCAACTCAGGACGGATACGCAACTACGGCGCCGAGGTCGAGGCAACGTACCATATTAATAATATGTGGGCGCTGAATACCAATCACAGCTTTCTCAAGATGAAGAAACAGCAGGTCGTTGCGGCTCCGAAATATAAAGGATTCCTCGGTGCCGACTTCCGTATGCACAGACTGGCGGTGAATGCCGGACTGCAGTATATCAGCGGACTCGGTCTCGACAGTACAGGCGACGGCATTGCCGACAAGCAGGAGAAAGACTTTGTCCTTCTTAATATGTCTGTCAACTACCATCTTAATAATATAGTCACCCTCTGGGCGAACGGTGAGAATCTCCTTGCCCAGCGTTACCAGATAAACTACGGCTATCCTATGCCGCGAGCAACGTTTATGGCGGGTGTTAACGTGAAATTATGATATGAATGTCCTTATAGTAAATACCAGCGAGAGAACAGGAGGAGCAGCTGTTGCTGCTAACCGACTGATGGAAGCTCTGAAGAATAACGGGGTGCATCCCACTATGGTGGTGCGAAGAAATAAGTTCGCCTTCTACTGGGAGCGTTTTTGTCTGTTCCTTCATCTGCGTATGAAGAGGAAGAACCTCTTCACCATAGATATCGCCAACGCTGGTGACGACATCACCCATCTCAAGGAATTCAAGGAGGCAGATGTGGTTCATCTTCATTGGATAAATCAGGGAATGTTGTCGCTACGTAACATTCGTAGTATCATAGACAGCAAGAAACCCGTAGTGTGGACGATGCACGACTTCTGGTCATCGACGGGAATATGTCACTATCCCGGCTCTTGTGCACACTATAAGGCATCCTGTGGCAACTGTCAGTATCTTCCCGGCGGAGGCTATAAGAAAGACCTCTCTTTCCGCACTTGGAAGAGAAAGAGAAAGCTCTACGAGCGGGGCAACATCATCTTCGTAGCTTGTAGTAAGTGGTTACAGGGAAAGGCACGCGAGAGTTCGTTACTCAAGGACCTCCTCGTGGAGAGCATACCAAATCCTATCGACACTACCGTCTATTGTCCTGCCGACAAGAAGGTGGCTCGTCAGCATCTCGGACTTCCCGAAGATATGTCGCTCATCCTTTTCGTCTCACAGCGTATCACCGACGAGCGCAAAGGTATAAACTACTTTATCGACGCTATGAATCTCCTTGTGGAGCGTCACCCCGAGATGAAACAGAATACGGGTGTGGTCATCCTCGGAGGTAAGAGCGACGAGGTGGCAGACCGTCTTCCCGTAAAGACCTTCTCCGTAGGTTACGTAGCTGACGAAAAGAAGATAATAGAGATTTATAATAGTGTAGATCTCTACGTACTGCCGTCACTCGAGGACAACCTGCCCAACACCATCATGGAGTCTATGGCGTGCGGCGTCCCCTGTGTGGGCTTCAAGACGGGTGGCATCCCCGAGATGATAGACCACCAGAAGAACGGTTACGTGGCGGAATATAAGAACAACGAAGACCTTGCACGAGGCATCCGCTGGACGCTCTTCGATGCCGACGCTGCCCAGCTGTCGCTGTCAGCGGTGGAGAAGGTGAAGAGTCATTACTCGCAGAACAGCATAGTACTACGTTATGTGGAAGTGTATAACCAGGCAATAGCATCATCACGCATAGGAATATGAAGATATCTGTAATCACCGTTACATATAATGCTGAGGAGGTACTTCTGCGCACCCTGAAGAGTGTGGAGCGGCAGAGCTTTAAGAACATAGAACATCTTATCATTGACGGAGCATCGAAGGATGGTACCTTAGCTATTGCCGAGGAGTACAAACAACGGGTGTCCTACGATGTAACTATCCTTTCGGAACCCGATAAGGGCATCTATGATGCTATGAACAAGGGACTGCACCTTGCTCAGGGTGACTATCTCGTGTTCCTCAATGCAGGTGACTGTCTGCACGCGGCAGACACGCTTGAATTAATAGAGGAGAGAGGAAAGAGTTCTTGTATCGCTGAAGTAGGCGTGATTTACGGTGATACCGATGTGGTTGACGACGAAGGGCGGTTCCTGTCGCACCGCCATCTGTCTGCACCGGAGAGACTGTCGTGGAAGTCGTTCCGACGTGGTATGCTGGTGTGTCACCAGTCGTTCTATGTGCGTAGGGATATAGCGGCGACAATACCATATAACCTCAACTACCGTTTCTCTGCTGATGTAGATTGGTGCATCAGGGTGATGAAGGAGGCAGAGAGTAGGGGATTCGCTATGGTGAATACCCACGCGGTGCTTACCGACTACCTCAAGGAGGGACAGACAACGAAGAACCACCGGGCGTCGCTGAAAGAAAGATTTATCGTGATGAAGCACCACTACGGTCTCTTCACCACGATTATTATGCACCTTTGGTTCCTTCTTAGAAACCTAAAGTAAAGTCAAGTGTTTTTATGAGAACTTCAGTATCTGTCCCGGACGGATGCTCTTGTTCTTGCCAATCTTGTTGATTTTGCACAGCTCCTCAACACTCATGCCGCGCTTTGTTGCTATAGAGTAGAGAGTCTCGCCCTTCTTGACCTTGTGCAGTTGGGTGTCTCTGCGGGTTACCGACTTTTTGGTGCTTACCGGTGATGCCTCTTCCTCTTCCTCAGCATCGCTGCTCTTCACACCTCTTACCTCTTCTTCGCTATATCTGTCCTGCTTACGACCTGTTGTTCTGTTAGCTATCTGTGAGTCGTGGTTATGACGGTTCTTGCGGAACATATAGTAGTCGCCGGTAACGTCCTGATTCTTGAAGTCGAACATCAGCGCAGGGTTTAGGGCTACACCACAGAGACGAGTCTCGAAGTGGAGATGTGAACCGGTACTTCTACCCGTGTTACCTCCCAGTCCGATAGGATCACCGGCGCGAACCTGCTCGTCCTCGCGAACCAACTGTTTCGACATGTGTCCGTAGATAGTCTCCAGACCGTTGTTATGACGTATCACAACGAAGTTTCCGTATCCTGATGCTTCGTATCTTACTACACGTACCTTACCGTCGAAGGCAGCACGGATAGTATCGCCGATGTACACCTTGATGTCAAGACCTTTGTGCATACGTCCCCAACGACGACCGTACTGGCTCGTGATGACACGACTTGATGTCGGCATGTGGAAACGGCGGAGGTCTATGCGGAAAGAGTCGGGGAGTGTGGTCTCACGGTGAGCATACTGGTTGCTCCACTCGTTGTATAACTGTCCTGCCGGCGACTGCGCCATCTCACGCTCTACGAGCATGTGAAGCGCTATGGTGTCAACTGTTGTTGCTCTTCTATCTACTGGGGCCTGTCGAGCCAACAAGTCCTGACCCATTGTCGGGACTGTGGCGACAGATAATATTGAAACAAAAAAAACTTTCTTTACTTGCTTAACTAAATTCATAATATCCTGTTTGTCAGCGTTGAAAAACGCCTATTTGGTTGCAAAGATAACGCAAAAATGCTTACGTTGTTATTTCCATTAACATTATTTATGATATTGCCGCCCAGTTGATGTTTGTCTTTCTCAGTTCGCCAAGTCGTCGCCACAACATCTGGTACTCGCTTTTCTGACACGTCGGGTCGTCGTCGATAATCTTCTGTGCCTCGTCGCGAGCCATCTGTATAAGCTGTCCGTCGCGTGCTATGTCGGCAATCTTCAGGTCGAAGGCCTCACCGCTTTGTGCCGTTCCTTCAAGGTCGCCAGGTCCTCTCAGCTTCAGGTCGGCTTCGGCAATCTGGAAGCCGTCGTTGGTGTCGCACATTATATCTATGCGTTTCTTTGACTCCGCCGACAGTTGTGGTTTGCTGACAAGGATGCAGAACGACTGGTCGGCACCGCGTCCTACGCGTCCTCTCAGCTGGTGCAGCTGTGACAGTCCGAAACGCTGGGCGTCGAGGATTACCATCACCGATGCGTTGGGGACGTTGACACCCACCTCGATTACCGTTGTGGCGACGAGAATCTGTGTCTCTCCCTTCACGAACTTCTGCATCTCTATCTCCTTGTCGGCAGCTTTCATCTTTCCGTGAACCTTACTCAGTCGGAATTCGGGGAACGCCATTCGCAGCGCCTCAAAGCCCTCTTCAAGGTTCTTCAGGTCCATCTTCTCGCTTTCCTTTATTAGCGGGAACACGATATACACCTGTCGTCCCTCGTTAATCTGCTGTCTTATACCCTGATACAGCGACGTCGTCTGCGAGTCGTACTTATGTATTGTGACAACGGGTTTTCGTCCTGGCGGCAGCTCGTCGATGACGCTGACGTCGAGGTCTCCGTATAGTGTCATTGCGAGGGTTCGCGGTATTGGTGTTGCCGTCATCACGAGGACGTGTGGTGGATTTTCGCTCTTGCTCCACAGCTTTGCCCTCTGTGCTACTCCGAAGCGGTGCTGTTCGTCGACGACGACAAATCCTAAGCGGCGGAATACCACAGGGTCTTCAATGATGGCGTGGGTACCTACGAGTATCTGTACGCTGCCGTCCTGTAGTCCTTCCAGTACCGCCTGTCGCCGTTTTCCCTTCACTATTCCTGTCAGCAGCTCCACACGTACGGGCATATCCTTCAGGAACTCCCTCAGCGTTGCAAGGTGCTGTTCGGCAAGTATTTCCGTCGGCGCCATGATACATGCCTGATAGCCGTTGTCCAGTGACAACAGCATCGCCATCAGCGCCACCAGCGTCTTTCCCGAACCCACATCGCCCTGCAGCAGTCGGTTCATCTGTCGTCCGGACCCCATATCCTTACGAATCTCGCGGATTACCCTTTTCTGTGCTCCCGTGAGGGGGAAGGGCAGGTATTCCGAGTAGAACTTATTAAACAGTTCTCCGACGTGCTGGAAGATATATCCTCTGTATTTCCTTCTGTGGTCGCTGGCGTAGCGCACAATATTCAGCTGTACGTAGAACAGCTCCTCGAACTTCAGTCGCTGACGTGCATGACTCATCTCGTCTGCCGTCTTCGGGAAGTGGATATGTCGGAATGCCGTATCTCTGCTTACCAGGTAGTGCGGGTTGACGATGAATGGTGGCAGCGTCTCGGGCAGCGGAGTCTTCAGTTGTGCCAACAGCGTCTTCATCAGCTTTCCTATCGCTGCCGACGTTATTCCCGCCCTCTTCATCTTCTCCGTAGTGACGTAGTAGGGCTGCATGCCCATCTCCGAGAGTCTCACCTCGTCGGCCTTCTCTATCTCCGGATGTGCTATCTGGTAGCGTTGGTTGAAGACTGTCGGTTTGCCGAAGATGATGTAGTCCGTGTGTACCTTATAATTACTTGTAATCTGTTTGGCATACGAGAACCACACCAGGTCGATGATTCCTGTGCCGTCGGTGACGTGTGCCACAACACGTTTCTTGCGTCGTCCCGTATCGAACTCCTCGAAGCTGAGAATCCTGCCGCGAATCTGTACGAAGGGCATCTCGCCCGTCATCTCGTTGATGGTGTATATCTTAGACCTATCCACATATTTATAAGGATAATACTGCAGGAGGTCGCCGAAGGTCTCGACGCCCAACTCCTTGCTGAGGATATCCTTACGTCGGGGACCCACCCCCGCAAGGTATTTTATGTCCTGGTCTAAGATGCTGCTCATCGGTAGTCTTTATACTGCCAACATCCCCTCTGCTACCTCGCGTGCTGTCTGCTCGTTGGTGAGTTGTGCCAGCAGGGTATAGCCATATTCCAGCGCAGCTCCAGGACCTTTTCCTGTTGTAATGTTGCCGTCAACGGTACACATCGCTCCTGTGGGCTGTGCACCCTCGAGGAAGTCCTCGAAGCCAGGATAGCACGTAGCACGTTTTCCGCGCAACAGTCCTAAGGTACCAAGTACCATCGGTGCAGCACATATCGCCGATACCATTCCTCCGCGCTGTGCCTGTTCTGTGAGAGCCTCTCCGAGAGCCCTGTGGTCCCTGAGGTTTGCTGCTCCAGGCATTCCTCCTGGTAACATCAGCAGGTCGGCATCGTCGAGATTCGCCTCTTCAAAGGTAATATCGGCAAGTATCGTCACTCCGTGAGCCGACGTTACCTCTCTGCTGCCAGTAATACTCACTGTCTTGATATCTACTCCTCCGCGACGCAGGATGTCAACGGGCGCCAGTGCCTCGATATCCTCGAAGCCGTCAGCCATAAATTGATATGCTTTTGCCATTGTTGTAGTATTGTTTTATAGTTTTTTATGCAGCAAAAGTAATGATTTTCCGCAAATTATCAAACAAAATAATGAATTTTCTCAGCTCTCAATTCTCAATTCTCAATTATTTCTTTATCTTTGCAGCATGAAAATGAAACGTATAGCAATATTTGGTAATACTCACCAGGAGAAAAAGTCGGCAAAGATATTCCGTCTTCTCGAGCTTTTGGCAGAGCGTGGTGCCGAGGTGATGATAGAGAAGAAGTTCTATAACTTCGTTCAGCGCATCAATCCCGAGACACCTTTGCTCCAGCAGGTTACGTCGTTCGAGGGGAATAACTTCAGTGCCGACCTCGTCATCTCTATGGGTGGCGATGGTACTCTCCTCAAGAGTGCCCACTACGTAAACAACAAGGAGATACCCATCGTCGGAATAAACATGGGACGTCTGGGTTTCCTTGCTGGTGTCAACTCCGACGAGATAGACGCTGCTCTTGAAGAACTCTTCGAAGGACGTTACACCATAGAGCGCCACTCCGTCATCAAGGTGGAGGCTGACAACCACAACTTCGAGACCTGTCCTTGTGCGCTGAACGATATTGCTGTACTGAAGCGCGACGACGCCTCGATGATTACCATAAGTGCCGAGGTCAACGGCGAGGAACTGGTGACCTACCAGGCAGACGGACTCATCGTAAGTACCCCGACAGGCTCCACCGCCTATTCGTTGTCTAACGGCGGACCGATAATAACTCCGCAGGCAGGCATCGTGTGTCTCACCCCTGTGGCACCCCATTCGTTGAATGTTCGTCCTATAGTCCTTCGTGACGACGCCGTCATCTCCCTCGCTGTCGAGAGTCGTTCACACAACTTCCTCATCGCCATCGACGGACGTTCGGAGCGTTGTGAGGAAGGCACCCGACTGGTAATCCGCAAGGCACCTTATTATATTAATATAGTAAAACGTCCCGGAACGAAGTATTTCGCCACACTGCGCGAGAAAATGGGGTGGGGGATGTAGATGGTTGATGGTAGATGGTGGATGGTTGATGGTTGAAGTAGGAATTTTGAAGTACATTGCGACTTTGTCGCAATAAAAAAAAGAGTTAGAGTTTGAAAAGCTTCTTTAAAATACCGGAATACAAGTACTCCGCGGGAGTGATAATACGTTGGCTTTGGGGCGCGTGGCACGGAAACCGTCTGCAGGCCATCCTCAATGCGTCGTTAGGACTCCTTGGTGTCGTTGTCAGTCTTGCGCAGGTGTGGGCTGTCCAGCATGCTATCGACATTGCTGCTCATACCGTCGCTGGCGACATCTACTGGGCTGTTGCCATAATCGGAATACTTATACTCTGCGACTTCGCCATAAACATTAGCAGCGTCTGGGTGAAGAACATCCTTGGAATACGTGCTCAGAACCGCATGCAGCAGAATATGCTCGACCGCATACTGCGCTCCGAGTGGCAGGGACGCGAACAGATGCACAGCGGCGACGTCATCAACCGCCTCGAGAAGGACGTCACCAACGTTGTGAACTTCCTCACCGAGACAATACCTAACACCGTCTCCGTACTTGCCCTCTTCATCGGTGCCTTCTTCTATCTCTTCGCTATGGACGGCATGCTGGCGCTGATAATAACCTTTATGCTGCCGCTGTTCATCGTTGTCAGCAAACTCTATGTCGGCAAGATGCGTCAGCTGACACGTCTTGTGCGCGACAGCGACTCCCGTGTGCAGAGTGTGCTCCAGGAGACGATACAGAACCGTATGCTCATAAAGACTATGGAGAGCGATGCCGCTATGGTAGAGAAGTTAGGCTACACACAGAGCGAGCTGCGCCACCGTGTGGTACGTCGTACCGCCTTCTCCGTCGTCAGCAACCTCATCCTTAACTTCGGCTTCGCCTTAGGCTATCTTGTAGCCTTTCTGTGGAGCGCCCTCCGTATGTCGGCAGGCACACTGACCTTCGGCGGTATGACAGCCTTCCTGCAACTCGTAGGACGCATACAGGGTCCTGCACGTAACCTCACCAAACTCGTCCCCTCCTTCGTCAGCGTCTTCACCGCCGCCGAACGACTCATGGAACTCGAAGAGAATCCTCTCGAGGAACAGGGAGCCCCCATCACTATGCAGTCGCCACTCGGCATCCGTCTTAACGACATCGTCTTCGCCTACCAGGATAATAAGAAGCCAAACCGTCATCACCCGACACCTATCAATCACCTTACCTTCCACTTCCCTCCGGGCACCTGTACCGCAGTGATGGGTGAGACCGGCGTTGGCAAGACAACCCTCTTCCGTCTGCTCCTCTCCCTCGTGCATCCTCAAGAGGGCAGCGCCACCATCTACAACACCTCCGCAGAACGTGAGCTGTCGCCCCGAACACGTTGTAACTTTGTCTATGTCCCTCAGGGCAACACCCTTCTCAGCGGCACCATCCGCGAAAACTTGCGTCTTGGCGATGTCACCGCCACAGAAGAGCAGATGACAGAAGCCCTTCATCGTGCCTGTGCCGAATTCGTCTTCTCGTTGCCCGAAGGTCTCGACACTCAGTGTGCAGAAAAGGGTGGTGGACTCTCTGAAGGTCAGGCACAGCGCATCGCCATAGCACGTGCCCTCCTGCGTGGAGGAAGTGTTATGCTACTTGATGAGGCTACCAGCGCTCTCGACCCCGATACCGAGCAGCAGGTGTTGAAGAATATCCTTGAGAAAAAAGACAAGACGGTGATATTCATTACTCACCGTCCTGCTGTAGTAGATTATTGCGACCAGACCCTTATGCTTTGATTTCCTTTCCCGAACAGAAGCGGTGGGAAATCTGGCGGTCGTCACCTAAATAAATATATCGTTCCAGTCGTTCCAACAAAGTGTAGTTGTCGTGGTTCAGGTCGCTGTCGTCAATAACTAACGCGTCGAACTCATAGCCTGGCTCGAAGCTGCCCACACGACCGAAGAAACTGCCTGCCGACTTCGTGGCTATCCAGAAGACCTCAGACAGACTGAGGAAGGGCACGTTGTGGTTCTGTTGGTAGTGCATCTTGCTTACCTGTATAGCATATACCATCATGCGGAAGATGCTCAGGTCGTGACCTCCGCTGATGTCGCTGCCCAGACCAACCTTCACACCCTCGTCGAGGAACTTGCGTATTGGTGCCATTCCCGACGCTACGTTGAAGTTCGACGTAGGACAGTGAGCCACCACGACACCTCTGCGCTTTATCAGCTCCAGCTCCTCGCCGTCGCTCCACACGCAGTGAGCCATCACCGTTGGTGTCTGTCCGAAGAGTCCGTAGCGGTCGTAGGCGTCGCCGTAGCAAGTGCTCTCGGGCTCTAGTTCCTTGACCCACGCTATCTCGTCTTTGTTCTCCGATAGGTGCGACTGTACCGGCAACTGGTATTTCGCTGCTAACTCTCCGCAGGCGCGTAACATCTCCGGCGTACACGACGGCACGAAACGCGGTGTTATTATAGGACGCACAAGACCGTCTTCGCTGCACTCCTTGATGAGCTCTTCGTAGCCCTGCACCATATTGTCCACCGTCTCGGTGAGTCCTTCGGGACAGTTGCGGTTCATCACCACCTTGCCCACCAGAGCTCCCATCCCCGTTTCCTTGAAGATGTTCATGAGTAGTAGTGTGCTCTCCTTGTGTATCGTGGCGAAGAGACACGCCCTCATGGTGCCGAAGCGCCACATGTCGTGAACAAATCTCCGATACATCCGCTCTGCGTACTTCGTGTCGCAGTATTTCATCTCCTCGGGGAACGTGTAGTTCTGCAGCCAGGGAAGCAGTTCCAAGTCCATTGCTATTCCCTGATTACGATACTGCGGAGCGTGCACGTGGAGGTCGTTCATCGCCGGTATCAGCAGACGGTCTCCGTAGTCCACCACCTCGACACCTTCATGTTCTGCCGACAGGTGTTCTGTCACCTCAACGACGCGTCCGCTGTCGTCAACGACGACATACCCTCTCTCTATCACCTCGAAGTGTGTGCGTTCCTTGGTGAAGAGAATGTTCGCCCTGTATATTTTCTTTCCTGTTGTTTTCAAGGTGTTATTTCACAATTTTCTTTCCGTTCTTAATAACTATGCCTTTGTAGTCGTCGCCAACGCGCTGTCCTGCAAGGTTATAGGTAGCACTTCGTCCTTCGTCCTTCGTAATTCGTCCCTCGTTTATCCCCGCTGCCTCCGGACGGAAGTTTATCATCTCGTAGAATGCGGCGTATGGCTTTCCTGTGCTGTGGTTGAAGAGGTTAGCGTTCCACCATTTTATATCATCGCCCTTATACTTCACGTTGTTGCCGTTATCTTCGGGGTACCACCAGAAGAGTCCCGTCACCTTCTCGTGTCTGTTGAGCATAGTGATGAGGGCTGCCGTGAAGTTCTTCTGTCCCTCTTCGTCCAGTCCGTAGCCTGTGTCTTCGCCTCCGGGAATGTGCCATTTATTATTGGTGTGTCCTGTCTCCACAATCATAATCTCCTTTGATGAGAAGTTCTGTTCGAGATAATTCAGCAGACTCTCAAGTTCTATCACCGTTCCGTGATACTCAGGGTAGTACGACAGTCCTATGATGTCATACGGAATACTGTTATATGAAGTAAGTAGCATGCTGTAGAATGACTTCACTATATTATAGTTATGCAGCTCCGTATGGATTACAATCTTTGCTTCGGGGCACACCTCCTTGCACGCCTTGATAGCCTCTTTAAGATAGCCTGCGAAGTTAGGCCAGCTGTTGCTGCCGTGTCCGTTGATACCACCTGTAGGCCACAACATTCCCGTTGTTATCTCGTTGCCTGGCTGTATGAAGTCAGGTGTGGCACCAGCCTCTTTCAGTGCTGTCAGACACTCCTTGGTGTATTCGTATATCTTCACCTTCAGCTCGTCTATCGTCAGTCCTTCCCACGACTTTGGCAGTCCGTGTTTTCCCGGGTCTGTCCATGTGTCCGAGTAGTGGAAGTCGAGCATGAAAGCCTGTCCGTGGTCTTTTATGCGTTTTCCAAGTTCCTTCACATAGTCCAAGGTCTGGTAGCATCCGGTAGCGTCGTGCGTCACTCCGCTGTACGGATCTACGAAGAGACGTACGCGCTCAGCGTTCCATCCGTTGTTGCCGAAGAACTGCAGCACGTCGCTCTGCTTCACTCCGCTCTTGTCCTTATAAGCTACATTATTTTGTTCATATACTGGCAGCATAGAGATGTCGCCGCCAAGATACTTTGTCTGCGCCTTAGCACCAAAAACAGCCACCGCGCACATCATTAAGGTTAGTGTTATTCTTTTCATATCGTTGATTAAGTTTTAGATTCTAAAGTGCAAAGGTAGGAGTTTTAATTCATAATTCATAATTCATAATTCATAATTATTCTTAATTAGCAAGCCTATCCCTTAGTACTCCCTTCCTTTTGGAGGGGTTGGGGGAGGCTTATAATCCTCTGATTACTGCTCCCTCTGAACAGCAGGTCAGGGTCGCGGAGCGATTCTACGAAGGGACCGTCAACGAGGACGTCGATGAGTTCCAGCAGTTCGCGCTGCTTAGGCATCTTCAGCAGAGCCTCGTAGGTGAAGCCTGTATAGCACCATATTGTCTTGTCGGTACGCTGGCGGATGGCGCGTGCCAGTTCTGCAAATCCCTCCGCCTGGTACATTGGGTCGCCGCCGGAGAATGTGACGTCGGCATAGGGGTCAGCCTCAATAATCTTCATTATCTCGTCGGTAGTCATCTCCCTGCCGCCGTTGAAGTCCCACGACTGTGGATTGTGGCATCCCTTGCATGCGTGTGAGCACCCCGCACAATAAATGGAGGTCCGGAAACCCGGACCGTCCACTGTCGTATCTTCTATAATGTCTAATACTCTTATCATTACAGTCTTTCGAATAAAGGCAACTGGTTGCCGCCGTCAACGTGAGTAACACGGTCGTTGAGTTCCGCCAGTTTACCGTGATTCCAACGGTCAGTCGTTCCCACGAGATAACCCGTGATGCGCTGCAGACGGTCTATGTGGTGACTGCCGCACTTAGGACAGCTCTCCATGTTCGGGTCAGCATTCTCGTATCCGCACTCCATGCAGCGGTTGCGGTTGTGGTTCACCGAGCCGTAGCCCATGTTCATGCGGTCCATCATGTCCACCACGTCCATGATAACCTTCGGGTTGTGTGTGGCGTCGCCGTCAATCTCAACGTAGAAGATATGTCCAGCGCGGGTCTTCTCGTGATATGGAGCCTCGACCTCAGCCTTGTGGCGTGCCGAACACTTGTAATATACCGGTACGTGGTTCGAGTTTGTGTAGTAGTCGCGGTCGGTGACGCCGGGTATGCTGCCGAACTTCTTGCGGTCAACCTTTGTAAACTTACCCGCCAGACCCTCTGCCGGTGTGGCGAGGATGCTGTAGTTATGTTGATACTCCTCCGAGAAGTCGTTGGCGCGCTGACGCATGTACTCTACAATCTTCAGTCCCAGTTCCTGTGCTTCCTCTGACTCTCCGTGGTGCTTGCCGACGAGAGCCTTGAGACACTCCGCCAATCCTATGAAGCCGATGCCCAGCGTTCCTTGGTTGATGACACTCTCTATGGTGTCGTCAGCCTTCAGGTGTTCTGCGTTTATCCACAGCGAGCGCATGAGCAGCGGGAACTGTTTGGCGAAGGCAGTCTTCTGGAAGTTGAAGCGTTCGTGAAGCTGTCGCGCCGTAATCTCGAGCATGTGGTCCAGTTTTGCGAAAAACGTTGATATACGCTGTTCCTTGTCGTCGATGACCATACACTCAATGGCAAGACGAACGATGTTTATCGTTGAGAACGACAGGTTTCCGCGACCTATGGATGTCTTTTCGCCGAAGCGGTTCTCGAAGACGCGTGTCCTACAACCCATCGTGGCCACCTCGTACATATAGCGCTTAGGGT
Source organism: uncultured Prevotella sp. (assembly GCA_947163985.1). Taxonomy (GTDB): domain Bacteria; phylum Bacteroidota; class Bacteroidia; order Bacteroidales; family Bacteroidaceae; genus Prevotella. Next base: position 31,326 of record CAMUVE010000005.1, read on the forward strand.
CGTCGGCACGCCAGCGGTCGTCTTGGTTGTATGTGGCGTCGAGGTTCAGGAAGTTAGGGAAGAACCTCCGTGCCGTCACCTTGCATGCCAGTTGGTAGAGGTCGTAGTTGCGGTCCTCAGGGAGGTAGTTGACGCCGCGTTTCTTCTTCCATATCTGGATGGGGAAGATAGCCGTCTCGCCGTTGCCTACACCTTCGTATGTGGATATCAGTATCTCACGCATTATGCAACGTCCCTCGGCACTTGTGTCCGTGCCGTAGTTGATGCTTGAGAACACTACCTGGTTACCGCCGCGCGAGTGTATGGTGTTCATGTTGTGGATGAAAGCCTCCATAGACTGGTGCACGCGTGCTACCGTCTTGTTCATGGCGTGCTGGAAGGCGCGCTCCTCACCCTTCAGTCCGTCCAGAGGGCGTGTTACGAAATCGTCCACCTCTTTATTATATAGGTGTGCATAGCTCTCGCCGTTAAGGTCCTCAAGGTTTTTAAGTTCCTCAATGAAACTGCTGCGAACGTACGGTGCGAGGTAGAAGTCGAAGGCGGGTATGGCCTGTCCGCCGTGCATTTCGTTCTGTGCCGTCTCCATAGAGATACATGCCAATACCGACGCTGTCTCTATGCGTTTTGCCGGACGTGACGAGCCGTGACCTGCAGAGAAGCCTCCCTCAAGAATGTGGTCCAGAGGGTGCTGTACGCACGTCAGCGACTTTGTGGGGTAGTAGTCTTTATCGTGGATGTGCAGATAGTTGTTGGCTACGGCGTCACGGCTTTCCTCAGACAGTAGATAGTCGTCAACGAAAGGTTTCGTCGATTCCGATGCGAACTTCATCATCATTCCCGCCGGTGTGTCAGCGTTCATGTTGGCGTTCTCACGGGTAACGTCGTTGTTCTTGATGTTGATGATTTCCAGGAATACGTCGCGCGTCTTCGCCTTACGGGCTATAGAGCGCTGGTTGCGGTAAGCTATGTAGCGCTGAGCCACGTCCTTGCGTGCACTCTTCATAAGCTCCATCTCCACAGCGTCCTGAATGTTCTCCACCGTCATCTGTGGCTTACCATGTACGTTAACATAGTCAGTAATCTGTTGGATGAGTCGTTCGTCCTCACCCAGGTCTGTGTGCATCATTGCCTTACGAATAGCAGCCATGATTTTCTGTTCGTTAAAGCCCACGATGCGTCCGTCTCTTTTTACAACTGTCTGTATCATTTTATGTTATGAATGTTATTATATATATTAAATTAATGTGTAAGTTTTCTCCCGTAAATTTCGTTCCCGAAATTCGTTTGCAAATATACTACAAATATCAATAAGTTGTACGTTTTGGAAAACTTTTCTCGTGTTAAAAAATGTCAATCCACTGATTATCAATCACTTGATTTCTCGTTTTGGAAAACTTTGTTCCAAATGCAGTTTCCTAAACTTTTCCATTTTGTCACACTTTTCTCTTAAACTATCCCTTGTAACTTTCACTCTTCGTCACTCTCTTTCAGTGTCTTATGCCCCGATAGCAAAAATCGTTCAAAATAGTGGTACAAATGTTACATTGAACGAAATCTTCTATATATTGAAACATAATTTTCGTGTCGTCAGTCCGATTTCCCGTACTTTTGCACCATAATTTTTTTGAGAGCAGTTAAATCTATTATTAATTAAAAGAACAATCTTATGAAAAAGTTATTTTTACTCATGTGCCTTATGGCATCAACAGTTATGAATGCACAGGTAGTACTGTGGGATGGTGAGGACAAGGAAGTTGGAAGCGACGGAGGTTTCTGGTACCGTAGCACTCCTACCGTAATAGAAGAGGAGGGCAACAAATGTCTGAAGGCTACACTCTCAAGTGAAGGCGAGGAGTGGGAGCGCCAGAACATTGCTCTCGGTCTTGGCGATTATAACCTGAAGGGTCTGCGTCGCGTTACCCTTAGAATAAAGATGGCTGAAGCTCATAACGTAAAGGTGAAGCTGGGTAAGGACGGAGCATACGTTCTTGAGAGACTGGCATGGTGTAATCCTAACGAATGGCAGGTTCTCGTTCTTGAATATGGTGAGGGTCCTGACAATGACAAGGTTGTTGACGAAGGTAACACTTACCTGGAGATATGGCCGTACGAAAACTACGACGCTTCGAAGAACGGACAGGTGGTGTATATAGACGACATCAAGGTTGAAGGTACTATGGTAAACGATATGGCTATCCGCACTATGGCAGACAACTCACTGACAGGTGAAGTTAAGGTAACCGGCGTTATTGGTAAGGGTACATATCAGTGTACATGGGATGGCGACTGGCATCCAGAAGCTTATGACGACTATGCACTCCTGGCATCAAAGCTCGCTCCTACAGCAACAAAACTCGATGTTACTGAGGCAGCACGTTGGGATGAGGACTGGTCAGCAATCCTTGAGAAGTGTCCTGGCATCGAAATCGTAACAGAGGAAACTGACGGCATCCGCTCAATTGAGAATTCGGAATTGAGAATGGAGAATTCTAATTACTATACCCTCGCTGGTCAGAAGGTTGACAGCAACTACAAAGGAATAGTAATCCGAAACGGCAAGAAATTCGTTGTTAAGTGAGAGCAAAGTTCAAAAATCCTTAAGTAGTGTTTATTCTTCATATTAAGTTAAAAGACCTCGACGTGATTGTCGAGGTCTTTGTGTTAGTGGTCATACGTTATACTAGAAATTCTACCTCAAAGGGTGTAAGGGTGTTAAACCCCTGTGTTTATCGGGGATAGAGCACCACACCCTGTGGTGTTGCGCTGCAAGCCTTTATCCATCGGACTTTGCACACCCTACACCCTCAGATGTGAAATTCCCAGTATAACGTAGTATCTTCTTGCCCCTTGCTCATAGCCACTAAATAAGCGGAGCAGAAGCTCCGCTTTTATTAGTTAATGGTACATATCTTTTACCAATAACTTTTACTAACGTAATTATTTCACCACTTGTTACTCCACCACTTATAAAAATTGTTTTAAAAATATTTTTCATATTTACTAATCCGATGGCACTTGTGAGGCTTTTAATTTTTCCTTATTTTAGCGGGTAGCGTTTCAGCACCTGAGTCATGCAGTGGGCGGCACCAAAGCCGTCTATGAGGTTGTCGAGTGGCACCCATTCCACAGTCACTCCTGCATCGCTGAATCGCTGTTGCAGCATTGCCGACTGTCCTGCTACCGCCATAATGTGGCGTGGTGCTATGGTGAGGAAGTTGTTGGCATAGTGCTCCTCGTCGTCCACGTCTATCGGTATTATGGTGAAACCCCTGCTGCGTAAAAACTCCACGAAGGACAGGTCTTTCTTCCATAGTACATAGTCCTTGGTGCCAGGCTTTCGTGCCCAGATGTCGCAGGTGTTATATTCCGGGTCGCCCGGCTTGGCATAGAGTCTGCTGCTCACCATAGTACACAGGTCTTTGTCTATGATGTTGAAGTGTGTGTCTAAGTGCATCTGCTTCTGCCACAGCTTATGGTCGCGTACCACCAGCACCGTGTCGTGTCCGAAGGCATCAGCCTCCATCATCTGTCGTATGCCCTCGTCGTTGGTTCTCATGCCGCAGCCTATCATCGAGATATTCCCCGCAGGGATATAGTCGCCGCCCTCCATTCGTCCCTCACCGCTGATGTGCAGTATGGGCTCCAGTCCCAAGTACCTGTAGCACATCTCGATGATGCTGGTCTCGGGTGCGCGCTGACTGCTGTTCATATTACATATCACATGTCCTCGTGGTGTGGTGATGCTCTGGTCGCGGGTGAAGTAGAGGTTCATCAGCGGGTTCTGTATATACTGTGCCTGATAGCCCGTATTATTGTCTGTCTTTGTCAGCTTCACCGTAGGCTGCAACAGTATGCAGCGTATCAGGTCGGCGCGCGACATCTCCTCCAGCACCTCCTTGCGATACTCCTCCTGCTTCGTCTGTTCTTCGGCAGGCAGCGATGAGGTGTCATACTTCAGCACGCTAACAGCCAGTTTCCTGAGTTCCTCGATGTTCACATTCTTCAGCACCTCCATCACCGTAATTACCTTTATGCCGTTATTCTTCAGTATGTTGATATACGTCGTGTGCTCAGAGGCAGCCTCGTCCACGTCGAAGTAGTTCTCAAACAACCCCGCCGCCGGATGTATCACGCCATTAAACAGTTCCTGTCCCGGCGTATGCATCAGTATGCTGCTTGCCTTACACCATTCCGCCTGCGGATACGTCACGCCCCTCTCTTCCTGTGCCCACGCACCCACCGCTGCAACAGCGAACAAGCAAATACCTGTAAAAAATCTCTTAATCATAGTATTATTTTCTGCTTGCAAAGGTAATACTTTCTATCTCATCTTGCAAGTTTTATTAAGAAAATCAGCATTCACCCACTCCCTCCAAAGGGAAGGGGCTTTTGTGTACCTGGGAACGCTACCTGTCACAAGGTTGAAATTTCCCCAGATGTAAGAAGCTATTGGTAACAAAAAACGGGACTCGATTGGAGTCCCGCTTATTGTTATTGGTATTTGTGTTATTTTCTCAAATACTTCTTGCCGTTGACGATTACTATACCCTTATAGTTCTTATCGACTTTCTGACCTGCGAGGTTGTAGTATGTGCCTCGCGAGGTGCTTTGGGTGTTAGATACCTCGTTGATACCTGCTGGGTCGGGTACTACTCCGATGAGGGTTCCGTCGCCGCTATAGTAGCCACCGTTGACGAATATAAGGTTAGAGGTCTGGTTGTTGCCGTCGTTGAAGATGATGCCTTCGTCGTTAGATGAAGCTGACTTTCTCTGGCTTGTCTGGTATGACCACTTCCATACCTTACGTCCGCTGGTTGTGCCTACCATTGTACAAGGTACACCTGGCCATACGTTGCCGGTATAGTTGTAGTTCTTGTCCCAGCGCCAGCAGTTGACGTTGCCCCATGATGCGGGAGCCTCGAAGAAGGCGCAGGTCTCGCCAGCGTCGCGTGTGCAGAACGGTGGTATCTCCTGTTCCTTAATGGTGTATGTGCGTGTGACGATGGAACTTACAGTACCACCCTTGAGTATGCCTGCCTTGAGGGTTGTCTCACCAACAGGGATAGTAACGGTTACAGCATTTGTAGCTGATGGGCTTGAAGCTGTGGGGTCGCTACCATTGGTGGTGTAAACAATCTTTGCTGAGGCGTCAGAGGTGAGGAGTGAGATGGTAGCCTTCTGCGAACCGGTGTATGTGCCTGATGCAAGGCTTATCATCACCTCGTTGAACTTCTTCTCGATATAGTATTTATAGTGATAGCCCGAAGCCACTAGTGCGTATTGGTTGAGGTCGGGGGTGTAGTCGCCGGTACCTACTACGCAAATGAGCTTAGACTTTGTTCCCTGTACCTCTACGGCGCAAACAGACTGTTCTGCCTTTAGTGAGCTGTAGGTGCTCATGTTGTGGATGCCTGCCTTCTTACGTATCTGTATCATCTGGGATATTTGGTTCTTGTATGCCAGCCAGTGCTTGTAGAATACGCAGGGTGTTCCGGGCATAGCGAGCAAGAATGCGTTAGCAGCCAGAGTGTCCCTGCGCAGCGGTCCGTTGGAAGAACCGTCAGGACGTACCTCGGTGTCGTGGTTTTCTACGAAGGGAACAGCCCAACGACGGTATCCGCCTTCTGCATACATATTAGAAATGAGAGGCCAGTTGCGTACTCCCCAGCTATCACCGTTATAGCTCATGAGGTTGCCATAGTTTCCATTGTTACATGCGTTGCCTACCACATACTTGAACTGGAAGTCGAAGGCTGCCGACTGAGGCATGTCGCCCCACTTTGTAGCATCGATCCATTCGCGTATCTTTCCTGTACCGTCCCAGTATTCGCCTACGGAGAACTCTGGGTTTGCGTCGTGGTTGTAAACTGAGGTGTTGCCGCCCGGGTAGCCTTTTACCATATCGTAACGGAAACCGGCGTAACCAAAGTCGTTAAGGAGCATCTTAAGATAAGCCTTAACGCACTTCTGTACGTTGGCGCTGGTGTGGTCGAGGTCACGATATCCGTCCCAGTCCTCAGTAGTTTCCGGATTACCGAGCTGTTTACCTTCTTTGTCTGCTTGTGCCTTAGCCTTACCTCCGTCGTCGGTAGAGCAAACATCCTTAGATGTCATTTGGTAGGTCACATTGTTATAGGTCTCAGATGGGAAGTTGAACCATCCACTTTCGGTATTGCGGTGATTGATAACAACGTCGCCAATAACCTTAACGTTCAAGTTCTTAAAGGTTTGGATCATGGTGCGCAAATCGTTCTCACCGCCGAAAGCGCTGCTGTAGTGATTGCCTCCAGGGAACCAGTACTTGGCATCGTAGCCCATCGACTTACCACCGCAGTTACCACTTTGGGGAATCCAGATAAGGTCGAAGTTCTCCGACAGAAGCTGAGCATTTTTGGTAAGGTTTGTCCACTTGGTGTCGGAATAAGAGTTCCAGTAGAATGCCTGAAGCATTACTCCACCATAATTTGCAGGCCAGCCATTGTTATCAGCCGCCTTGACGTTCTGACATGCAAACATCATGATTGCCGTCAGCATCATTGTGATAATAAACTGTCGTTTCATATTTTTAGTAGTAATAGATTTTCTAAATGCAAAACTAATGATTATTTCTTTATTTTATTTCCGATTTCTTGAATTATTATTGTTTTGCTTAGTGCAAACGTTTGCATGGCTGTCAGAGGACTATCTCTCCGGACCCGTAGCACTTATGGTGGTCTTCGTCGTAGATGACGCAGAACTGTCCTGGTGCGACGCCCTGTATGAGGTAGTCGGACTTGAGGAGGTAGGTGCCGTCGGCGGTCTTCTGGATGTCTGCATAGTGACGGTCCGGCGTGTGACGTATCTTGAACGACACGCGTGAGGGCAGTTCTTTTGCTGTCAGGAAGTTGAAGTTATGGAAAGAAAATTCTTTACTCCACGCCTTCACGGGTTCGTAGCCTCGGATGACGTAGAGGATGTTCTGTTGCATATCTTTTTTCACGACGTTCCAGGGTCCGCCAGAGAGTCCGAGTCCTTTGCGCTGACCGATGGTGTGGAACCACAGTCCGCGGTGCTGTCCGATGACTTTTCCCGTCTCCATATCGATGATGTCGCCCGGGTTCTCACCGAGGTAACGACGGATGTATTCGTTGTAGTTTATCTTGCCCAGGAAACAGATGCCCTGAGAGTCTTTGCGTTTGGCGTTGACGAGGTGTTCGCGCTCTGCTATCTGACGCACCTCCTCCTTGCGGTAGTGTCCTATGGGGAAGAGGGCTTTCTTCAGCTGCCAGTCGTCAATCTGTGCGAGGAAGTCGGTCTGGTCCTTCACGGGGTCGGGACTTGTGGTGAGCCACTTCTCGCCGTCAATCCACTCCGTCTGTGCGTAGTGTCCCGTTGCTATTAGGTCGTAGTCGCGTCCCGCCTTCTCGTCGAAGGCACCGAACTTAATGAGTCGGTTGCACATAACGTCGGGGTTAGGGGTGAAACCGGCACGCACCTTCTCCATAGTGTATGACGTCACGCGGTCCCAGTATTCCTTGTGACAGTCAACCACCTCCAGACGACAGCCGTACCTACGTGCTACGGCGGTAGCCATCTCGAGGTCTTCCTCCGAGGAGCAGTCCCACTCTTCGTCTTCGTCGGGACCTATCTTTATGTAGAAACAGTCGGGGTGCAGACCCTGCTGTGCCAGTTCGTGGACGACGACGGCACTGTCAACACCTCCTGAGAGTAATACTGCTATCTTATTCATTTGAGAATTGAGAATTGAGAATTGAGAGTGGAGAAACCCGATTAAGAGTTAAGAGTTAAGAGTGAAGAGTGGCAATTTGCTGCCGCCCGATTAAGAGCTATGAGTGACGGTACGAGGAGGTCGGCGCCGCGTTCGAGTAGTTTCTCATCGGGCAGTGGACCGGTGTTTACTGCTATGGTGAAGGCGCGTGATGCTACGCCAGCCTGTACTCCGAGTGGTGCGTTCTCGACGACTATGGTCTCCCAGGGTTTCGTGCCACACTTCTCCATTCCCAAGAGATAGGGGTCGGGGAAAGGCTTGCCACGCTTTACGTCGTACGCCGTAACCAGGTGCTGCTCGTCAATGAACTCGCGGAAGTCGGTGAGCAGACGGTTAATAAGCGGTCGCTGTCCGCTACCCGTGACGATGGCTATCTGCAGTCCCTGCTGTTTCAGTGTGCGCAGCAGTGTGCGTGCTCCGTACATCAGTCGGGGACGCGGGAAGGTGGCGAAGATGCGTGCCTTCTCGTCGTACATCCGTTGTGCCTCCTCGAGGGTGATGTCTTTGTTCTGTTGTTGTTTTACGAAGTAGCGTATGGTGTCGATGCCTCGTGCTCCCTCCGTCATGTAGGCATCTTCGGCAGTCATAGTGATGCCGAAGGACGCCATAGACCTGTTCCACGCTATGGCGTGAAGAGGCATGGAGTTGACGAGTACCCCGTCCATATCGAAAAGCACGGCCTTGGGCTCAAAGTGCTCAAAGCCATGCTTCTTCTTATAGTTTTGAATTGACATAATCATTATTTCTCACTCTCGAGACGAGCCTTGATAGCCTTGGTGTCGGCTTCGTATCCAGGTTTCTCGAGGAGGGCAAACATATTCTTCTTGTATGCCTCGACGCCAGGCTGGTTGAAGGTGTTCACCTCGAGGAGGTTTCCGCTGATGCCGCAGGCTATCTCGAAGAAGTAGATAAGCTGTCCGAGGTAGTACTCGTTGAGCTTAGGCACAGCGATGCGCATGTTTGGAACGCCGCCATCGACGTGAGCCAGACGTGTTCCTAACTCAGCCATTTTGTTGACCTCGTCAACGCGCTTTCCAGCGAGGAAGTTCAGTCCGTCGAGGTTCTCCTCGTCAGAGGGGAAGAGCAGCTTGTGGTTAGGCTCCTCGATGCTTATCACCGTCTCGAAGATGGTGCGTTCGCCGTCCTGAATCCACTGTCCCATAGAGTGAAGGTCGGTGGTGAAGTCAACACTTGCGGGGTAGATACCCTTCTTGTCCTTACCCTCGCTCTCGCCGAAGAGCTGTTTCCACCACTCGCTGTAGTAGTGCAACTTAGGCTGGTAGTTCACCATAATCTCTATCTTCTTTCCTGCCTGGTAGAGTCCGTTACGAACGGCAGCATACTGTGCAGCCATATTCTCCTCGAAAGGAACGTCCTTGCCGCACGCCTTCTCCATAACCTGAGCGCCCTCGACGAGTGCTTTGATGTCGAAGCCGGCAACAGCTATAGGCAGCAGACCAACGGGGGTGAGGACAGAAAAACGACCGCCGACGTTATCGGGAATGACGAATGTCTTGTAGCCTTCCTTGTCGGCACAGGTACGTGCAGCACCCTTAACGGCGTCGGTAACGGCGATGATAACCTTGCGTGCCTCGTCCTTGCCCATCTGCTCCTCGCACTGCTTCTTCAGCAGACGGAAGGTGAGGGCGGTCTCTGTTGTCGTTCCCGACTTAGAGATGTTGATGACGCCGAACTTTTTTCCCTTGAGGTATTCTGTGAGCTCGGAGAGGTAGTCCTCGCCGATGTTGTTTCCTGCGAAGAGGATAGTGGGGTTCTTCTTGTCGTTTACGAGCCAAGCGAAGGAGTTGCTGAGAGCCTCGATGACGGCGCGGGCACCGAGGTAGCTACCACCGATACCAGCTACGACAACAGCCTCGCACTTCTCGCGGAGCACCTGAGCAGCCTGGTTAACCTCGGCGATGAACTCGGGTGTGATACTTGATGGCAAGTGGAGCCATCCGAGGAAGTCGTTGCCGGGACAAGTACCCTCTTCGAGAGCAATCTGTGCCTTCTTTACTTTAGGCTCGAAAGCCTTTACTGCGCCTGCTTCGAGGAAACAAGCAGCCTTTGTGATGTCAAGACTAATATTCTTCATTTTCAGTTAGTTATAATAAAAGGTTAATGTTTTTTGTTATGTATTTTATCTGAATGAATCAGTGAGCAGTTTTATCTCTATCTGCGGCGAGATGCGCTCGTAGAGAATATTGTAAACTGCGTCGAGGATAGGCATGTTTACGTGCATGTGTCGGTTTATTTCCTTCATACATTTAGTACCGAAGAAGCCCTCGGCAATCATCTCCATTTCTATCTGTGCCGACTTCACCGAGTAGCCCTTTCCTATCATTGTTCCGAAGGTGCGGTTTCGTGAGAAGTTGCTATATCCCGTCACGAGGAGGTCGCCCATATATGCCGAGTCGTTAATGTTTCTGTTCAGCGGGTGTATGGTCGATACGAAGCGGTTCATTTCCTGCACGGCGTTAGACATAAGTACAGCCTGGAAGTTGTCGCCGTATTTCAGTCCCGAGCAGATGCCCGATGCTATAGCATAGACATTTTTGAGTACTGAGGCATATTCGATGCCGATGACGTCGGTAGAGGTCTTTGTCTTTATGTAGTCGCTCTCGATGAGCGATGCGAAGTCGCGTGCTTTCTCTTGGTCGGCACACCCTATGGTGAGGTAGGAGAGTCGTTCCAGCGCCACCTCTTCGGCGTGTGAAGGACCGCCTATGCAGGCGAGGTTCTCCAGAGGCACGTCATATACCTGGTTGAAGTACTCCGAGCAGGCGAGGTTCTCGTCGGGCACGATACCCTTGATAGCTGTTATTATGAACTTGTCGCGCAGACGTGTCTTCAGCTTTTTGAGGTGATTCTTCAGGTATGGTGAGGGCGTTACAAACACTAAGGTGTCGTACGCCTCCACAATCTTGTTGATGTCTGAGGAGAACTCAATCTCGTTGACATCGAAGTGGACGCTCATGAGGTAGGCGGGGTTATGTCCCAAGCGACGGAAGTCCTCGATGCGGTCGTCGCGGCGCATATACCACCCTATGTGATGAGTCTTGCCTATCACAATCTTGGCTATTGCCGTAGCCCATGAGCCGCCACCTATTATTGCGATCCTATTCATTACTGAGCTTTATCTATCCACTGCTGTACTTCATCGACACTGGGTTTCTGCATCTCCAGTTTGTACTTCTTCACGATGTCGCCAATCTTCTGCTGCAAGCCCTGAGCCTTCTCGTCCTTGATATTCTGAACGAGGTTGAAACCAGCCTTGCGTAGAACGGGAACCCACTCTTCGCTGACGCCAATCTCTGCCCATTCTGCGGGAGTGCTCTGGGGCACCTTCTTCTCGGGTTTCATCTGTGGGAAGAAGAGCACCTCCTGGATGTATGTCTTGCCCGTCATAAGCATTACGAGACGGTCGATGCCGATACCTATACCGCTGGTAGGAGGCATGCCGTACTGCAGCGCACGGAGGAAGTCGTGGTCTATGATCATTGCCTCGTCGTCGCCCTTGTCAGCCAGTTTCATCTGGTCTATGAATCGTTCCTCCTGGTCTATCGGGTCGTTGAGCTCGGAATAAGCATTAGCCAGCTCCTTACCGTTCACCATAAGCTCGAAACGCTCCGTCAGTCCTGGCTTAGAGCGGTGCATCTTGGTGAGTGGCGACATCTCCACGGGGTAGTCGGTGATGAAGGTAGGTTGTATGAAGGTGCCTTCGCAGAACTCTCCGAAGAGCTCGTCGATGAGTTTTCCCTTACCCATAGTCTCGTCAACTTCCATTCCCTTCTCTTTGCAGAAGGCACGAATCTCGTCTTCCGTCTTTCCGTTGCAGTCGAAGCCCGTCTTTTCCTTTATTGCGTCGAGGATAGGCAGACGACGGTACGGAGCCTTGAATGATATCACCTGTCCGTCGATTTCGCGTTCCGGTTTTCCGTTTACCGCGATACATATCTCCTCGAGGAGTTTCTCTGTGAACGACATCATCCACTGGTAGTCCTTGTACTGAACGTATAGCTCCATACATGTGAACTCGGGGTTGTGGTTGCGGTCCATTCCCTCGTTGCGGAAGTTCTTACCTATTTCATATACGCCCTCGAAACCGCCCACGATGAGTCGTTTGAGGTATAGCTCGGTGGCGATACGCATATACATATCCTGGTTGAGAGCGTTGAAGTGGGTAATGAAAGGACGTGCTGAGGCTCCTCCGGCAATCATCTGCAGGGTAGGGGTCTCCACCTCTGTGTAGCCTGCCTCGTCGAGAACACGACGAAGGGTGCGCAGCACCGTAGCACGCTGCAGGAAGGTATCTTTCACACCGTCGTTGACCACCAAGTCCACATAGCGCTGACGATAGCGCAGCTCGGGGTCGTCGAACTTGTCGTAGGCAACGCCGTCCTTGTATTTTACTATAGGCAGCGGTTTCAGCGACTTGCTGAGGAGGGTGAGCTCCTTAGCGTGTACGCTAATCTCGCCTGTCTGGGTACGGAACACGAAACCCTTGATGCCGATGAAGTCACCGATGTCAAGGAGTTTCTTGAATACCGTGTTGTAAAGTTCTTTGTCGTCACCAGGACAGAGGTCGTCGCGGGTGATGTACACCTGGATACGTCCTTTTGAGTCCTGCAGCTCTACGAACGACGCCTTACCCATAACGCGGCGGCTCATCATTCGTCCTGCTATGCAGACCTCGCGTTCCTGGTCGTCCTGGAACTCGTTTATGATGTCTGTTGAAAATGCATTTGTTGGATATTCCGCTGCTGGATATGGGTCGATGCCCATCTGGCGCAGCGCGTCAAGACTCTCTCGTCTTCCGATTTCCTGTTCACTAAGTTCTAATACGTTCATAATTCTAAAATTGCAATTTGGTGCAAAGATACACAATTATTGCGAATAAAGTATTATGAATTAGAATTTTTTAGCAGTAAACATTAGAATGTTTAGTACTTGAAACTTGAGCCGCCGACGAACTCTCGCATAATTGACGTTGGAGGAATCTCCTTGTCGCTGACGGGAATGAAGTAGCGTATGAACTTCAGAAGTCGGTGAGCCTCAGAGTATTCGGGACAGTTCTTGGGGACTGTAGAGAGGATGATTTCAGCGTGTGGACGTAGCACAGCGAACTCAATGTTAAGGGCGGAGTTGAACATCACGTCGGCACTCTCCTGGAAGGGGAATATCCACTTATCCTCAGCGTCGCAGACGTTCTTCCACTGACTTATTGTCTCTCGGGCAGTAAAGGCACCCTTGTTATAGTCGCGTATGATGCGTCGCAGCAGTCGGTTGTCGCGTACGGGAATCCAGTTGTGGTCGTCAAGCGAGATACTTGTAAGTGCCGAGATGTATATGCGGAACTTCACGGAGTCCTCTATCTCCTTTGTCAGCAGCGGGTTAAGTGCGTGAATACCCTCGATGATGAGTACGCTGTCGTTGGTGAGTTTCAGTTTTTTGCCGTTCCACTCGCGCTTTCCCGTTGTGAAGTTATACTCGGGAACCTCCACGCGTTCCCCGTTCATAAGCCGTATGAGGTGGTCCTCAAGGAGGTGATAATCAACGGTTTCTATGTTGTCGAAGTCGTAGTCGCCGTTAGGCAGTTTCGGGGTATCCAGACGGTTTACGAAGTAGTCGTCGGTAGAGAACGACAGTGGGCGCAGTCCGCAGGCGAGCAACTGTACGGAGAGACGTTTGCAGAACGTCGTCTTTCCAGATGATGACGGTCCTGTTATGAGTACCAGTTTCACTGGGTTCTCCTCGGAGTGGTATCGGCGGTCTATCTCTTCGGCTATCTGTACTATCTTCTTCTCCTGGAGAGCCTCGCTGACCTGTATCAGTTCCGAGGCGTGACCGTTGAGTACCGACTTGTTGACATCACCCGCATTAGAGAGTCGCATGATGATGTCCCAGCGTGTCTTCTCGGCGAACATGCTGTACGTCTTAGGCATATCAACCTTCTCGGCAAGGACGGTAGGGTTGTTCCAGTCGGGTACGCGGAGCAGCATACCGTCGTAATATGGCTCCAGTCCCCATACCTTTATGTAGCCTGCCGACGGCACCAGCGGTCCGAAGTAGAAGTCGGCGGTGTCGCCCAGCATATAGTAGTCGGAATATATCTGTCCGCTGGTCTCAAGCAGTTTCACCTTGTCGGAGAAACCTCTCTCCTGAAACACCCGCAGTGCCTCCTCCGTTGTTGCCTCGTTACGACGGAAGGGCATATCGAGGTCTATAATCTCCTGCATCCTGTTACGCATCTTCGTCACGTCGTCGTTGGTGAGGGGTATGTTACCCTTCTTCTTGAAGTTGCAGTAGTATCCGCGTGATATGGTGTGTTCAATAAACAACTTGCTACCCGGGAAGAGGTCCTGTGTGGCTTTGTAAAGAATGAAGCACAGTGAACGCACATACGCGCTGTGTCCTGAACCTACGCGGGCATCGAGAAATTCCACATCTCGGTTTTGGTACAGACGGAACTTCAGTCCCTGTGATACGTTGTTCACCTTTGCCGACACCACAGGGTAAGGCATCTTCAGTTCGTCGGCAAACTCCTGATAAACCTCCAAGAGCGATGTGCCCTCAGGAAAACTCTTTGTGATGTTGTTGTTCTTACAGCGGATTTGGAGCATTATCTTATTATTTTATGTGTTACCTCTTACCTCTTATTGGAAGTCCAGAGACTCTTTTATTTCCTTCGTCGTTGCCGTCTGGTTAATCTTTATGTCACCGATGGCAGAGAGCAAGGTGAAGTTTATGGTGCCTGCAGTATTCTTCTTGTCGTGAGTCATAAGTTCTAAGAGCTCATCGACATCCTTGCAGTCCGTAGGAGCCACCCCGTAGTAGGAGCGTATGAACTGCTCCGTCTGACGGAACTGGTCGCGAGGGAAGTCGGTCTTTATGACGCTGAGATACAGCTCGGCGATGAGTCCCCAGGCTACGGCATATCCGTGGAGTACGGGTTGCCGACGCATAGCCCACGTCTCGAGGGCGTGACCTACGGTGTGTCCTAAGTTAAGAGCCTTACGGAGTCCCTTCTCGTGTGGGTCCTCGGTGACTATGTGTTCCTTCACCTCTACACTCTCGCGAACCATCTCCTGAAGAATCTTAAGGTCTGGTTGTGCGAGGTCGAAGGTTATGTGACGTGCCCACATCGCGGTGTTGGCAAGCAACGAGTGTTTCAGCATCTCGGCATATCCGGAGCGGATGTTCTCGTTGTCGAGAGTACTCAGAAACTGCGTGTCGATGATTACCGTCTGTGCATCGTTGAAGACACCAATCTCGTTCTTCAGTCCTCCGAGGTTTATTCCCGTCTTTCCGCCCACCGATGCGTCAACCATAGCGAGTAGGGTAGTGGGGATGTTAATGAATTCTATTCCCCTTTTGAAGGTGCTTGCCGCGAAGCCTCCGAGGTCGGTAACCATTCCGCCGCCGATGTTCACCAGCAGCGAGTGGCGTGTGGCACCATGCTCACTAAGTTCCGTCCATACGTGGGTTATGGAGTTGATGTTCTTATTGGTGTCGCCGGCAGGGATAGTAATAAGATGAGCCCCCCGGAACACATCGTAGTCCTTCACTCTGGGCCAGCATTTCAGGGCTGTTGTTGCGTCTGTAAGTACAAACGTCTTGTCACATTCACACTGACTGACAGCCAGCGTAATGTCGCTCTTTAAATCCTCCGAAAAAACTATCTTCTGGTTCATTCGGTTGCAAAATTACAAAAAATCGAGAGCAGAACAAAATAAACTGGTTTATTTTTTATGCCGAGTGCATTGTAATTTATTCAAAGTTACGAAATAAGTCGAGCGAAATGCAAAAGGAAAACTTGTTTTTCTTTTCATTTCCGAGACGGAGTAACTTGGGCGAAGCCAAAATTACGAAAAGTCGAGGGCAGTACAAAATAATTTTTTTGTTTTTTGTGCCAATATCTTTTTTTTTAGTTATTTTTGTACGCGAAAAACAAGAAAAACATTATTTATGAAAAGACATTTTATTATATGTATTCTTGCTGCAGCCTTCGCGTTGACGGCAGGAGCACAGGAACAAGCGCAGGAAAAGAAGAGTACCATAGAAGTGCCGCAGTGGGTAAAGGATATCCGGCTGAGCGGCTACGGCATGATGCAGTATCAGGCAGAAGACAAGGATGAAGGTAAACATAACGAGTTCAACGTTCGTCTTATGCGTGTCTCACTAAGCGGAAAGATAAGCGATTTCGACTGGTTGGCACAGGTGCAGGGGTCGTCTAATGCCGGTCCGGGTAACCCTACGCTGATGCTTGTTGATTTCTATGCCGAGTGGACGAAATACAAGGAATTCCGTGTTAAGGTGGGAGAGTTCAAGCGTGCCTTTACCTTTGAGAACCCCACAAACCCTATTACCCAGGGGTGGTACTCGTATGCTCTGGTCGTCAATAACCTCTCCGGTAACGGTGACCGTACCGGCGAGAAGTCCTCCGGCGGACGCGACATAGGTGTACAGATACAGGGCGACCTCTTTCCTAACAGCGATGGGCGCCGTTTGCTTCACTACCAGGTGGGAGTATATAACGGTGAAGGTATCAACCAGAAGGACCAGGACAACCGCAAGGACATCATCGGCGGCTTGTGGGTAATGCCTATTGACGGAGTGCGCATAGGAGCTTTCGGGTGGACAGGCTCGCGTGCCGGCATCGGCGGCAAGAACCGCTATGCACTTTCAGCCGAGTACGACAAGGACGAATATACCTTCCGCGCGGAATATATACACTCACAAGGGTGGGGTGCTGCCAAGGCAGGCGACAACACTCGCGTCGTTGACCCCACAAAGGGTGACAAGGCAGACGGATGGTACGCTTTTGGCATAGTGCCGGTGCTGAAGTCTAAATTGCACGCAAAGGCGCGCTACCAGTGCTACCGCCAGTCGAAGGAGTGGGGCACGTCAAAGACCATGTACGAGGTAGGCTTAAACTATTTCTTTACGAAAGACCTGCAGATTAACGCCGAGTACGCTCGCGTCAACGACCGTACCATAGCCAATGCCGATAAGCATAACTACAATTTCTTCGATGTAGAGTTCGATTTCCGCTTCTGATTAAACTTTCCCGCTCCGTTGCCGTCTAATACTCAGTATTAAGCATAAAGTTATGAACAGATTTCTTATGGTGCTGGTATTCCTGACGGCATGTATCGCTATGCAGGCTCAGGTGAGTATCAGCGGAACGGTGACAGACAGAGATACGAAAGAGGGAATAGAACAGGTTACTGTGCAGCTGCTGCGTGGCGACAGCACCTTCGTGAAGGGTACTCTGACCAACGAAAGCGGAGCATTCAGTATAGACAACGTTGACGACGGACGATATATAGTAAAGCTGAGCAGCGTGGGCTACCAGCCTTACTGCAAGGACGTCCGCGTGAAAGGGGGAAAGACCATAGACCTCGGAACACTCGTGATGGGTGCCGACGCCATAATGTTGAAGGCAACGACGGTGACAGCACAGGCACAGAAGGTGATACTGCGCGAAGACACCTTCGTATATAATGCCGACGCCTACAGAACACCTGAGGGCTCTGTGGTAGAAGAACTCGTGAAGAAACTCCCGGGAGCAACAGTTGACGAAAGCGGAAAGATAACCATCAACGGTAAGGAGGTAAAGAAAATTCTCGTTGACGGTAAGGAGTTTATGACCGGCGACACCAAGACGGCAATGAAAAATCTGCCTACAAGCATAATACAAAGCATCAAGGCATACGACGAGAAGAGCGATATGGCGCGAGTGACGGGTGTTGACGACGGCGAGGAAGAAACGGTGCTCGACTTCGGCATAAAGCGCGGAATGAACAAAGGACTCATGATGAATGCTGATGTGGCGGCAGGAACGAAGAGCCGCTATGCAGAACGCCTCATGGTGGGAGTGATGAAGGACGACCTTAAGGTTATGGGTTTCGGAAATGCCAATAACACCAACGACCAGGGGTTCCCGGGCGGTGGCGGCGGCGGACGCTTCGGAGCCGGAAAGAACGGACTCAACTCCTCGAAAATGCTGGGCGTCAACGTAGGTTACGAAAAGAAGAAAAAACTCGAGATCAACGGTAACGTAAGGTGGAACCATAACGACGGTGACATATACTCGTTTCAGGCGACAAAGAACTTCGTAGGCGGTGATGTGACGTCACACTCAAACAGCCTTAACCAGAAATACAGCAGAGGCAACCAGTGGAACTCACGTTTCAAGATAGAGTGGAAGCCCGACACGATGACAAATATCCTCTTCAGACCTTCCTTCAGCTATTCTTCAAACGACGGCAACGACGGACAGGACAGCAAGACGTGGGACGCTGTAGATATCCTGAACAGTAAGCTGAGCCGTTCGACAACATACTCCGACAGCAAGAACCTGGGAGGAATGTTGCAGATTAACAGGAAGTTGAATACTAAGGGACGTAACGTCACCCTGCGCACTGAGGCAAACTACTCCGACGGCGACAGCAAGAACCTGGCGACAAACAACGTACACCTGTACCAGATATTAGACAGGTTCGGCAACGACAGTACCTACCAGACAAACCGCTATAACGTGACGCCGACAAAGAGCTGGAACTACTCGGTACAGGCTACATACACGGAACCGCTGGCAAAGAAACTCTTCCTGCAGCTGTCGTATAAGTACACATATAAATATAATAAGAGCGACCGCACCACATACGCCTTCAACGATCTTGGCGAACACTTCTTCGACGGCATACCTATGGACTACAGAAACTGGGACGCCTACCTGTCGCGACTCGCCAATCCGCTGCCGACGTACGAAGATACAAAACTAAGTCGCTTCTCGGAGTATAAGAACTATATCCACGACCTGCAGGCAACGCTGCGATGGGTACACCCGAAATACCTGCTCAACGTGGGTGTGCTGCTACAGCCCCAGAAGACAGCCTTCCGACAGCGTTACATGGGAACGAATGTGGAGACAGACCGCACCGTCACAAACTTCACGCCGACGCTGGACTTCAGATACACCTTCTCGAAAGTCAGTAAGTTGCGCATAAACTACAGGGGAGTGACTACACAGCCTAATATGAGCGACCTCGTAGATATCATCGACGATAGCGACCCGCTGAACATCACCCGCGGTAATCCCGGACTGAAACCGTCGTTCACCAATAACCTGAGGTTCTACTATAACACCTATATGGAGAAACACCAGCGTTCGCTGATGACATATCTTAACTTCAGCAACACAAGAAACGCTATCTCTAACCGCGTAGTTTATGACGCTGCGACGGGTGGACGCATATCACAACCCGACAACGTCAACGGCAACTGGCAGGTGGATGCTGCGCTGATGTTCAACACTCCCGTTGACAGCGCCGGCTACTGGAACGTCAACACCTTCACACAGGGCGGATATAACAACTACGTGGGATATGTCAGCGTTAATTCTATGTCGCTGTCAGAGAGGAATACCACACGAACCTTCAACCTCAGTGAACGTCTGCAGACAAGCTATCGTCGTGACTGGTACGAGGTGGCTCTCGACGGTTCCTTCAACTATATGACTGTACGCAACCTGCTGCAGTCGCAGAACAACCAGAATACGTGGCAGTTCTCCTACGGCGGTTCGCTGAACTTCTACATGCCCTGGGGCACAAGTCTTTCTACAGATATGCACATGAACAGCCGCAGGGGCTATTCCGACACGTCAATGAACACCAACGAACTGGTGTGGAACGCACAGGTGTCACAGAGTTTCCTGAAGGGAAAGGCGCTGACAATATCGCTGCAGTTCTACGACATACTGCAACGTCAGAGTACGCTGTCGAGAACGGTAAACGCAATGATGCAGAGCGACACGTCGTATAACAGCATAACGAGCTACGCTATGCTACACGCTGTCTATCGTTTTAATGCTTTCGGCGGTAAAGGCGGTCGAGGAGAAAGAAGTAGTGGAATGGGTGGAGGCTCACGTGGCTTCGGGGGCTCTCGTGGCGGTGGTTACGGCGGCGGCAGACCACCGAGGTTCTAATCGTCATCCTCGTCGAAGTCGTCGTCTAAATCGTCGTCAAAGAATATAGGCGCCGTGAACTCGTCCAAGGCGCGACGCTCCTTCTTCGTAGGGCGTCCTGTGCCGCGGGCGCGGTCAATAAATCCGCTGATACGACTCATCTCGAGAAGTTCGTACTGCTTAGGGTCGGTGACGTTCTCGTAAATCTCGGGAATTAGTTTCGCTCCTACGCGCTGCTCAATACATTTTAGTACGCGGAACGAGTAGGTTATGGGAGGCTTCTTGACGCTGACCACCTCGCCTTCCTTCAGCGGGCGCGAGGGCTTTACCGTCGTGCCGCCAATGGTGACACGCCCGTTCTTACAAGCGTCGGCAGCAATGCTGCGAGTCTTGAAGATTCGTGCCGCCCAGAGCCATTTGTCTATTCTTGCCTCCATACTCCTTACTGTTTCTTCTTGTTGAACTGATTCATGGTGAAATCAACACCAGTGAGGACAAAACTCTTTATCACCTCTACGGCGGTGTCTATGGCGGGTTGGAAGAGTTTCTTCTCGTCGTCCGAGAAGGTGCCGAGAACATAGTCTATCTGTCCACCCATCGAGAAGTCCTTACCGATACCCATACGCAGACGGGCATAGTTCTGACCTATCAGCTGTTGTATGTGTCCCAGACCGTTATGACCGCCGTTGCTGCCGCCAGCCTTTAGGCGGAAGGTGCCAAGGGGTAGCGCTATCTCGTCGCTGACAACGAGCAGACGCTCCTGGGCTATCTTCTCCTTCTCGAGCCAGTAACGTATAGCGTTGCCGCTGAGATTCATAAAGGTGGTGGGCTTTAGAAGAAAGACCTTACGACCTTTCAGCGATGTCTCGCCAAGATAGCCGTAACGACGATCTTCAAAAACAGTATTGGACGCCTTTGCAAAAGCGTCCAACACCATGTAACCTGCATTGTGACGGGTGTCGGCATACTCCGCTCCCGGATTGCCCAACCCCACAATTAAGTATTTGTCCATTATTCAGCGGCTTCTTCAGTGTTCTCCTGAGCAGCAGCATTAGACTTACGTGTTGCCTTGATAGTGCAAACCACAACGTCCTTGCTTGTTGCCATCTCCAGACCTGGGAAGTTGAGCTCGCCAACCTTGATGCTCTTACCGATAGTAAGGTTAGTAACATCAATGTCGAGAGTTTCAGGAATATCACCGTACTTAGCAGTAACGTTAACCTTACGAACGATGAGGCTAAGACGACCACCATCGCGAACACCCTGTGCCAAACCGTTGAGCTTAACAGGAACACCGATAGTGATTGGTTTGTCCTCGTGTACCTCGTAGAAATCTACGTGGAGAAGAGCGTCTGTTACTGGGTGGAACTGGAGCTCCTTGATGATTGCTGCGTGCTTCTCACCCTCGATGTCGATAGCGATGAGGTAGATGTGAGGAGTGTAAACAATCTTACGGAGTTCAGTGAACTCTACCTGGAAAGGTGTTGCTACTGGAAGGTTGTTCTTGTCGCGTGCCTCACCATAGAGGTTACAAGGAACGAAACCTTCTTTTCTTAACTGCTTAGAAGCCTTCTTGCCGATGTCGCTTCTTTTCTGTGCTTTGATTGAAATCTCTTTCATAATCTTTTTTGTTACTCTAAATTAAGTTTTAAGATATGCTTAATTCGCCATCACTTTACGAAAAAGCGGTGCAAAGGTACGTCTTTTTATTTAAACAGCCAAATAAATTGGATTTTTTATGTAGTTTTCTTGCAGAAGACCATAATTTTAAGTATATTTGCAGGCAATTATCAA
The DNA here is from genome assembly GCA_947163985.1 of uncultured Prevotella sp. GTDB lineage: Bacteria > Bacteroidota > Bacteroidia > Bacteroidales > Bacteroidaceae > Prevotella. The sequence continues at coordinate 52,859 of CAMUVE010000005.1, forward strand.
GGATCTTTGAACAAGAAACAGTAAAAACACATGATTAACAGAGAATTAATCCGTATCAAAATCGTACAGTTAACCTACGCCTACTATCAGAATGGTAATAGGAATATCGATACGGCAGAGAAGGAACTAATCTTCAGCCTGTCGAAGGCATACGACCTGTACAACTATCTCTTAGGACTCATGGTGGCACTGCTCAACGAGTCACGAAAGAGGGTAGAGGTGGCTGCGTCGAAAGCAAAACGCGAAGGACTAAAGATGCCTTCGGAGCGCTTCGTGCAGAACAAGTTCTTGCTACAGCTCGAAGTAAACAGTCAGCTTACGGAGTTTATGGAAAACCAGAAACAGACGTGGGAGGACGATACGGAGTTCGTGCGCAGACTGCTCGACCAGATTGAGCAGAGCGATATGTATAAGGAATATATGGAGAGCGACGACAACTCCTACGAGAGCGACAGAGAGCTGTGGCGCAAGATATACAAAAACCTCATCATGAACAACGAGGACCTCGACGCACTGCTCGAAGAGAAGAGTCTTTACTGGAACGACGACAAGGACATCGTCGATACCTTTGTGCTGAAGACGATAAAGCGCTTCGAGGCAGAAAACGACAACAAACAACCGCTGCTGCCGGAATATCGTGACGAGGAAGACCGCGAGTTCGCACAGAAGTTGTTCCGCGCAACGATACTCAACGCCGATACCTATCAGCGCTACATGAGCGAGGCGTCGCGCAACTGGGACTTCTCACGACTGGCATATATGGACGTGGTGATAATGCAGATAGCAATAGCCGAGATGCTCACTTTCCCCAATATCCCTGTCAATGTTACCATCAATGAGTACGTTGACCTCGCCCGCCTTTATAGCACACCGAAGAGTTCAGGCTACATCAACGGTATGCTCGACGCAATAGCACGTCACCTTATCGATACAAAGAAAATGATGAAGACTCTCCCCGAAAAAGAATAAATAGGAGTTCCTTGAGAACTTGTTCGAAAAAATCGTAAATAGTCAAATAGTAAATTACAACAATGTCAACACTTATTTTACAAGCTCAAGCCCAAGGTGGCGGCGGCATGGGAATGATTCTTATGATGGTAGCAATATTCGCCATCATGTGGTTCTTTATGATTCGTCCTCAGCAGAAGAAGCAGAAGGAGATACGCAACTTCCAGAACTCTCTGCAGGAAGGCGCAAAGGTAGTTACCGGCGGTGGTCTCTACGGCACAGTAAAGCGTATAGACCTTCAGAATAACGTAGTAGAGGTAGAGGTGGCACACAACGTAGTGGTGCGCGTTGACCGTAACTATGTCTTCGCCGACGCTTCTGCTATGCAGGGAGCACAAAAGTAAGGTCGGCTCATGGGCAACGGAATAGTTCGCTTGGCAAAGAGAATAACAAACTCCCTGTTCGGGTATCTGAACAGGCAGTTTTTTATATTCTTATTCTTTTTGTTCCTGAGCGGAATATTCTGGTCGCTACTCACTCTTAACGAATCGTACGAACGCGACATCCCAGTACTCGTCAAGGTCGTTGACTACCCCAAGAAGGTTATCATAACCAGCGATGTGGTGGACACCGTTAGGGTGAGCATAAAGGATAAGGGCTATGCTCTTCTGGCTTACCTCTACGGCGATGCTCTACCCGTTGTCACTGTAGATTTCAAGACTCACGCCAACGACGGGAAGTGCATAGTGACGGCAGCGGAGATACAAAAAGTACTACGACAGCAACTCTACACCTCGTCGAAGATATCGGGCGTAAAACCGTCGCAACTGGAGTTCTATTACAACTATGGAGAGAAGAAATACCTCCCCGTACAGCTGAATGGCGAGATACGTCCTATGCGCAGCTACTCCATAATGAAGGTTACCTTCGAACCCGACAAGGTGGTGGCGTATGCCTCTGAGGAGAAACTTGCCGAGTTGCAGAATGCTGTGACTACAAACGTCTCTCTTCTCGATGTCAAGGACACTATAGTGGAAAACATCTCATTAGAGAAGATTGCTGGCGTGAAGTTCGTACCCTCAAAGGTCAAAATGAGCGTCTATCCCGATGTCCTTACCGAGGAGGCCCTTGAAATCCCTGTGACAACGATAAACGTACCCGAAGGTAAGTCGCTGCGTATGTTCCCCGCAAGGGTTAAGGTGTCGTTCACCGTTCCGGCAAGCCAGTTCCGACGCATTCATCCTATACAGTTTACCGTCGTTGCAGACTATCAAGACATAGCCGCTCACCCGACGGAGAAGTGTACACTGAAGATAAAGGAGGTTCCTGACGAGGTGAAAAACGTCCGACTGGAACAGCCACAGGTTGACTATCTTGTAGAAAACCAATGAGACGGATAGCCATAACGGGGGGTATAGGAAGCGGCAAGAGCTTCGTCTGCAGGATGCTGGCGGAGCACGGCATAGAGATATACGACTGCGACGCCGCCGCAAAACGACTGATGAGGACTTCCAGTGAGTTGCGAGCCAGACTGACAGGACTCGTCGGCAGCAATCTGTATGACGGCGAGCGACTTAACAAACCCGTGATGGCGCAGTTCCTGCTCAGCAGCGACGAGAACCAACGCGCCGTAAATGCTATCGTCCATCCCGCCGTAGGCGAAGACTTCCTGAAGTCGGGAATGACGTGGATGGAGTGCGCAATACTTTTCGAGAGCGGTTTCGACAAACTCGTAGATTATAAAATATGTGTCGTTGCACCCCTCGAAATAAGACTGCAGAGAATAATGCAGCGCGACGGACTGACACGCCAAAAGGCTATGGAGTGGATCAGCAAACAAATGCCGCAAGAGGAAGTGTCGTCAAAGTGCGACTTCGTCATCGTTAACGACGGTGTGGCAGACCTTCAACAGCAAATAGAAAACTTAAACAACATTATAAAAATATAGAACATTATGAAAGAAGTTATTTTATCAATATCTGGAAAACCAGGACTCTTTAAACTCGTGTCAAGAGGAAACCGTAATCTCATCGTCGAGACTCTCGACGCTCAGCACAAGCGTATGCCAGCCTTCGGTACCGACCGCATCACATCGCTCAACGACGTCGCTATGTACACCGACGACGAGGACGAACCGCTGACAAAAATCCTTGCCGCAATGGGCAAGAAGGAAGACAATAAAAAGGCTTCCATCGACGGAAAGAAGGCAAGCAGCAAGGAACTCCGTGAGTACTTCGCAACAATACTTCCTAACTTCGACCGCGACCGCGTGCACGATAACGACATCAAGAAACTCATTCAGTGGTATAACATCCTCGTGGAGAATAATATCACCGACTTCGACGCAGAACCCGAGGCAGAGAAGGCAGAGTAGCGAAAGGAAACCCGAACCGGAGAAGGGTGTGCAATGAAATAAAACCCGAAAGCCCTGTGATTATGGGACTTCCGGGTTTTTAGGTTTCCCGAAATTTTAGTTTTCAAAAAAACATCACACATTACACTGAAAAATTTTTACACTATAATTCTTGTGGTGTGTATGTTTATTCAAAGTAAACCTATGGTTTACTCCGAGTATGGCGGCGCTTTACTCTGACCAAACCTATGGTTTAGTCGGAGAAAACCTATGGTTTGGTCCGAGAAAAGCCATTTCGTGGTGAAAACAAACCATAGGAATGTTGAAAATAGGGCATTTTTATGGTCAAAAAGGCATATTTATTCAGGAAGGAAATAAATATACTATAGTGGATTTGAAAATTCTTTACACATGCGTCTTCAATAGTTCTCTGCCGCTAACACCCTGTTATTCAGTACTTTACACACAAAATCATCGTCGTGTTTTACAATTCTCACCCTTCAATAATGGCTTAAGCCACTGACTGTCAGAGCAATAACCGGTGTAATGTGTAATGTTTCTTTTGAAAAATAAAAATTCCAGAATCCTAAAAACGCACAAAGGTACCGGACTTTGTCTTAGACTTAGTAATGGTTTTAGTCTTGAACTGATTAATAATGTCTGTAATGGTCTTTGTATTGTACTTTGTACGTTTTTACAAAAAATCTTTCAAAAATCTTTTGTAAAATAACGAAAATTTAATTTGTATTTTACACTCGTTATAACTCTTTAATGTGATTAATTATGGTAATAACGCAATTGAATGCCGCCCAGTTGAATGTATTGAGACTGATGTCATACATCAGTACTGAGCAGGAGCAACAGGAATTACAGGACATCCACAATATGGCTATTGTGCCTTAAAGCCCTGTAATATGACGTGTGACAGTTCCTCGTCATATGAGGTGACAGGAACTGATGTTGTAAGTTAAAAAGTGATAATAATACGATGTAAAATTCCCGCTTTTGGGAATTTCGCCTTATATTTGCAGTCAAAATAATGATATAGAAGATGATATATGCGATTAGTTAGTGTTGCTAGCGAGCTGCGAGCAATCTCGTTCCTTCATTACGAACAATTGGCAGGCACTAACGGAATGAGTTCCATCCGAGTTGTTAATGGAATGGTGGAACGTATCCTTTTTAGAGAATTTGATGGTGGAATAAGTATTAAAGTTTTAAGTTTAGACGATACGCATTATGGCAACAAGAAATGAAAATCTAGCACCCTTCATGGCGGTGCATCCTGGTATGATGATTAAACCAGAATTGGAAGAACGTGGAATCAGCCAGAAGGATTTCGCCAAGATGGTTGGTGTCCAAGCGTCGCATCTGAGTGAGGTCTTGAACGGAAAGCGTGGACTTACTACAGATTTGGCTGTGAAAATTGAGTCAGCTATAGGTCTTCCTGCAAAGGTGTTATTGTCTGCACAGGCGCAGTATGAGTTGGAATCCGCAAATCCTACAAGTGATAATAAGAAGGAAGAAACTATAGCTATTACGATTCCTATTCGTGATCGCAATTTGCTACGTGAGATAGTCCGTAGATTCGGTTGGGTGGGGGTGTTTTAAATTGAATCACGGAACGGTTCTTAACTCTTGTATATGTTGAGAATGTCACGGGGGACAGGTGAGTGGCATAAGATGGTTGATGGTTGAATTACGATGTATTGCCAAAAAATCATTAAAAATTTGTCCCTTTCGCATAAACTTACTAACTTTGTAACATGAAACGACTGATAACTATTCTGGGACCGACGGCGAGTGGTAAGACGCCACTTGCGGCGCACTTGGCAGCAAGGGTGGGGGGAGAGATAATCTCTGCCGACTCCCGTCAGGTGTATCGTAGGATGGATATCGGAACGGGAAAGGACTTGGCGGATTACGAGGTGCGTGATGCGGGATGCGAGGTGAGAGTGCCTTACCACTTGATAGACATCTGCGAGCCTGGAACGAAGTATAACCTTTTCCAATATCAGCGGGACTTCCACAATGCCTATGACGATATTGTCAGTCGTGACAAACAACCGATACTGTGCGGAGGTACAGGACTGTACATAGAGGCGGTGCTGAAGGGCTATGAGCTGTCGCCGGTGCCGCAGAATCCGGAGTTGCGTCAGCGTCTGGAGGGTAAGAGTCTTGAGGAGCTGACGGTGATGCTCAAGGAGCTGAAGGTGAAGAATGGCTCTGTGATGCATAACACTACGGATGTGGATACGGCACAGCGGGCGATAAGGGCTATCGAGATAGAGAGCGCGAGGTGCGAGATGCGAGATGCGAAGTGCGAGGCGCGAGAGGCTATACCTTATATTATATTTGGAACGAACATAGACCGTGAGTTGCGCAGGGAGAAGATAACACGAAGGCTGAAGGCGCGACTGGAGGAGGGTATGGTGGACGAGGTGAAGGCGCTGCTGGATAGCGGAATACCTGCCGAAGACCTTATATACTACGGACTGGAATATAAATATGTTACGGAATACGTCATCGGTAAACTCTCTTTTGACGAGATGTTCCGCAGTCTGGAGATAGCCATCCACCAGTTTGCCAAAAGACAGATGACCTGGTTCAGGGGTATGGAGCGCCGCGGCTTCAAGATAAACTGGATTGATGCGACGCTGCCAATGGAAGAGAAAGTAGAGACAATATTGGAAATAGTAAATAGTCAAATCGTAAATAAATATGATGGAACGTTGGGGAGTGATTTATTGTCCTAAGGGAAGCGTGCTGCGACCGCAGAAACGCAGGGAACAGTTGGAGCGCATACTGCACGAAAGAGCTGTGGACTACGACATTGTGCAGAGTGAGAACACTAAGAGTGTGGAGCGTCTGATGAAGATGATGGTGAACAACGGATATAAGACTATCATCATAGTGGGTGGCGACTCGGCACTCAACGACGCAGTAAACAGTCTTATGCACGAGCCGAAGGAGGTGCGTGAGAGTGTGGCTCTTGGTGTGGTGCCCAATGGAGTGATGAATGACTTCGCCTCGTTCTGGGGTTTCGATGAAGGCGAGTTGGAAGAGACCGTTGACACACTGATGAAGCACCGCGTGAGAAAGGTTGACCTGGGGTGCATGAGGTATGTTAACAGGGACGGAGAACGTTGTCACAGGTATTTCCTTAACTGTGTGAACATAGGACTCATAGCGTCGATAATGAATCTGCGTCGCCAGACACGACGCCTCTTCGGTTCGCGTACGCTGTCGTTCTTCACGTCGTTTGCCCTGATGATATTCCAGCGTATGGAGTACAAGATGGAGCTGAAGATAAACTCCGACACCATAAAGCGTAAGGTGATGACGGTGTGTGTGGGCAGTGCCCGCGGATATGGTCAGACGCCAAACGCTGTGCCTTACAACGGAATGTTGGACGTGTCGGTAGTGTATCACCCTGAGGTGACGCAGCTGCTGGAAGGACTGTACCTCTTCGTGCGTGGAAAATTCCTTAACCACCGCAGCGTGCATCCTTATCGCACCACCGAGGTGACTGTGGTGGAAGCTAAGCGTGCGATGGTGGGTGTTGACGGCAGACTGATGCACACTCCGGAGGGACCATTCAAGATTACAATAGAGCAGGAAGTCATTAACTTCCTTATCCCTGAGTAGCAAAAAACACTTAAAAATGAGTTTTTTTTGAAAAAAGGCGGGCAATAATTTTGTCCGCCATAAAATTATTTGTACTTTTGAAGCGAAATCTACAAACATATATAACCTTAAAAATATAATCACACTATGAGTTACCTCAAATTTGAGAAAGCTCTGATGACGAACTTAGAGGAAGCGCTGCCGCGCGAGTTGATTCGTACGAACCGCTCGGGAGCATATTCCAGTTCCACGATTGTTGATTGTAACACACGTAAGTATCACGGACTGTTAGTCGTTCCTGTTCCTGAACTGGACGACGAAAATCACGTGCTGCTATCTTCGCTCGATGTTACCGTCATACAACATGGTGCAGAGTTCAATCTTGGTATTCACAAGTATCAGGGCAACCATTTCAGCCCGAATGGACACAAATACATTCGGGAGTTTGACTGTGGAAAAGTGCCTACAACGATTTACCGCGTTGGAGGTGTAGTATTAAAGAAAGAAACAATCTTCCAGAACTACGAAGACCGTATCCTCATTCGTTACACGATGGAGGAGGGACAGACAGCGACGATGCGTTTCCGTCCGTTCCTGGCATTCCGCAGTGTACGTCAGTTTACCCACGAGAACTCTGTGGCAAGCAGAGAGTATCAGGAGGTAGATAACGGTATCAAGACATGTATGTACGCCGGATACCCCGACCTCTACATGCAGTTCAACAAGAAGAACGAGTTCCACTATCAGCCCGACTGGTATCGTGGTGTGGAGTATCCGAAAGAGCAGGAGCGCGGATATGCTTCCAATGAGGACCTCTACGTTCCAGGTTACTTCGAGATGACAATGAAGAAGGGTGAGAGCATAGTCTTCTCAGGTTCTACAAGCGAGATAGCAAGCAGAACGCTGAAGGCACTGTTTGACGAGGAGGTGAGCTATCGTCCTCCACGCGACAACTTCTTCCACTGTCTGTCAAACTCTGCCCACCAGTTCCATAACCGTACAAAGAACGACGACCGATATATACTCGCAGGATATCCTTGGTTCAAGTGTCGTGCTCGCGATACGTTCATTGCACTTCCAGGACTGACACTCGCCATAGAGGAACAGGACTACTTCGAGCTGGTTATGCAGACCGCAGAGAAGGAGTTGCGTAACTTTATGAAGGGCGAGCCAGAAGGAAAGATTAAGGAGATAGATATGCCAGACGTTCCTCTGTGGGCAATATGGTCAATACAACAGTATGCCAAGGAGGCAGGCGACGAGAAGTGTCTGAAGATGTACGGCAAGTTTGTTGAGGACATCGTGGACTTTATTCTCAAGGGCAAGCATCCGAATATCTCTCTTGAGGAGAACGGTCTGCTTCGCATAGAAGGTCGTGACCGAGCTATGACGTGGATGAACTCAACGGCTAACGGTCGTCCTGTTGTTCCCCGTACAGGTTTCGTAGTAGAGATAAACGCTCTGTGGTACAACGCTCTTAAGTTTGCCGCAAAGATTGCTGCCGCAAAGAAGAACGCGAAACGTGCAGAGAGTCTTGAGAAGCGTGCCGAGCTGGCAAAAACATCGTTCGTTGACACCTTCGTCAACGACTACGGATACCTCTTCGACTATGTTGACGGAAACATGATGGACTGGAGTGTCCGTCCAAACATGATATTTGCTGTGGCCCTTGACTACTCACCGCTGTCACAGGACCAGAAGAAGTCGGTACTCGACATCTGTACTCGTGAGTTGCTTACTCCTAAGGGCTTGCGTTCACTGTCTCCGAAGAGCGGTGGCTACAATCCGATGTACGTCGGTCCGCAGTCACAGCGCGACTACGCTTACCATCAGGGAACAGCATGGCCTTGGCTGGGCGGTTTCTACATGGAGGCGTGTCTGAAACTCTACAAGCGTACCCGCATAAGTTTCGTCGAGAGACAGATGGTGGGCTATGAGGATGAGATGATGCTCAACTGCATCGGTACCATACCCGAGATGTCTGACGGTAACCCGCCGTTCCGCGCTCGTGGTGCTATGTCGTTCGCAATGAACGTTGCCGAGATTTTGCGCACTCTCAATATGTTGGAGAAATACACATATAATAAATAAGGAGGAGACGCACTATGAAAGTATTAATGTTCGGATGGGAGTATCCTCCTCACGTATTCGGCGGATTGGCAACAGCTAACTACGGTATCTCTGAGGGCTTGAAGGCTCAGGGCGATATCGACATAGCACTCTGTCTGCCACATCCTTTTGGCGACGAAGAGCAGCATGCGGCACGTATCATAGCAATGAACGCCGTGCCTATAGCTTGGCGCGACGTTAATCGTGACTACGTGCAGAGCAGAGTGGGAAACATTATGGATCCCGACTACTACTACAGACTGCGCGACCATATCTATGCTGACTTCAACTATATGCACGTTAACGACCTCGGATGTATGGAGTTTGCCGGCGGTTACCCGGGAAACCTTCACGAGGAGATTAATAACTACTCAATCATTGCTGGAGTGGTGGCACGAACAGAAGAGTTCGACATCATTCACGCTCACGACTGGCTGACATATCCTGCAGGTATTCATGCTAAGCAGGTGTCAGGAAAACCACTGTGTATCCACGTTCATGCCACCGACTTCGACCGCTCGCGCGGTAACGTGAACCCAACGGTTTACGGCATCGAGAAGAACGGTATGGACAATGCTGACTGCATCATGTGTGTATCAGAACTTACCCGTCAGACCGTCATCAATCACTACCATCAGGATCCGCGCAAGTGCTTCACCGTTCACAACGCGGTATATCCGCTGCGTCAGGAGCTGCAGGACATACCTCGTCCGGACCACACCGGAAAGGAGAAGGTAGTAACATTCCTCGGACGTATCACAATGCAGAAGGGTCCGGAGTACTTCGTTGAGGCTGCCAATATGGTGCTTCACCGTACCCGTAACGTTCGTTTCTGTTTTGCAGGTAGCGGTGATATGATGGAGGCGATGATTTATCTTGCTGCCGAGCGAGGTATTGCCGACCGTTTCCACTTCCCGGGATTCATGCGTGGCAAACAGGTTTACGAATGTCTGAAAGCTTCGGACGTTTACGTCATGCCGTCGGTATCAGAGCCGTTCGGTATCTCTCCGCTCGAGGCTATGCAGTGCGGCACTCCAACGATTATCTCTAAGCAGTCCGGATGTGCCGAGATTCTGAACAACTGTATCAAGGTTGACTATTGGGATATCCACGCTCTGGCAGATGCTATGTATAGCATTTGTACTAACGAGAGCCTCTTCAGGTATCTGCAGGAAGAGGGTAAGCGCGAAGTTGACCAGATAACATGGGTCAAAGTAGGTACGTGGATAAGAGAACTGTACCGCCGCACACTCGGATGGGTGTGAGATAGTTTAGAGTTTAGAGTTTATAGTTAAGAGTTAAGAATTAAGTATTACGATTATGAAAACAATATGTTTATATTTTGAGATACACCAGATAATACATCTCAAGCGCTACCGCTTCTTCGACATCGGTACCGACCACTACTATTATGATGACTACGAGAACGAGCGTAGCATCACAGACATTGCCGAGCGTTCGTACATGCCGGCACTGACAGCTATTCAGGAAATGATACGTGAGCACGGCGACTACTTCAAGGTTGCTTTCTCGCTCTCGGGAACAGGCATCGAACAGCTCGAAATGCACGCTCCGCAGGTGCTGGAGAAACTGCAGCAACTCAACGAGACAGGATGCGTGGAGTTCCTCGCCGAACCTTACAGTCACGGACTGTCGTCACTGGCTAACGAGGAGTGCTTCGCTGCCGACGTTAAGAAACAGGCAAAGAAGATAGAAGAGTATTTCGGCAAGAAGCCTACGGTGCTGCGCAACTCGTCACTCATCTATAGCGACGACATCGGTGCTCAGGCGGCAGCCCTCGGTTTCAAGGGTATGCTGACAGAAGGTGCTAAGCACGTGCTGGGATGGAAGTCTCCACACTATGTATATAACTGCGCCATGAACCCTAACCTCAAGCTGTTGCTCCGCGACGTAGAGCTTTCTGACGATATCTCTCTGCGCTTCAACAACTCTGAGTGGGACGGCTATCCACTGTTTGCCGACGCTTACATCAACCGCATAGCAGCACTTCCACAGGAAGAGCAGGTCATAAATATCTTCATGGAGCTACTCGCACTGGGTATAGCACAGCCGCTGAGCAGCAACATCCTGGAGTTCCTCAAGGCTCTGCCGGCATGCGCTAAGGAAAAGGGCATAACGTTCTCTACGCCTTCAGAGATTTTCGCTAAGATGAAGTCTGTTGATACGCTGAACGTTCCTGATACCCTCTCTTGGGTTGACGAGGAGCGCGACGTAAGCTGCTGGCTGGGTAACCCCATGCAGCGTGAGGCTTTCAACAAGCTTTACAGCGTAGCCGACCGTGTTCGTATTGCTAACGACCCACGCATCAATCAGGACTGGGACTACCTGCAGGCATCAAACAACTTCCGTTTCATGACCACAAAGCCATCTAACGTAGGTCTTGACCGCGGTATCTACAGTTCTCCCTTCGATGCTTTCACAAACTATATGAACATCCTGGGCGACTTCATCAATCGCGTTAACGCACTCTATCCTGTTGACATCGACAACGATGAGTTGGAGAGCTTGCTCACAACAATCAAGAATCAGGGTGACGAGATTGAGATGAAGGACAAGGAGATTGTTCGTCTGCAGGCAAAGGTCGAGAAGATGCAGGATACAGAGAATGCATTGAAGGAAAAACTCGAAAAGCCAAAGGAAGAGAAGAAGGCTCCTGCAAAGAAAGCCGCACCAAAGAAGGCTGCTGCTAAGAAAGAAGCTCCAAAGGCTGAAGAGCCCAAGAAGTAAATAAATTAAGGTTACGTGAAAAAGAAATTGCCGCTCCTTTCGGGGCGGCAATTCTTATTGTCTTTATCAGAAGACTGTTGTCTTCCTGATTACTTGTTCATATACTTCTTACCGTTCTTAATAACGATGCCCTTGAAGTTCTTAGAAACTTCCTGACCTGCGAGGTTGTAGATGCGACCGTTCTGAGCAGCCTTAACAGCAACGTTCTCAATGCCGGCAGTGCTTGTTGTCAAGTAACCGCTTACGAGTTCAGGAGTAACAACGTCATTCTTAACATACTTCTGGAGCAGACCCTGGAATACAACTTCGTCGTCAGCCTTGAGAGTAATAGTCTCTTCTGTGAAGTTCTTGTTGCCGAAATCCTTTGCACGATAAACGTACAGAGTGTTGGTGCCACCCTTTGTGTCTGCAAGGTAGAGGTTTACGTTTCCAAAGAGTTCACCAACTTCCTGACCTTCTGCCGGAGTCTTGCGCTGGAAGTCTGGGTCGCCAACGATGAAGCCCTTAACCTTGTACTCTTTGTCTGTCTTAGCACCATCAGCGAGACCACCGATGATTTCAAGAGCCTTAGCTACATTGATTTCCTCGATTACTACAGGCTGTGGAGTAGGAGTTGAGCCATCGAAGCTAACAACAATGCTGTGGAACTGAGTGTTACCCCATTTGCCTTCCTCAGCACCCTTGATAGACATTACAACTTCGTTAGCATCGCCTTCCCAAACGATAGTACCGTTCTGCTTAGCGAGAGCATCAAAGTTCAGTGTACCTGTGTTTACGGTGTTGTTAGAAGCAACAAGAGCGTCGTTAGTGTTTACTGTCATCACCAACTTCTTGAAGTTAGTTGCTGCCTTGATAGTGATTGTACCAGAGTACATACGAAGACGTGGGTTAGAAGACCAAATACGGTTGTCGTTGGTAGCACCTTCTTCTTTAGCAGAAACGGTAACTGTTACACCCTCAACAGGTGTAGATGTTGTGGTTGTTGTGAAGTCACCATCGTGGACAGCGCTTGCACCAGTACCAGAAGACTCACCGGTAATTGTTGGGAACAAAGTCTTGTAATCGTTGTCGAAGTCAATAGTAACTTCGGTCTGCGCATTAACTGCTGCAACAGCGAAAAGCGCTGCGATAAGTGTAAAGATTTTCTTCATACTAATTGTGTTTTAAAGTTAATAAATGATTAATGCGACAAAGGTACAAATACTTTTTAAAGATACAAAAAAATAAGGTATAAAAATGATAAAAAAAGAGAAGGACACCTTTTGGGCGTCCCTCTCCTTATTGGTCGTTTACTTCCTTCATGTCGATGAACTGCTTCTCGTTGTCGTAGAACTCGTACTGCAAGAAGCCCAATTTTTGTGAAGGAATGATTCGCACTCCCAGTCCGTACTTCATCTGCCAACGGCGCTTCAGACTGATGAAGCCCTGATTAATAAAGGCAGCAACATACGGGTGGACATGCAGGTAGAAACTTTTAACACCGATCTTGTTGACCAGGTTGTCAATTTTTCTCTCCAAAGTGTCGGTAAAGAGTATGCTCGACTTAATTTTTCCGCTTCCGAAACATGTCGGGCACTCTTCCTCCACATTCACATCCATAGCAGGTCTTACACGCTGTCGGGTGATTTGCATCAGTCCGAACTTGCTCAGCGGTAGGATGTTGTGGCGTGCACGGTCTTTCTGCATGTTCTTGCACATGCGTTCGTAGAGTAGCTGGCGGTCTTCGGCAAGGTTCATATCGATGAAGTCAACGATGATGATACCTCCCATATCGCGCAGTCTCAGTTGTCGTGCCAGTTCGTCGGCGGCTCCGAGGTTCACCTCCAAGGCATTTCCCTCCTGTCCTTTTTCTGCCTTTGTGCGGTTGCCGCTGTTCACATCCACAACGTGCATTGCTTCGGTATGTTCTATTATAAGGTAAGCACCGTGTTTGTAGTTTACCGTTTTTCCGAAGCTCGATTTGATCTGCTTTGTGATGCTAAAGTTGTCAAAGATTGGCACATTGCCTGTGTATAGTTTCACGATGCCTGCGCACTCTGGTGCTATCATCGTGATGTAGTCCTTTACTTCGTGGAACACCTGTTCGTCGTTGACGTAGATGTTCTCGTACGAAGGATTGAACAAGTCTCTCAGCATTGCCACCACTCGGCTGGTTTCTTCGTACACCAGTTGTGGTCGTTGCTGTGTTTTCTGTACTTTGGCAATGGCATCCTCCCAACGCTTAAGGAGGATTTTCATTTCGTTGTCGAGCTCAGCAACTCTTTTTCCCTCAGCAACCGTTCTTATTATTATGCCGACGTTTTTCGGCTTTATGCTTTGTATTAGTTGCTTGAGTCGTGCTCGCTCTTCACTGCTTTTAATTTTCGACGAGACGGAAACTTTGTCGTGGAATGGTACCAATACCATGTATCTTCCGGCGAAGCTAAGGTCGCAAGTGAGTCGCGGACCTTTTGTTGATATTGGCTCTTTTACCACCTGTACCAACACCTCCTGACCTTTCTGCAGCAGGTTTGCTACGCTGCCTTCCTTGGGTAGGTCTTGCTGACGTGTTGCTTTAGTGAATGGGTAGAGTTTCTTTCTGTCGCTTTGTACCTGTTTCAGGTACTTTTGGTAAGAGTTAAATTGAGTTCCAAGGTCAAGATAATGTAGAAAGGCGTCGCGTTCATAACCTACGTCCACGAAACTGGCATTCAGTCCTGCCATAAGTTTCTTTACTTTGGCAACGTAGATGTTCCCTACGGAGAAGTTCGCCTGCCGAGGCTCTGTCTGGTATTCTACCAGGTTCTTGTCTTCCAGCAGTGCAATCGAAATCTCCTTCTGTTGAACATCAATTACTAATTCGCTGGTCATTTCTAATTACTCTTAACCATAAGAGCAAGTCTTGATTACTTGCTCTTATGACGATTCTTTCTTAATCTCTTCTTACGCTTGTGAGTAGCCATCTTGTGGCCCTTTTTCTTTTTTCCGTTAGGCATAATTATATATTATTTAAATGTTACAAATATCTTCTATTCAAAAAAATCTTTTTACTTCATCTTGTCAGCGAAGCTCTTTGCAGGCTTGAAGGTAGGGAAGTCGTGAGCGGCAATCATAATTGTTGTGTTCTTTGAAATGTTGCGCGCTGTCTTCTCTGCACGATGCTTTACTACGAAGCTACCGAAACCACGCAGGAATACGTTCTCTTTAGCTATCATGTGGTTTTTGATGGTCTCCATCATAGCCTCTACCACCGTAGAAACGTCCTTGCGAGCGATACCTGTGTTGGCCGCAATCTCTAATACTATTTCTGCTTTTGTCATAATTATAATAATGTAATTAATACTTTCTCTTAATGCTCTTTTTCTTAAAGCGGGTGCAAAGATACTGATTTTTAATAAGATGGAAAAATAATTCCATGTTTTTTTTCAAAAATTCTTTTTTCTTTGCTTTCTCTTCTTCTTAGAACTCAAGATTCTTGTTGCCTGTCCTATCCACCTCGTCGATAACTTTAAGGAGATATTGTCCGTATTGGTTTTTCAACATTGGCTGGGCTATTTCTCTCAGTCGTTCAGCGCTAATCCAGCCCTTACGGTATGCTATGCCTTCGAGACACGCTACCTTCAGTCCCTGACGCTTCTCGATAACCTCTACGAAGGTAGAAGCTTCTGCCAGCGAGTCGTGGGTTCCTGTGTCCAGCCACGCAAATCCGCGTCCGAAGGTCTGCACCTTTAGCGCTCCTTCCTCAAGGAACTCCTGGTTTACGGTGGTTATCTCCAGTTCGCCGCGTGCCGACGGCTTTATGTGTTTTGCTATCTCCACCACCTTGTTGGGGTAGAAGTACAGTCCCACGACGGCATAGTTGCTCTTTGGCTTGGCGGGTTTCTCCTCTATGCTCAGGCAGTTCCCCTTGTCGTCGAACTCGGCTACTCCGTAGCGCTCGGGATCGTTCACCCAGTAGCCGAAGACGGTAGCCTTCTTGTTCTCCTCAGCGTCCTTGACAGCCTGACGCAATAGTGCTGATAGACCTGCTCCGTGGAAGATGTTGTCGCCAAGAACAAGACACACGCTGTCGTTGCCCACAAACTTCTCGCCAATGATGAAAGCCTGTGCCAGCCCGTCGGGCGAAGGCTGCTCAGCATACTCGAACCTCACTCCGTAGTCAGAGCCGTCGCCCAGTAGCCTGCGGAAACTCGGCAGGTCCTGAGGGGTGGAGATGATAAGTATCTCGCGTATTCCTGCGAGCATCAACACCGATATGGGGTAGTATATCATTGGTTTGTCGAAAATAGGAATCAACTGTTTCGATATTCCCTTTGTAATAGGGTAGAGGCGCGTTCCGCTACCACCAGCAAGTACTATACCTTTCATAATATTATCAAGATTTTACATATTATGATGCAAAGGTATAAAGAATTGCGTGAAATACCAAATTTATTTCTCTATTTCCTCAAACACGTAACCAAAGCCTGTCCTGCTGACGATGTTCTGCGCGTAGGTTCCGAGTTTCTTGCGCATTCGGGTTATGTTGACGTTGACGGTACGGTCCGTTACCACAACACCAGCCCATACAGTGTCCATAAGATATTGTCGTGAAAGTACTTTCCCCTTGTTTGAAAGAAGCTGGTGGAGCAGGGCGTACTCCGTTGGTGTAAGACTTATCTGTTCGCCGTCGATAGTTACCGTCTTCTTGTCGAGGTTAAGACTTAAACCGTTGTAGCTTAATATGTGCTTTCCCAGTCGGGCTTCAACAACATTCATAACGTAGTCGCCTATCTTCTCGCAGTCTGCTACGATGTCGTTGAAGAACGTGCCGAGAGTGTATGAATACTGGTGAGAATTGACAGCCGTAATGGTTTCGCTCCTTAGTTGGTTTCGTAGCTCGTTGATGTCGTTCTCAATAGACTGCGAGTATGCCAGCGAGAGGTCTTTACGTCGTCCGCTCACTACAACAATCATCTGTACGATAGCCTCGTTGGTAAGTCGGAGCATCTCGTGCAGTCTGCCGTACTGCTCTGTTGTGAACTCCTCCTTGTTGTCGTGCATATGGTGAAGGGTTCGTGCTATCTTGTAACAAGCATCGCCAATAGATTCCAGCTCGCCAATCTGACGGAACATCATACGCATCTTGTCTTTCGTGTCGTCCGAGAGATGCTCTTTGCCTACTTGCTCCAGGTAGTTGGCAATCTCTATTTCCATATTGTCGGCAATCGTCTCATAGTGTTCTATGCGTGTGAACTGACTTTCAAACTCCTTCTTATCCTTCTCGTCTATAAGTGCACAGGTCATTCCGAACATACGGAGTATTCGCTCTGCAAAGTGTACTATCTCTTTCTGTGCCTGAAGGATGGCAATTTCCGGAGTCTGTATCACACCGCCGCTGATAAAGTGCAGTGTAGTAGGCAGTTTTGTCTGTGCAGGTTTCTCCGGAAGTAGCTTACATACAATCTGTTCCATCTGTGGAATAAAACCAATGAGCAGTGCTGTGTTAAGAACGTTGAAACAAGTGTGGAACATAGCCAGCACAACGGGAATCCTTTCTGCCTGTCCAGACATTGTGGGGTCGTAGCCTACAAGACCGCATACCATATTGACGAAAGGATAAAATACTGCAAGTACCCAGATAACTCCGAAGACGTTGAACAGCAGGTGAGCCAGCGCAGCGCGTCTTGCCTCGGTGCCGGCGCCAAGAGCTGCAAGGTTCGCTGTTGCTGTCGTTCCAATGTTCTCGCCCATCACTAAGGCTATACCCATATAAATTGGTAATACTCCCGTAGAGCATAGCAGAATGGTGATAGCCATCACTGCCGCCGACGACTGTACAATACAGGTGATGACGGTGCCTGCAGCAAGGAATGAGAAAATGGTGAGATAGCTGCTCGTGTCGAACGAGGCAAAGAAGTTTACAACGGAGGCGTTGTGAGCCAAGTCCATATCGCGTCCCACGCTGCTCAGCATTACCAACGACCAGAAAAGAAAAGCTATTCCAAAGAGGAAATCGCCCGCCACACGATGACGTTTCTTGTATATCAGCACCATTCCGACGAGGAAGGCGGGAAATACTATTGCCGTGAGGTCCAGATTGTAGCCCAGAGACATTATCCACGCCGTCAGCGTGGTGCCTATGTTTGCTCCCATGATGACCGATATCGCTTGTGCCAGCGTGAGCAGTCCTGCCGAAACAAACGAAACCGTCATTACCGTTGTTGCCGACGACGACTGTACGGCACAGGTTACCACAGTGCCTGTCAGCATACCGCTAAATCGGTTGCCCGTCATTCGAGCCAGTATATGTCTTAAACTCGGTCCTGCCATCTTCTGCAGGGCGTCGCTCATCATCTTCATTCCGTAAATCAGCAAGGCCAACGAGCCCAGCAGTCTGAAAAATAATTCTATTGTCATATTTTCATATTGTATGATTACACTGCAAAGATACGAAGATTATAATATGTACACGAAAAAAAGTGGTTACAATTTGGCTACGATTTTATTCACTCCTTAATGCTTGGTTATTTCGCAGATAATCATTATCTTTGCAACATCAATACAGTAAAGTTATTATTACCATTATGAAGAACATTACTACTATTATAGTATCGCTGCTGATGGGAGCTGCACTTCCGGCTAATGCACAAGAGTCTGTTCGCAAGGATTTCGTTAAGGGTGCCGACGTGGGTTTCCTTACGGGTCAGGAGCAACGGGGACAGAAGTTCTACGACGTCAAAGGCAACGAGCGCGAGTGTCTGGAATTGCTGAAGAACGACTATCAGATGTCGGCTATCAGGATGCGTGTGTGGGTGAACCCTCGTGGTGGCGACTGCGACAAGAATGTGCTGCTGGCTATGGCGCAACGCGTGAAAGCTCTCGGTATGGACCTCATGGTGGATTTCCACTATAGCGACTGGTGGGCAGACCCGGGCAAACAGAATATCCCCAAGGCGTGGGAAGGTCACTCCTTCGAGGAAATGAAACAGGATGTGCGCAACCACACCGTTGATGTTCTAACGCTGCTGAAGAAGAACAACATTGAGCCTCGCTGGGTACAGGTGGGCAACGAAACGGCTAACGGACTGCTGTGGGACGCAGGACACATAGAAAAGAACCCACAACAGTATGCGGGCTTCATACGTGCCGGCTACGATGCTGTCAAAGAGGTGCTCCCCAACGCTATCGTCATCGTACATCTTGATCGCGGAAACGTTCAGTCGCTATACGACTGGAACCTTGATACTATATTAAAATATGGTGGTAAGTTCGATATGGTGGGAATGTCGCTCTATCCCTTCTGGTTTATGGAGGATAATCCCGGAACCAACGCCGACGACATCATCACCGACTGCATAAAGAACATCCGTCACGTCAGCGAAAAGTACGGGTGCGACGTGATGATTGTGGAGACGGGCTACGAGGTAAACGAAGAGCATCCCGAGATAATGGACGAGGGCTGCCGTCAGTTGAAGCGTCTTGTTCGTGAGGCTCGCAACAACACCAACGGACGCTGTCGTGGAGTGTTCTACTGGGAACCACAATGTCTTCCTCGAATGTATAAGTTGGGTGCCTTCGACAGCAAAGGAACCCCGACGGCTATCATGAACGGTTTTATTGAGTAAATTAAATGGTAAGTTATATGAGAAATTTCGTTTTAATGCTCATAATGCTTTGTACGTCACTCACTTGTAATGCCCAGTGGTTGTCTAATGGTTCTAATGCGACACTCGGAAAAATTGACTCCGACGGGTGGGTGTATAACCAGTCGAATATGACTCTGGGACGCATCTGTAGTGACGGTTACATTGTCGGACGGAGCAATAACACGTTGGGTAAGATACTTCGTGACGGTACCATCGTGAACAGTTCAAATGCGACACTCGGAAAGGTTGAAAGCAGCGGATATGTTGTGGATAGCAGCAACAGAACATTAGGAAAAGTGCTGTCAGACGGCACCGTAGTCGATAGTCATAACAGCACCATCGGCTATGCCAGAGGAGTCCCCAAGACCTATGCCGCCGTATTCTTCTTCTTCGACTTCTTTTAAAAGGTAGGCAGGGATTGACTTTGTCCATCCCAGCCCCTGCCACGGGCTGGTCTGACATCCAAATAAAAAAGGCTTCAACTGAAAACAAGTTTTCGTTGCTGCCTCTTTTTATTTGTATGTGATCCCGTTGGGATTCAAACCCAAGACCTTCAGAACCGGAATCTGACGCTCAATTTCTTTGAGTATCCCTTTGTTTATGGGCATCTTCGGCCCCTCGCCGACGCTGACAGAGGTCGATATCATGTATGGTTCATTCACTTCTGCCAAGTGGCTTATTCCGTTGATTGCAGATGCCAGTCTGAGTTGTGGATTAAAGGAAGATGTGACAAAGGATCAACTTCAGTTGACAGCTATGGCAATCTTCAGCAGATACCGTTGGCTAAAGGCAAGTGAACTGATGTTGTTCTTCTTCAATTTCAAGGCAGGTTTCTATGAGCGGTTTTATAGTTACTTCGATACGCAGACTATCATTAGAAGTGTAAAGACCTTCATCGAAGAACGTGCATTGGCTATCGCAGTGCATGAGCGAAATATGTAGCTCTCTGTTGGCCTTTAGCCACTTTTTGCATACTTTTTTGTTGTTTTTTCGATAAGTGATAACATATTTGCAAAATATTTGCTATATTTGCAACGTGTTTTCGTATGAGACACAAGACATATTGGCAATGAATTTGCGTTCGCTATCTCTTCTTGTCCCCGAAACGTGGAAAATTTCAACAGGACAGCGTTGCTCAGGTAAACGTAGAAAGAAAAGATAAGGTGAATGCTCACGTGATAGGCGTGGGCTGAACTTATCTCTACGTTTGGGCAATTTCCACGGCCTCGGGGAAGATAAAAGAGGCTCACGCTTCTTCTATGCCAAACGAGACAGAAACATATAAATATTTAGGGTTATGACAAAATTGCTGGAATAAACATAAACAAGATATTAATGAGGATTAATAATATGAAGAAGATTTTGACTTTTGCAGCAATTATACTATTGACCGCTTGCGGTCGTAGTGTAAAGGTGAGTGATTTACAATATGAAGAAAGTAATCGTTCAAACATTTTCTATGTTTACTATGAAGATAAAGCCTTTGATGGTGAAGCGTGGAGTGATGATGGCGGTTCATTTAAGATAATTGTCGACTGTGGCATTATGAAGCGTTTAGAGTGCTTTGACGAAGACGGTAATTTATTTTATGCTTTCGATTGCAATGATAGAGCAGAATTGTATTACAATGAGAATGGCAGCGAGATAACAAAAGAGCAGGCTCGGGACCTCTATCCCAACAAGTATAAACATCTCAACGAGGCTTTGCTTGGTGAAATAGATGACATAATAAATCAGAGGATGATAGAAAGCAACAGGAATGAAAAATCAGACCTTGTCGAAGCGGATGATGACATTTCTAATGAAGCAAAAGAAGAGTTGAGTGTCGCAAAGTTAGAAATAAGCCAAATAAAAAAAAGGTAGACAAGCTGTTTGCCAAACTAATTGCTACAAAAGAAAATCTGGAACATGCCAATGAATCTCTTACGAAACTTAAATCTGGAACTGACGAATATAAAAAAGCGCAAAACGAGAAATCAACTTTAACTAATGAGATTAAGGAAATCATTGACGATATAAACAGTAAATATGCTAAGTATTATGGTTTCCTTCTTACTGCAACTCAAGATACTTCACTTTACAATGCTGCTTGTAACAAGGTGAAATCAACTATTGCTGTAGAAATTCTTAATAAGAGGAAGCAAGAAGCTCTTGACAGAATTAACGAAAAATATAACGATTATTAATATGATTGCGAAGAAAAAGAAGTAATAGGGCAACTTATTGCTCGCAGCAATAGCATTAGATTTGATTCAAATCTCCCACGTAGTCATCCTCAACGTGGGAGATTCTTGTTTTCATTTCACTACAATAATTGAAGTGGCTTTCTCATACCCCAAAAATGATTGACACATATTCTGGAACAACCAATATGTTTTATAAGCCAGTGCTGCAATTCATGGACAAAATGGAATTCTTCTGCTTGTATTTTCATCCATAGTTGTGTGTTATGCAGTCTTTCTGACATCGTTACCATAAAAGGTGGGCGAGAATAGACGTCCTCTTGCAGATACACTTTCCCTATCTCATAAGGGCGCGCATGATTCGTGTCGTAGTAAATTTGCTTGGCAAGTTCACTTTCTATAGGCACGCCTACTACATAGTTAGCTGGTATGTCAGAGAATACACCAGCAAGAGTGATTGTTCCATCCGCGTTAACGGACATTACGGAATAAACCTGAATTTGCGGCTGTGCAATGTCAAGCTTTGCAAACTCCTTGTAATCACTGGCGATAGTTACAATGTCATTAACATTGAACTTGAATCTTGTTGTGTGGGTCATAATGTTATTTTTTTACATTGTTTGTGAAGCAATATCGCTTCACTGCTCAATATAATATGTGAAAGATTATTTGTCAAGGGCAAAAAACACCTGATAGTTTGAATCGCTTCAGGGACTACCAGGAATGAACGATGCAAAGATAGGAAATAATTCTGAACTATCCAAGGATTTAGAGCAAAATGATAGCAAAACGAGTAAAAATCTACGGAGGATGTTGAAACTCTCCGTAAGTTTTGCATAAAAATACTCGCTGAGATATATAAAAACAGACCCGACAGCTTGATTAATCAGAGGCTGCCGGGAATCAACGGTGCAAAGATAGGAATAATTTCTGAATATTCCAAATATTTAAGCATTTATTTTTCTAAAATCGATTATAAGCACATTATTTTGCTGCATGCACTGCCTACATGGTCAAGTCCAAACATCAAAGATGCGCCATCAATACCCATCCAATTGAAAAGTCGCATCATGCGAGCATACTGGTTTAGAGCATAGGAAGTGTCAATAGCAGCATTTGGCCGGCTGAAACAAATAGGCTCATGATGAGCAATACGGTTGCGTAACTTGTTGATGTAATCAAGTTCCTGGAATATATAAGAGTTGTCATATCGATGCTGTCGAGTAGAGGTCGGCTTATTGGGGAAAATATGTAGCAACGATTGCCCCATGAGAGCATAGACAACGTTGGAAAACATGTATTTCCAGACACCGAACTCCATTTCAGAAAGCAGTTTTGAATGACTGTAAGCGTTGCTTCTCATCAGTTCATTGTAAGCCTTTTCTATGATTTTTCGAGTCTTTTCTACTCGAAGATCATAATAAAGTCTTCCATTAGGAATAACCGCATCACGTAACCAATCGTTACCAAGATTGGCAGTCAATTGCTTATCAATCTTGTTTCGCAATGCGACTTCAAAGCAACTGATTAACGTGAACATTTCTTGGGACAACTTAAGATTATAGCGATATAAAGTCATCGCTTTTTTGCTGTCGTTATTACATGCAAGCAAGTACTTGCGCATGCGTTGTTGTGAGATAATATCTTCAAATTCAGAATACTTCATATGCTCATTATTTTAGTGCAAAGTTACTAAATTCTTGGCAAAAGCCTGCCATCTTTTCCGTTTATTTTTTTTTTCTTGGGTACTTTCTCGTTTTATTGGAATGGTATATCAAACCAATTGGCGGAAATGCCCATAAATACGGGGCGAGCTTGCTCTTTAACAGCCCTGACCAACCCTGAAATGTTATTTTCAGGGGTATTAGGCTGCCCCAACGGAAAAACGATACACTCAAGCAAGCTCTTTTTTGAAGACTCGTTTGATGAGCTTAAAGTTGTTGTCGTTGATGATGGAAAAGTCCTTCGCAATGTAAATGTCTGCCACTTCAAAACTGCCAACATGATTGAGGGCCTCATCAACGTCGCCTTTGCTGAACTTCATCAGGTTTCTGGATAGGGTAGCAAAAGTGTGACGAGCCTGATAAAATCTTTAATCTTCTTGGTGCGAGGCGAGATTTCGGATTCCCAAAGATAATCGCTGCATGGAAGGAAACCAGTTGGGGTGAACCGCAGCTGTTGAACAAACTGGACGTTGACGAAGTTGAACTGATATTGCCAGTCCCATCACCTAAGTCAAGTAATGTTGGGTTGCCTAATGAGTTATCCATAGAGTTGCCTGAAGGGTTATCTATAAGGTTATCTAAAGAGTTATCTAAAGGGTTGTCTGAAACAGCTGCAACCATTTATAAACTGATATAT
Organism: uncultured Prevotella sp.; assembly: GCA_947163985.1. Taxonomy (GTDB): domain Bacteria; phylum Bacteroidota; class Bacteroidia; order Bacteroidales; family Bacteroidaceae; genus Prevotella. Next base: position 76,795 of record CAMUVE010000005.1, read on the forward strand.
GCTGATAACTATATCACAAGAGGCGATATTGCCAAGAAAGTAGGTGTCTCTGTGACAGCTGTTCAAAAGCATGTTAATAAACTGAAAAGCATCAGACTCCTTGATAGAGAGGGTTCTGCAAGCCATGGACATTGGATAATAATAGAAAATTAGTGGTGCAAGTGAGGTGCATTGTGTAAAGTGATCCCGTTGGGATTAAATATCCCTGTAGGCTGGCGCCTGCCATCCCGAAGGGATTGACTTTGTCCATCCCAGCCCCTGCCACGGGCTGGTCTGACATCCAAAT
>CAMUVE010000006.1:0-52703 GCA_947163985.1 uncultured Prevotella sp.
ATGCATGGAGCTGCAACGGCGGCCTGGGCGTGAGCACCAACTCATCCGACGAGGACGGCGTGGCACTGAAGCTCTACAATAACGGCTATGGCGAGCAGGTGTACTTCATGCTTGACAAGGTGAACCTGAAGAGCGCAGCCAACCCAACACTGCTGCTCGACGTGCGCAGTGAGAGCACCGACAAGGTCTATGGCATCGGCTCTAAGGACGGTGGCGATATCGCCATACTGAATGAGGGCGCCGTGACTGCCGACTACACCACGTTCAAGGTGCCTCTGTCCAGCATCAAGGATGCAGAGCGCTATGCGTCGCTGGGTATCATCGCCAACATCGAGACCCCGAGCGTTACCCAATATGAGGATACGCTCATCATCGACAACATCCGCATCGTCGATCTCTACGAGCATGACCTCGCAGTTTCTGTCAAGGCTCCTAAGAACATCAATGCTGGTGAGAATGCTCCTATCAAGGTTACTGTTGAGAACCAAGGCGAGAACGATGCCAACGGCTACACTCTCGTAATCAAGGCAGGCGATAAAGAACTGTTCAACAAGACTGTCAACGAAGCCCTTCCTGCATTCAAGAAGAGTGAGTATGACGTTACTCTGGAGACAACAACCTTCGACGATACTCAGGACATAACAGTATCTGCAGAAGTAATATATAATAACGACCTGAATCCTGACAACAACAAGGCTGAAACTATTGTCAGCGTCAAGGGTTCTACACTGGCACAGCCCGAGAACGTTAAGGCAGTACAGAATGCCGACGAGACAGTCAAGGTAAGCTGGACAGCTCCTTCTACAGACGCTGCTACAGAAATTACTGACGACGTAGAGTCTTACGAGGAGTTCGACTGCGGCGGTCTGAACGAGGAGGTTCACACAGGCAATATAGGCAACTGGACAGTATATGACGGCAACGCCGCATACTGCTACGGCTTCAACGGAGTTACCATTCCTAACCTTGGCGACAAGAACGCATGGCTTGTAATGGCTCCTGCTTCAGAGCAAGTGTCACAGGATCTGTCAGCAAACTATCCGGCACACAGCGGTGACCAGTACTTCATCTCTGCATGTTGTGCAGAGCCCGAAGGTGCTGTAGCAGCTACTGACCACTGGTTGATTTCACCTGAACTGACGGGTGTTGCACAGACCATCTCGTTCTATGCACGTGTCATTACTGCTCAGTATGGTGCTGAGACCTATGAGGTTCTGGCTTCTTCTACCGATGCACAGCCAGCAAGCTTCACCAAGGTTGCAGATGGCTCTATAGATGCTACAGAGTGGACTGAGGTTACAGCACAGCTGCCTGAGGGCACCAAGTTCTTCGCTATCCGTCACACCTCTACCGACATCTTCGGTCTGATGGTTGACGACATTACTTACCTCGGCGGTGCTTCTGCAGCTGAAAGCTTCAATATCTACGTAAACGGCGAGAAGATAGCTAACGTTGCAGGCGACAAGACAGAGTACATCGTAACTCCTGACAAGTTCGCAGCGGGCGAGCAGGAATTCGCAGTAAGCGCAGTATATGCAAGCGGAGAGTCTAAGCCAGTAGCTGTTAAGCTCACTGTAGTGACAGGCATCAAGCAGATTGCTGACGGCAACAAGACATTCGACGTTTATACTCTCGACGGCAAGCTGGTACGCCAGCAGGCTAAGAGCCTCGAAGGTCTGAAGGGCGTCTATGTAATCAACGGCAAGGCTGTCATGGTTAAGTAATAACAGAAAAGACTTAATATTCTCTTAAATATCGGAGGCGGTTCCACAGTGAACCGTCTCCTTTTTGTATATATATCCGTTTTTATTTTGTAGTTTAATAAAAAAACCGTAACTTTGCAGGCTGGGAAAGATACAAATTATAACATAATGATGAAAAGACAGACATTACTCCTTATTGCCATCTTTGTGGCAGTGCTCACTATAACGGCAGCACCAAGGACGAAAGCCCAGATGAAAGAGGCAGCGGCTAAAGCTATTAACGGGGAGCGCCTTAAGAAGCGTATGGCAGCAAAGGACGCGTCCGAGATGAAGACTCTGAAGGAGGACGAAGGTTACGAGATTATAGGAATGGAGAGAGGCAGCTTCGCCGTCATTGCCAAGGACGACGTTGCCCCTGCGGTATTGGGAGTGTCAATGAAGCGTTTCAATGCCGAGAACACCAACTTCGGGTGGTGGCTGAAAGCCGTGAACGAGGTAGTGAAAGAAGCGGCAGCGAAGGGCATTCCGCTAACTGCAACGGTTCCGGATGCTACGAAATATCCCACACAGGTGGGACCGCTGATGACCACAGAGTGGGATCAGTTGGAGCCGTATAACAACCTTCTGCCACTGTCTAACGGCGGCGACAGGGTATATACCGGTTGCGTGGCAACGGCAATGGCACAGGTGCTCAACTACTTTGAGGTGCCGGAACATGGCGTGGGACAGCGCACGATATACTACCCGCAGGGCGTCACGTCGGGTACTCCCATTACCGCCACCTTCTCGGACGACTACTACGACTGGGACAACATGCTGGACAATTACAACTACGGCGCCTACAACGATGCGCAGGCACTGGCAGTGGCAACACTCATGCGCGACTGCGGCGTGGCTGCGGACATGCAGTACGGTGGTTTGCAGGAAAACGGCAGCGGTGCCTACTCACAGGATGCTGCCGAGGGACTGCGCACCTACTTCGGATTAGCCGATGCGACATGCTACGAGCGCGACAGCTACGACGAGGAAACATGGATGGACATGGTATATAAGGCTATCAGCGAGGACGGACCGATATACTACGGCGGCGCCAGCTGGTCGAGCGGCGGTCACGCCTTCGTGCTCCACGGATACAACGCCCAGGGACAGGTGTATGTAAACTGGGGATGGAGCGGCGACGACGACGGCTACTACGACATATCACTCCTTAATCCCGGATACTACCAATTTGATATGCAGCAAGACATGATAACCGGCGTCAGGGGAGAACCGAAAGACCTTACATCAGAGGAGGTGGAACTGACAGAACCGGGAACGCTGCGCAGCAAGATAGGCGACAATATGATAGGTACCGTAGGAGCGCTGAAGATAAAGGGCAGCATAAACTCCACCGACATGCGACAGATACGCCGTCTGGCAGGTATCGACGAATACGGCGAGAAGACAAAGGGCTGTCTTTATGAACTTGACATCACCGAGGCTAAAATAGTAAGTGGCGGCAACGCATACCTCATTAACGGTAGCAAACAGCTTACCACCGACGACGACGAACTGCCGCAACAGGCTTTCTACGGATGTAAGGGACTGAAGACGGTAAAACTGCCGGCAGGACTGAAGAAGTGGGGCGACGGCGCCATCGCACTGTGTGTGTCGCTGAATACCCTGGAAATGGGTGCCCCCGCCACAGATGCCGACTTCATCATCGAGGACGACATAGTATGGAATACGGCGAAGACCGAGATAGTAGAGGTACTTCCCACGAGGAGCGGCGAACTGAACATCCCCCGCGGCACGACGGCTCTGCACGACTATGCCGTTGCCGGGTGCGGAAAGATTACCAAGGTGATGGTGCCAAGCAGCGTGGAGCTGATAGGCAGCGAGGGCTTCCGCTCGGCAGTAGCACTGACAGAGATTCGCATAATGGCCAAGGAGCCAATAGCGCTTAACGGCGCTAACGTCTTTGACGGCATCAGCAGCACATGTAAACTCTACGTGCCCAGCGGTGCAAAGGTCAAGTATGCACAGAAAGCACAGTGGAACGTCTTCTACAACGAAGACCCCGCAAAGAACCGCATAATAGAGTATGGCTCTTCGGTGAAGGTACGTAACATGATACGTAAGTACGGCGAGGAGAACCCCACATTCGCATACACCCGTCAGGGAGACCCGATAGAAGGGGAGCCCGTCCTCAGCTGCGAGGCTACACCGGAGTCGCCGGCAGGACGCTATCCTATAACCATCAGCGCCGGAACCATTACCGACGAGAACGTAGAACTTATCGACGGCTACCTCGTAGTGCAGAAGCGCGACGACGTGGCAGTGACGGCAACGGTGAACGACGCTACCCGCGAGGAAGGCGAGGCAGACCCGGAATTCACACTGAGCTACTCGGAAGGACTGCTCTTCGACGCTACGGAACCGGTATGGATCAACGCTCCGCGACTGGTGACAACGGCAACGGCAGACTCGCCCGCCGGTGAGTATCCTATCACCGTGGAAATTGACGACGCGGTGGCTGAAAGCTACCAGCTCTCTGTCTTCACCTTCGTTCCCGGTAAACTGACTGTCACCCCGTCAACAAAACCGGAACCGGACGGAATACGTTCAGTTGAGAATTCGGAAGTGAGAATGGAGAATTATGATTACTATAATCTTGCTGGACAAAGGGTGACAAACCCCGGAAAGGGCATATATATTGTCAACGGAAAGAAATATATAGTGAAATAACGGACAAAAGACAAAACTTAAATAAAACAACAATGAAAAAACTACTATTAACATTTGCTGCGCTCATGTCGCTGTCAACAGTACAGACACAAGCGCAAACCATCCTTGAAGAGGACTTCGAGACGGGTGCGACCACGTCGCAGGCGTCACCGATTGCCAAAGGTCAAGGATGGACGACGGTGAATAGTTATTCCGGTTCCAAATACCGCTATAACTGGTTCAACGAGTATCGTGACCCTACCGGCCAGACAGGTCCTACCATCAGCGGCGCAGGCTGTGCAGCCTGTGATGCTCCTATATCAGGAAGTGAAGGAGCCGGTCCACGCGAAGAGATACTGCTCACCCCTGAGCTCAATCTCAACGACACCTACGAGTTACAGTTTACATGGGTAGTAAGTCCTATGAACAGCAACGACAACTCAAAGTACGACCTTCAGGTCCGCGTCGTAGAGGAAGGCGGAAACCCTGCAACAGCAGAGACCGTATTCTCTATCCAGAACGAGCAGATGCTGCGTGAGAGTGGCGTTACCGTTTTCCCTATCACCACATGGGACCGTCACACATCTAAGATTGATTTGAGCGACTGGAAGAACAAGAAGGTAAAGATTGCCTTTGTCTTCAAGATGCTCAAGTCTATTGCTAATATAGTATGGCTCGACGACGTCAGCGTTAAGAAGTTCACTCCTGCTACAGGTCCTGTAGCCTCTGTAAACTTCAGCAGCTACAACTTCGGTCAGGTATATATGGGCGAGAAGATGTTCAGCGAGGTTATCACACTTACAAACACTGGTAAGGACGGACTGAAAGTAACTGGTTTCACTATGCCTAACGGTGTTAGCACCAACCTCGACGTGAACACTATCAACCTGCGTAAATACGACAAGGTGAACTTCAACCTCATCTACGAGGCATCAACATCATCGGCTGCAAGCGGTAACGCTGTCATCCACACCAACGGTGGCGACGTCTCTATCGCTATTCAGGCACAGAAGCAGTTCCTCCCCGACGGCTACAGCCTTGAGAACTTCAACGGCGAGTACTTCCCACCAGCAGGCTGGAAGAACAACGGTTGGAGCAAGACACCATCAGCCATCGAAGGCGAATATAGCGCATATTGCGTCGGTAACTTCTCTGCGTGCACACTACGTTCTCCGAAACTCGACCTGACGTCAGGCGGCAGCATCACCTTCACATACTACAACCAGTATGACGGTGAGCAGGGCTATCCTGACTACGACGTATATGTAGAGGTAAGTACCGACGGCGGCGAGACATGGACACAGAAATGGGCTAGCCAGTATGACCCCGAGCACCTGAACAAGATCCTCACCGAGACTGTTGACCTTGGTATTGGTACCGACGAGAGCTATGTCCGTTTCGTTTATCCAAGTATTTCAACAGATGAAGAAGAATATCCCGAACTGTCATACTTCCACCTGGACCGCGTCCTGCTGCCTAACGTTGTAGGCGCCGACGGCGTTCCTCAGAAGGCTACCATCGTTGCTCCCGCACTCGGTGCAGAGAACGTATATCCAAAGGACATCGAGCTGAAGTGGGGTCCTGCACAGTTTGCCGAGGGCTACAAGGTATATGTTGGTACATCAGACAACTGCAACGAGATTGTCAACGGACAGGATGTCGGCAACGCACTGAGCTACACTCTCGCTTCTGCACCTTACGAGACTGTCATCAAGTGGAAGGTTGTTGCTTATAACACTAAGGGCGACGGCGCTGCAAGTGTATGGCGCTTCACCACACAGGCTGACGCTTCTGTACTTGAGTTCCCTTACGAGGAGAACTTCGACGAGTGCACCAATGCTATGCCTGTTCCCAACGGCTGGCTGAGCACTACAACCAACCAGTATGCTTTTGCTGCATGGAGTCCCAACAGCATATATCCGTATGGCGGCAGCGGCGTCAGTCTTGCTACAGGTTGGATGAGTGCAGGCAACCAGTCTGTTCTCGTATCTCCTGAATTCGTTCTTCCTGCTGAGGGTAAGTCAATGACTATCTCCTTCGTATGGGGTGACGAGCATCCCGCAAACCTTATGATTGACGAGACTGGTCTTCTTGAAAAGCAGAACGTAGAGGGCGGCAACGGCGACAGCGACGTTGTATTTGAAATTTGCGCTAACGGCGGCAACTGGCAGCGGCTCTCTTACCTGTCAGAGAACCACGTAGAAGGCTTTGACGGCAAGAAGTACTGGCGAAACGAGAGCATCGACCTTGACGCTTACAAGGGTCAGAGAGTACAGTTCCGCTGGATTAACCACAGCTATAGCGGAAAACACGACGGTGCTGCTCTTGACAACATCGTTATCAACGGAACTATTGAGGACGGTGTAGTATTCAATAAGGACAAGTGGGATGCCGAGAAGGTTAACTACAACAAGTCATGTAATTCCGGCTCACAGCTCACAATGCGCAATACCGGTAAGAACAAGCTCACAGTGAAAGCTGTTAAGTTCAACACCGAGAACTTCGAGAGCGATATCAAGGTAGGTCGTGAGATTGCAGCAAAGGAAGGCATCGCATTCAGCATCACCTTCAACGCCAAGACTGCCGCACAGGTTGTCAACGACGTGATGACTATCGAGTTCGAGGGCACCGACTACAAGGCTGAATTCCCTGTAAGCGGTGAGGCACTTCCTGAGGATATGCTTTACTACGGCTTCGAGTACAACCTGCTCGACTACTTCTGGCAGAAAGACTTCTTCCTGAACGACGTTGACGGTCGCCAGACCAAGGAATTGGGCTACTACCAGACGATTGTTGAGAACGACGGTGGTCGCTACGCATTCACTTCTTGTGAACACCACAACGACCTGCTGAAGGCTCACACTGGCAACAGAACTATCGTGGCATCCTCAAATGTCGAGGGTTCTGCCGACGACTGGATTGTAAGCCGTCAGGTAATCCCTGCTGCTGGTGCTACATTCGACTTCTATGCTCGTAACCTGGGTACTACAAACACCGTATTCATCGGCGACAACGACCTCCACACCGTAGAGGTACTGGTTAGCGAGACCGGTTACGACAACACCTCATACTTCACAACAGTGATGCAGCCTGTAGAGATGTCATATCTTGGCGAGAACGAGTGGCACCACTTCACAGTAGATCTGTCTGCATACGTTGACAAACCAATCTACATTGCAGTACGTCATACCACTACGACAGCCAACAACCTGGCACTCTTCGACGACTTCACCTACAACCACGTAGCACTGGGCGTTGATCCTAACGTACCATACTCAGCTATCGAGAAGGTTGCCATCACTGGTGATACTCATGTTACAGTATATACTATCAACGGTCAGCAGGTTGGTAGCGGACGTGCTGCCGACGTCATGAACTCTCTCAGCAGAGGTATGTTCATCGTCAAGACCGCTAATGGCAAGACTATGAAGATGATGCGCAAGTAATGAGACAGACATTAATATTATTTCTCCTGGCATTGTCAACGCTGACAAATGCCCAGAGTCGCAATACGCCGCTTACCATAACAGTAAGCGGCGTTGCCGGCGACAACCTTGAGGGTCAGGAGGTAGAACTGATGCAGACCGACTACCAGGCAGCTTACGGAAACGTGAAGCTCAACGCTCAAGGTACCTGTACACTGAATGTTTATGCCGGCAACCACCGACTGACTGTCAACCGCAGCGGTTTCGAGACTGCCACCAAGGAGTTCATCGTTACCGAGAACGTTCCGGCAGAGGTCAACATCACTCTCGTTGAGAAGACACGCAACCCCTTTGCGCTGACCACCTCTCTGGTTCACGACGCCTATAGCGGCAAGAACAGCATAGAGATGTCGTGGAACGTAGAACCTCCCGTTTTCTTCGATGACTTCGAAAGTTACGAGCCTTTCGCTATCCAGTTTGGCGAGTGGACGGGTATCGATGGCGACGACGAGTTTACTGCTCCGCTGCTGGGTTCATATCCCAATCGCGGTGTAAAACAGTATGCACAGATTATCAATCCGTTGACGGTTATTCCTACATGGTGGTACGACTACCCCATACTGCGCCCCTACAGCGGAAACCAGTATGCAGGCTTCATCCGCACTAACTCGGGCAACGCCAATGACGACTGGCTCATTTCGCCTGTCATCACTCCTGGCATTGACAACGTGCTGCAGTTTATGGTTAAGGCTGCCGACCGTTTCACTGAGCGTTTCCAGGTTTACGTAACCACAAAGACTGACAACCCTCAGGCGTCAGACTTTGTCCGCATAGACCAAGGCAACTACGAGACAGCCGACTACGACGGATGGAAGGAACACACTTACAACCTGTCGGAATACTCCGGCCAGCCCATACGCTTTGCTATACGCTATATCAGCCATTATAATATGTGGGGCTCGTTCATGCTTATGCTCGACGACGTCTTTGTAGGACAGAAGAAATTAGAAACTACTGCCGCAGCAAAGGTAAGGGCAGCAAGAGTTCCTATGAAGTCGCCGGCAAATCCCAACGAGCTTTTCCATATCTATCTCGACGAGACAGAGGTGGGAACCACCGAAGGATATTCATATACAATCGAGAATGTTCCGGCAGGCAACCACAATGTTGGCGTCAAGGCAACATACGTAGAGGCGCAGAGCGACCTCATCAGCACAGCCGTCAACGTTCCTGGTGCCGACAGCTATGCTAAGGTGACCTTCAGCGTCACCGCCGACAGCAAGCTGACTCCCGACGGACAGACTATCTCACTGGTGAATACAGCCACAACGGACAGCTATCAGCTGACCGTTGCGGAAGGCAAGGCAACGATAGCGTCACTGCCAAAGGGCACTTATGTGGTGAATGTCGCCGAGGGAGCCTTCGAGGAATTCCAGGACACATACACGATAACTGCCGATGACGATATTAATATAGTATTAAGAGACAACATCATCAATCCCTACAACATCACTGTAACAACCGATGAGACCGGTAAAAACATCTTGCAGTGGAACCAGGAACTGGGATTTATTGACAGTTTCGAGGACTACGACGACTTTGCTACGGGCGAGTTTGGCGAGTGGATAACACTCGACAACGACCACCAGCCTGTCTATCCCATCGCTTTAGGCGACGCAAGCAACATAGTAAGCTTCCCGGGTTCGGGCACAGCAACCAACCCTACCGCCATAGCACCAATGGTGTTCAACCCTTGGCACACGGTACCTGCTATGCTTCCCACCGACGAAGCTATCAAGGCACCGACAGGCGACAAGACCGTCATTTTCTTCTCGGCACAGCGTGCTCAGAGCGACAAATGGCTCATCTCACCGCTTATTGACATCCACGAGAATTACGAATTTTCAGTGTTGGCAAAGGCTTACGACGCTGCATACCCTGAGTCTATGGAGTTCTGCATATCAGAAGGCAGCACCAACCCCGCTGACTTCATCCTGATGAGTGAGGCTAACCCGTTGGAGGCTGGTCAGTGGGCTCGCTACAGCGTACCTCTCGACGACTATGCCGGTCAGCAGGTGCGTCTGGGTATCCATTATACCAGCTACGATGCCTTCCTGACTCAGATTGACGATTTCACCATAGGTGTGAAGGACGGCGGTGCCGAATTTGTTGACTACGGCAACATCATCCGCTTCGACATCTACATCGACGGTGTCCTCGCTGGTTACACCGAGACTCCTTCGTTCATACTCCCCGAGCTCTCTGCCGAGAAGCACACTATTGGCATCAAGGCTATCTACAAGTCTGGAGAGTCGGAGACGACAGAGTACGTCCTCGACTTGACACAAAGCGGTATCAGTCAGATAGAGGAAAGAGGAGAGAGGAGCGAGGAGAGAGCCTTGTTCAACCTCAACGGACAGCGCGTAAGCAAGGGCTATCGCGGCATCGTAATTAATAAAGGTAACAAATTCGTAATAACGAAATAACTTAAAGGAAGTAATGAAAAAGTCTCTTATCATACTGTCACTCCTGCTCGCCGTTGTCTGCAACGTGCGAGCAGAGTGGGCAAACATAGGTTACAGCAGCAGCGACCAGATAGACGTCAATGGCGGAGCCTTTGGAGAGGCAGGCACTTACACTGTAGGTGCCGTATTCTCAAAGGATATGCTCAGCTCCTACAAGGACTGTCAGGTAGTGGGTATTCGTGTTGCTGCCGCCACAGACTTAGGGCGCACCCGCAATTTCATCTACGACATGTCGGGCGATGCTCCTGCCGTCGTTCGTGAACAGAACCAGCGCATCTACAGCGGCTGGAACGAAATATTGTTTAATGGCGACCCTTATGTCATCACGGGTGAAGAAACGCTGTTCTTCGGTTTCGACTACACCGAGACGGCGGAGATGATTACTGCCGACCAGGGCGGTCTCTGCGGAGTAGGCAACGACACTAACGGTTCGTTCTGTCTTCTTCGTAACAACACGCTCTCCCCTATCACAGGCATCGGTCAGTTGTGTGTACAGCTCATCATCGACGTTACGTCGCTGCCACAGTACGACCTCGACGTTGCCGACTTCGTCTATGGCTTCCGCTATAAGACTCAGGGCGAGAAAATAGAGGGTTACACCATATTCCGTAATGTCGGCAAGAGTCCTGTCACCAAGTATCGTTGGGGTTTCCAGATAGACAACGCTGAGCCGACATACTACGACGTGGAGCTCGAAAGCGGCAAGTCCATCGGCGTAGGTGCAACCGACTTCATCGACTTAGGCATGTCGCTCCCTGCTGACATCGCTGTCGGCAGACACGAAATCCGCCTTTTCATCGACCAGGTTGAGGGTGCTCCTATGGCAGCGAACTCGCGCAACGACGAGCGCACAGCTGATATCTTGGTATATGACAAGAACAACACCGTGAACCGCGAGAAAGCTTATCTCGAGATTTATACCGACCAAAGTTCTCCGTATTCATCGATGCTGAACGATGCTATTGCCGTTGTACAGAAGCAATACCCACAGATGCAGGTAGTCAACGTACACCGCCCCGCAACGTCACTCGCCATCGATGAAGCTGCATACCTGCACGAGCTTTATGCCTACGATCACCCCACATTCACCAGCAACCGCTCATATTTCCCTGGCGAACCTAACATTGCCTACGACATGAACGACTATCTGCAATATGGTACAGACATGTCTGCAAGTATCATCGGAGGCATCATTGCACAGGATATGGCGGCAGTGTCGTTTGGCACCATAGCTCTGGAGAAGGAGTATAATGCCGACACCCGTCAGCTCACCGTCAAGGCTACAGGCAGTCTGTCACCCGATGCTGAGAAGCTCTTTGGCGACTTGGCAATGACACTCATGGTGGTAGAGAATGGTGTTAAAGCGGAACAGATGGTATATAACTCCGTTACTGGTCGCACCCAGTTGAACCAGAACTACAACCACAACAGTGTTCTGCGCGGCTACATGACAGCACCTACCGGTGACATCATCAGTGTTGCCGGCAACACATACACCTTTGAGCGCACTATGACGCTGAACACCACATGGAACGCCGACAACATGAGCGTCGTGGCACTACTCACCAAGTATGCCGACGCGGTTACTCCGGAGAATCTGATTGACATGGATGTCATCAACTGCAACTCCATCAACATCAGCAACACGAGTGGAATAGGAAACATCAGCCTCCCGCAAACACTGCAAAAAGAGAAGAAATACAATCTTCAGGGACAGCGCGTGAACGACAACTTCCGCGGCATCGTAATCAGTGGCGGCAAGAAGATAATCAGAAAGTAAAATACATTAAGAAGTCGGGCTTGGAATCCGACTTCTTTTTTATCATGGAGTTTTAAAACTTTGATACTGGTACTACGGATATTGTGTAGCCGTTTTTCTCTAAGGTACGCTCTTCCTCGTGGGTCACAATGGTGAGATTGCTGCATCTCAGCTCTTCTGCACATTCCACTATGCTATCGACCTCGCGTTTCTCAGTCTTTGGACTGCTCATGTCATAGCACACTTGAACCAAGCGTTCTATATGTGCCCCCTTGCGTAGCACAAAATCCACTTCCTTGTCGTTACGCGAACGATAAAAGAACATACTCTTATCGGTATTGTATCCTCGACGTACGAGCTCTACAAAAACTTGATTCTCAAGCAGACGCCCAAGATTTTCACTTACAGCGAAAGCCTTGGCAGTCACAAATCCATTGTCAACTACATAAACTTTACGTGGAGCCTTCTTCATCAACTTCAACTTATTGTTGTAACGCGACATATAGTAGAACAGGTATGGCTCATGAAGATAGTCCATAAACTTCTTGGTAGTGTTGACACTCTGAAAACCCAGCTCCTCCGAAAGCTCATTGGCACTCAGTGGATTACAGAAGTTTGAAATCATATACATGGCAAGGTTGTTAAGGTCGGTGATGTTGCGCACATTATGTCGCTTGGCAACATCTTTCCAGATGATTGAATCAAACAGCGTGTCGAGATAGCTGCGAACCAGTTGGCGCGAAGCCACCACTTCTGGATAACCGCCATTGCGCATATAGTCGTCTGTCAGCACCTTGCCCTCAGCCTGTTGTTCTGACTTTAGATTATGGAGATCAAGTTTATTCCAATCAAAAAACTCCTCCATACTAAAGGGAAACATTTCTATCTGAAGATACTTTCCTGTCAACACTGTTGCCATTTCACTCGACAACATCTTAGCATTGCTGCCTGTAATGACTAAGTTTTTACCTTTTCTAAAGAGCTCACTGACCCATAAGTCCCAAGCATCAAGATTCTGAACCTCGTCAAGCAGCAGATACTCATAGTTTGGATAGACATCATCCAGCATCCGCATCACCAGATTGGCATCCCAAGCGTCAAGAAGAGGCTGACTGTCGAAGTTGAGGTAGGCAAAGTTCTTATCACGTAACATCAATAAGGCATGCGTTGACTTGCCAACACGACGCGGACCTGTAATCAACTTTATCAGATGACTGTTAAGTAACACGTCTGAATCCTGGCTACTTTTGCGTATCAGATAAGGACGTGACAATAATTCGTCGCGCTCTTTTCGTTGGTTCATAATTATTGTCTTCATAAACTCAATGTTTTATTCGTTCTTGCCGGCAAAGATATGGTATTTTCTTCAAATCTGCAAGCTTATTGCACAAAAAACATACTTTTTTATGCAGTACAACATTTAAAATGCACATCTTGCACCACACATTGATAGCACTCCGAACTCCCAGAAGTCACTGTCTCCTCTCATTTTTAGGATTTCTCAATTTTTAATTTTCAAAAAAAAGTGTCATCCGTCATGCTGCAAACCATAGGTTTTCCCCGACCAAAGCATAGGTTTTCTCCAACCAAACCATGGGTTTTCTCCGACTAAAGCATAGGTTTTCTTCGACAAAACCATAGGTTTACTTTGGACAAGCATACTCGCTGACAATCCAAATGTAAAGATTTTTTAATGACGGATGACACTTTTTTTTGAAAATTAAAATTTCCATAATCCTAAAAAAGGTTACACCACAGTCAAAACACTTTATTTATCGGACTTTGTGTAATGTGTAATGTTTTTTAGAAAAATAGAATTTCAATAAACCTAAATTGAAATAGGAATTCTCGAAGTCCAAGCTGACACCTACTAAAGGAAAAGTTTTTTTAGTTTTTCTTGCTTGTTACAATAAAATTATTTATTTTTGCCCTTTGTAAGAAAAAAATAATACAAAAAAACCAAATAAATACATTAATTATTAACTAAAACCAAAGCTTATGAGAAAAATTAAGTTTTTACTCACTCTGCTTATTGTGCTAATCGGCAGCATTGGTTTTGCATCAGCAAAAACAGTCTATTTAAAGACTAATGATGCATGGACTGCAGACGGAGCACGATTTGCATTGTATTATTTTGAGGAAGCCCAAGGTGGTACAGTAAATGGTTGGGCAGATTTCGTAGCCTTAGGTAGCATACTGAAGGCAGAAGTACCAGCTGGTGATTACGACAAAATGATAATATGTCGTATGAACGGAGGTACAACAGAGAACAACTGGGGCAACAAGTGGAACCAGTCGGCTGATATGAATATACCAAGCAACGACAACGCCCTTTATCTTTGTCCCAACGCATGTGGAGATGGTGCTGTTTTCGCAACATCTTACATTGTTGACTTCAACACAGCGATTACTACTTCAAGCCACGACTTCAAGGTTGCTAAGGGCTGGGGTCACATCGTTGGCACCAATAACTACGATGGTTATGGTCCTTACTACATGAGTTACTCATATAATCAGACTTCTGGCGTAGGTGGTTCTGGAACCCTTAGTGCAAATCGTCAGTACGCAGGCGATTACGGTGGTGGTGGTGTTGTCAATGACATCCTCGTTACCCCGGCAGTTAACGGTACTGTAACACTGGACATTCAGGCATATGGTCTTGCCTCATCAACAAACAATGCATTTGTTGAAGTTTATGCTATCAATGTTGACGGATCACTTGGTGATCTGCTCAAGACCATTAAGGAAGAAATTCCTGGCTACAATACCGGAAATAGCACCTCATGGGATACATACGAATTAGCTAACCTTGCATCTGAGCAGAAGATTGGTCTGCGTTGTCAGTATGTATATATAGACAACTTTACTGCTACGAGCGCAAACATCCCTGTTGAACGCACTTTGACGGTGACCAAGGTTGCAAACTTGAATGGCGAAACCGGTTATAGTGGAACAACCAACTTCGAGCAGCAGCCTGATGGCTCTTTGAAGGTACAACTACAAGTGACACTGTCCAACACAGGCGATGTAAACTTCAATCCTGGCGATGATGGTTATACACTGACACTTGTACGTGGAACAACAGAATATCCTGATGCTGCTGTCGCAATTACCGAGGCAATAGCCGCAGGTGAGGAAAAAACTATTGACGTTGACTTTTATGTGCCTTATACCTCAGGATGGGCTAATTGGTATGTGAAGGAGAATATTTCTGGAACAACCTCGTCAAGCAGTCGTTATGCCGGTGTAATAGCTTACGAGCCTAAGTTCGTATTCCGCAAAGCAGGTTCTTCATCAACAAGCAGCCTTAGCTCTGCAGAAGCTTGGGGAACAATAACAGAAAGCACTACTAAGAACTACGAGATATTCAATAATGGTACTGCTCCGCTGGTTGTTAACAGCATCGCAATTCCCGAAGGCTTTACAACAGACCCTGCAGGAACAGACGTTGTTCTTTTCCGCACATCTGGATACAATGCTGACGGCGCCGTATGGTATGCGTGGACATGGAATGACGGTGAAGAAGGAACATGGGTTGCTGAGGCAGAAGGTAAGTTCTCTGAACTGAGACAGAAGGTTAACTTCATCCGTATGAACCCAGAAGGCGCACCCGATTGGTCTAAAGAGTGGAACCGCACAGGAGACCTCACCGTTGAACCAGGTAAGACATACGTTATCGATTCATGGGGTGACACTTATGAAGGAAAGAATTACGTTAATGGCCACTGGGCAGCAGCAGTTGTTGCTAAGGGCGAAACAAAGGCCATCAACATTACCAACGACGCAAGCGTCAAGGGTACATTCGCCGGTGACCTCGTAATCAAGCACCTCGACAAGGATGCTGCGGAGCAGACCTATACTCTTGGCTTCTCAACAAGCGTTATAGGTGCTAATACTTGGACGGCAGATTTCAACAACAGCACATCGACTGTTGTTTATCCTGCCGGTTCTATTGCAGAGGCTGGTATTAGCAGTGATTATCAGTATATTTCTTCCGGTAATTACAACAACTGGATTACTGGTCGCAACACAGATAGTTACGCTACTGACAACAACAAGTTCATCACTCCGAAACTTCACGCTACCGCTGGTGAGAAGCTCGCTTTCGACGTAAAGGCTGGTTATAGTGGTACAGACGCTTACTTCGTTAAGGTTTATGTTTCTACTGACCGCAAGACTTGGGGTGATCCTGTAGAGACCTACGTATATAGCAATACTGGTAGTTCATTCACAACTAAGACTATCACTTTCGCCGAAGAAGGTGACTACTATGTAGCATTTGCCCTCTATGGTAATGGCTCCGGTATTGATAACCTCGTAGGTTTGGAGAAGGTTGACGTCGCTCACGACCTCTATATCAAGAGTGTTAACTGGCCAGATGCATCTGTTAAGACTGGCACATCTCTGACAAAGCCATCTGTTGATATTATTCCTCTGACAACAGAGACAGCAGATGCTTACACCGTGAAGTATGTTTGTGGCGAGACCGTACTGGCAGAGGGTACTCCCGTTGCCTTGACTGCAAGCGCAAGTAGCACAAAGACATTTAGCTTCAGTTGGACACCAGAGGTGGTATCTACCACAGTTTATGAGAATACTAAGGTAGTCTTCGACTTTGGCGGTGGTGTAACCTTCGAAACAGATCCATTCAACCTGACGGTTACCAATGAGCCTATCTTCCACTTCGTGAAGACACTGCCTACAAGCAAGTGGGAGCCTGTAGACTACACTGCTCCTATTACCTTCGGCAAGACTAATAATGCCGATACAAAGACATTCTATGTTTATAACTGGGGTTCTGCTCAGCTGACAGTTAAGAGCATCAGTGTTCCTGAAGGATTCACAGTTACTCCTACAGAGCAGTTCAGTGTTGTAGCATTTGACGAGAACAATCTCAGTGCTTCTTCTCAGGCTGTAACTATTACATTCTCTGCAGCTACTCCTGGTTACTACAGTGGTAATATGGTTATTACATACGAAAACGACCAGACATTTGAAATAGCTGTAAGTGGAACAAAGCTTGATCCAACTAAGTGGTATGCAAACTTCGGCACCGAAAGCAATCAGTGGCCTGCAGGTTCTGCATATCAGAGCAATATTAGCACAACATGGGTTGATACGGGCAACTACGCTATCACTTCATCAAGCGCAACCAACAACATCTTCGTAACACCGAAGTTGGCGGCTACTGCTGGCGAGAAGTTGATGTTCGATGCTAAGCTCTACAGTTCATACTGGTCTGGGGGCGCAGTCAAGGTTTATGCTGCTACTACCCGCGAGGAAGTACTGAACACTGAGGAGGGTACAACCCGCGTACAGCTATTCTATGCGAGTGGAGAGGATGCTGGAGCTGACGCTACTATCACCACTGACTACCAGACATTCGAGGTAACAGTTCCAGAAGCTGGTGAATACTACTTCGGCTTCGAAATCTCTGGTCGTCCATACGTAGATGAGATTTATGGTCTTGCACCTGTTGCTGTTGGGCACGACTGGATGGTTGCTTCAAGCAACATTCCTGCTGATGCTATGCAGAATGTAGCATCTGAGGCTTCAGTGAACGTTCTGAACCTTGGTCTTGCTGACGAAGCAGCTGACAGCTACGAGGTGAACCTCTACATCAATGGTGAGAAGACAGCAACCGCAGCAACAATTCCTGCCCTGCCAATGACTCATCAGCTCTCTGCAGCAGGTACACAGATTACTGTTCCTATGCAGTCTCCAAAGGCTGGTACATTCCCAGTATATATCGAGGTTAAGGCTGGTGACTACAGCGTCGCTACTGAACCCGTTAGCGTAACTTTCGCTGAGGAGGCACCAGGCACTGGCGATATTGAGATTGGCACTAAGAGCTATTCTGCTACAAGAGATTATGCCATCATTGACTTCTATAACTTTGAACAAGCAAGAACATCTGACATCCTTTACACTGCTTCACAACTGTCAACATTCGGTTTAAATAGCGGTGACAAGATTCAGAAACTTACTTTCAAGGGAACTATTTCCACAGCAAAAGATATGGGTCAGAGTGCATTGACTTCATGGGTTGGTCTGAGTACAGGTATTATCACCTACGGTTCTCCCGACAAGGGATCTATGACCGAAGTTTCTGTCTTTGCAGCAGGCGAAATGACATTCACAACAGGTGAGAACCTTATTACTATCAACCTGCCTTCACCAATAGTATGGGACGGAACTTCTGACCTCAGAATCTACTTTGAAGGCGGTGGAGACGGCAAGTGGATTGAAGCGAAATTCTACTACGACAGTAACTATCAGAACATGAAGTGGAGCAATAGTTCTTCAATGAAGTATAATCCAATTCTCTACGTTGGACTTGTTCCTGAAGAGCCTAAGACCTACTCTGGTACAGTTAAGGACAACTTGAACAACCCTATTGAAAATGCTACTGTAACGTTGGTAAGTACTGACGGTAAAAATATCCAATATGCAGGTCTTACCGATAAAAATGGTGCGTACTCTATCAACGTAGTTCAGAATTCTCGTACGTATAACGCTACAGCTACTGCTTACGGATACGATGACGCTGCTGACACTAACATTGGCTTCGCTGATAAAGTAGTCAAGAACTTCGTTCTAACACGAAAAGATAATGTTTCTGTAACAGTGACATCAGCTGAGTGGGCAACTATCACTACTCCTGCAACCTACGCAGTAAGCTTCGATGAAAACACTGAAGTTTATATTGCAACGGGTGAAGAGGGTGGTAACATCAAACTGACTAAGATTGATGACGCTCCAGCTATGACTCCTATAGTTATCCATGCTACCGCTGGTGCTTACACCATGACACAGAAAGCAACCGCAACAAGCGACGTATCAGCAAACATTCTGGAGTCTGCTAAGGGTAATGAAGTTGGCGACGGCAATGGTAACTACTACGTTCTTGGTGTGACAAGCACGGGTGTTGGTTTCGGTAAACTTGCAAGCGGTGTAACACTTGCTAAGGGTAAGGCTTACATCCCAGGTACTACTCTTGCTAACGCATCAGACTTCCTCACATTCGTAATCGGTGACGAGGATGAGACTACTTCTATCAGTGAAGAGTTAAGAGTGAAGAGTGAAGAATCTTCTTATAATCTCAGTGGTCAGAAAGTTGGCAAGGACTATAAGGGAGTTGTAATTGTTAATGGTAAGAAAGTAATTAGAAAATAAAGACCCCTCCCCAACCCCTCATTCCCGACCAAAGGTCGCCTACCCGTAGCCTTTCCAAACGGGGAGGGGCCCAAGGGGGCTAAATAACTAAGTAAATTACAATGATGAAACAATATATTAAGCCAAATACTGACGTGCAGACAATAGAACTGCAGCAGATGATAGCAGCAAGTCTTCCGAAGACCGACGAACCTATCACCAACCCACTGAGTAAGGGTGAGTACATAATGGAAGATGTCGATATCTTCGGAACGAAGAAAGACAAATGGGCTGTTGAAGAAGAAGAAGAGTAAAACAAATAAAGCGTGCGCAAAGGCGCACGCTTTATTTTATTAATAAGGTAACAGAAAATTTCTATTCTACATCCTCAATACCGCTAATCCACTGCTGCTGGTTAACGAAGTGGTACATATCGTTACTCATTTCGCGGTTCAGACCATCGGTAAGAATCTGCTGGGTCATCTTAGGACGATTACCATTCTGTGTCAAATCTACATTGTAGAACTTAAAGCCGTTACCATCCTGCATCTCGATGTTAATGTAGTTGGTCTTGTTCTTCAGCTTGGAGAATACCCAAGTAACAAACTGCCATCCCTTGTACTCAATGCGGTCAGCTGCGGTAAGACCTGCAGAAAGCTTTTGCTTATACTTATACTTCTTGCCTGTCTGCGCATCAGTCATCAGAATGTTCTTTGTGTCGATAACACTACCCTTACTGGTGTGATAAGCCACCTTAACCATTGTAGCGAGGTTAGTCACTGTTACACTAACGATGTAGCAACCTAAAGCATCCTTCTGTCCAACGAATGGGAAACTTACCTGACGCTGGGTCTTTGATGCTACATTAACTTCGTTAACCTCTGGAGAAGAGGCTACGGCAGGCATTGCAACGACTGTCATTGCAAGTGCCATAAGGAAATTCTGTAATCTTTTCATTGTCGTATGATGTAAAAAAATTAAAATAATCTGAGGACAAAAGTACGAATAAGTGAGCGTAATACAAAATAAAAAAACACTTTTTTGTTTTTATTCCTATTTCTCAATTCCCAATTCCCAATTATTTTGTACCTTTGCACCCAAACAACAAAAAGGTGAAGATGAAAATAGAAGAACAACTGCTCCAAAGCGCTAAGGAGGCGATAAAGGCTCTGTACGGTGCTGACGTGGAGGATAACCTGCTGCAACTGCAGAAGACAAAGAAGGAATTTGAAGGTAATCTTACTCTCGTGGTGTTCCCGCTGCTAAGGACATCAAAGAAAAAGCCCGAAGAAACGGCAGAAGAGATTGGTGCATGGATGGCTGAACACTGCGACGCCATAGCATCATATAATGTAGTTAAGGGTTTCCTGAACCTCGTCATCTCACAGAAGGCGTGGCTCGGACTGCTTAACAATATAGACAGCGACCCGCACTTCGGCGAGAAGAAGGCTACGGACCGGTCGCCGTTAGTGATGATAGAATACTCTTCACCGAACACCAACAAACCGCTGCACTTAGGGCATGTGCGCAACAACCTCTTAGGATGGTCGCTGGCACAGATAATGGAGGCTAACGGCAACCGCGTGGTGAAGACAAACATAGTTAACGACAGAGGTATTCACATCTGTAAGTCTATGCTTGCCTGGCAGAAATGGGGCAACGGAGAGACTCCTGAGAGCAGCGGCAAGAAGGGCGACCACCTAATAGGCGACTACTACGTAGCCTTCGACAAGCACTACCGCGAGGAGGTGAAAGAACTTGTGGACAAGGGCATGGACGAAGAACAGGCAAAACAGGAGGCTCCGCTGATTAAGGAGGCTCACGAGATGCTTGTGAAATGGGAACAGAACGACCCAGAGGTGCGTGCTCTGTGGAAGAAGATGAACGACTGGGTATATGCCGGCTTCGACGAGACTTACAAGGCTCTGGGAGTAGGCTTCGACAAGATATACTACGAAAGCCAGACATACCTGAAGGGTAAGGCTAAGGTGGAGGAAGGACTGAAGAAAGGACTCTTCGAAAGACATGAGGACAACTCAGTATGGGCTGACCTGACAAACGAAGGTCTCGACCAGAAACTGCTGCTCCGCTCCGACGGCACCAGCGTATATATGACACAGGACATCGGTACGGCAGAGATGCGCTACGAGGACTACCCCATAGACAAGATGATATATGTTGTGGGCAACGAACAGAACTACCACTTCCAGGTGCTCTCAATACTCCTCGACCGCTTAGGATTCAAGTGGGGAAAGGAACTGGTACACTTCTCTTACGGTATGGTGGAACTGCCTAACGGAAAGATGAAGAGTCGCGAGGGTACAGTAGTCGATGCCGACGACCTCATAGCAGCAATGATAGAAGATGCACGTCGCACCTCCGACGAACTGGGTAAGTTCGACGATATGTCGGAAGAGGAACGCCAGGAGATAGCACGCATCGTAGGACTCGGAGCATTGAAGTACTTCATACTTAAGGTTGATGCACGCAAGAATATGCTCTTCAACCCTGAGGAGTCAATAGACTTTAACGGCAACACAGGACCGTTCATTCAATATACCCACGCAAGAATACGCAGTATATTGAGGAAGGCGGCAGCAAATTCTTCACTCTGCACTCTTCACTCTTCACTTAATATGAAAGAGATAGAACTTGTACAGAAGATGAACGACTACGCCGCAGTCGTGGAACAGGCGGGTAAGGACTACTCGCCAAGTGGCATCGCCAACTACTGCTACGAGCTTACCAAGGAGTTCAACCAGTGGTACCACGACTACAGCATCCTCGGTGCTGAGGACGAGGCAACACGCGACCTTCGCCTTGTCATTGCACGTAACGTGGCGAAGATAATAAAGAACGGCATGGCTCTGCTGGGTATTGAGGTGCCGGAGAGGATGTAACAGGCTACAGCCCTAAAGCCTCCCCCTGTACTAAATTGAGAATTGAAAATTGAGAATTGAGAATTTAAATCCGCCGGATTATCGTCATGATACTGTACTTCCGCTTCCAGCGGAAGTACGTCTTCCTGCCATTGCCGTTGATGCCGGCTGTTCCGGCAACCCCGGACCGATGGAGTATCAGGGAATTGATTTGGCGACAGGACAACAGGTGTTTCACTTTGGTCCGCTGCACGGAACGAACAACATCGGGGAGTTCCTTGCCATAGTACATGCCCTCGCACTGCTACAGCAGCAGGGGAGACACGATACAACGATATACTCTGACTCGTATAACGCCATTCTATGGGTGACGAAGAAGAAGTGTAAGACGAAGCTGGAACGCACTCCGGAGACGGAGGAGCTATTCCAGATTATAGCACGTGCAGAGAAATGGCTCCTCACACACACCTGGAAAAACCCTATCGTTAAGTGGGAAACTAAGAAGTGGGGAGAGATTCCTGCGGATTTCGGAAGGAAATAATCTCGTTGCCGTCGCATATGATGCGGCGGTATTCTTTTGCGTCCTCGGGAAGTTCCGGCGCCGGTGTTCCGTTGCCGACGGTTTGTGGCGACCGTTCTATACGTGCCTCGTCCCACAGTCCTTGTTCTATGAACGACAGGAGGGTCTTTCTGCCGCCCTCTACGATAAGCGACTGCAACTGCTGACGACGACATTCGGCAAAGACATCGTCTATGGTGAAGTCGTGACTAAGGACAAAACGTACCGGGTCCTTACCCACCCACTGACGTACATTGAGCTGCGGATGCTCACGTTCGTCTGTCACCCTGCCGACGAGGATAGCATCCTCCTCAGAGCGCATCTTGTGGACAAGGGTCTTGGTGAACGCTGTCGATATAGCCAAAGGTCTCCCGTAGTTATCGATGAACCCGTCGTCTGTCTGTGCCCACTTCAGGATGATATACGGACGGTGCTTGCTATGGAACGTGAAGAAACGACGGTTAAGATAGCGACACTCCTCCTCGAGGACTCCGACGGTGACGTCTATCCCTGCGTCGCGGAGCTTCTTAACACCTCTTCCCTGAACCTCAGCAAAAGGGTCTATGCACCCCACCACTACCCTACGTACACCTTTATTTATTATAAGGTCGGCACAAGGAGGGGTCTTGCCGTAGTGAGAACAGGGCTCAAGACTGACGTATATGGTGGCTTCCTTGAGAAGAACCTCATCCTCGGGACGCACACTGGCAAAGGCATTAACCTCAGCATGACCCTCGCCGCAACGGATATGGTAACCCTCGCCGAGGATTCTCCAGTCGTCCCTGCCCTTTGACGGGTCCGGGGGAAGGACTATCACGGCACCCACCATAGGATTCGGACGACTCTCCTGTCGTCCGCACTCTGCCAGCTGAAGGCACCGACGCATATACTGTTCGTCTATCTTTTGCTGATTCATGGTGCAAAAGTACAAAATTATTTGTAACTTTGCACCATGACTTACCAAGAAATATGGCAATGCCTCAGCAGCAGCTACGACGAGAGAGAGGCAAAGGCGGTGGCGCGCTACCTGTTGGATGTGGGCTACGGACTGACGATGACCGACATCATTGGGGGTGCTGTGGAGACTCTTGACGAGAGCCGCCTCAACGAGCAGCTCCGTAGGCTGCAGGCTGGCGAGCCCGTGCAGTACGTCCTTGGCAGGACTTTCTTCTGCGGACACGAGTTTCGTGTAAGACCGGGGGTGCTCATTCCGCGGCCGGAGACGGAGGAACTGGTGGGGGTTGCTTGCGACAGAGTCGCAAGGTACGGAGAAAGGAGCGGACGAAACAACGGAGAAAGGAGCGGACGAAGCGACGGAGAAGGGAGCGGACGAAGCGACGGAGAAGGGAGCGGACGTGCCGTCCGCATATTAGATATTGGGACTGGCAGCGGCTGCATCGCCATCTCGTTAGCCCTCGCCATTCCCGACGCACAGGTGGAGGCGTGGGACATCAGTGACGAAGCACTCGCCATTGCTCGCGAGAACGCCCGCCGTCTCGGAGCAAAAGTAACTTTTAAGAAGGAGGACATCCTAAGGAAGCAAATAGCCCCTTCCCTTTGGAGGGGGTTGGGGGAGGCTACCCTCATCATCTCCAACCCTCCTTATATCTGCGAAAAGGAACGTAAAGACATGGAACAGCGGGTGTTGGACCACGAGCCGTCGTTGGCGCTGTTCGTTCCTGATGACGACCCCCTGCTATTCTATCGTGCCATTGCCGAGTACGCCACGAGAGCCTTAACGCCAAAGGGTCTTCTCCTCTTCGAGATAAATCCTTTATACAAAGACGCTATGGAGGAAATGCTCCTTTCGTTGCATTTCCACGACATCGTCTTCCACAAAGACCAGTTCGGGAAGATAAGGTTCTGCGAGAGTGTCTGGGATTAAGCTTTTACTTCTTTCTAAGTATGGTAAGTCCGTCGCGTAGCGGGAGAATAACCTTTTCTACCCTACTGTCGCTGGCTACGAAATCATTAAAGTCTTCTATTCCCTGCGTCTGACGGTCGGCAGGAGCTGGCGTTTCGAGGACATGTCCATCCCACAGGGTGTTGTCGGCAAGTATAAAACCACCAGAACGTAATACCGACAGAGTCATTTCGTAGGCTTCGCGGTATGTCCTTTTGTCGCCGTCGATGAATGCCATATCGAACACGATGCCGAGTTTCGGAGCCTCCTTAACGGCATCGCCAATGATAAACTCTATCTTGTCGGCAACGGGTGAGTTCTCTATCCACGGACGGGTGAAGTCCTCCTGTTCGTCATTAATCTCAAAGGTATATACCTTTCCTCCTTCCTCAAGTCCTTCAGCCATACATATAGCACTGTAGCCACTGAAGGTACCTATCTCGAGGATATTCTTCGGGCGCACCATGTGGACGAGCATCTTTAGCAGACGGCCCTGCAAGTGTCCACTCGCCATACGTCCGCGAAGAAGATGTACGTTGGTAGCGCGCCAAAGACGGTAGAGGTAGTCGCCTTCGGGGTCGATGTGCTGCTCTATGTATTGATCAAGGGAAAGCAACTTAATTTACGATTTGACTATTTACTATTTACTATTAGGCCTTCTATTGCAAGTCGATAACTGTCAAGACCGAAACCACAGATGACGCCCTTGCAGGCACTACTTATCATAGAGTGGTGACGGAACTCCTCGCGTGCATGAACATTACTTATATGTACCTCGATGACGGGGGTCTTCAGCGCACGGATGCAGTCGTGTAGAGCCACGCTGGTATGGGTGTAGGCGCCAGCATTTAGGACTATGCCGTCGTAGGAGAAGCCCACCTCCTGCATCTTGTCAATCATCTCTCCCTCGACATTACTCTGGAAGTAGTCTATCGTGACGTCTTTGTACTGTTTGCGCAACTTCTCAAGGTAGTCTTCGAACGAGCTGCTGCCGTAGATGCCTGGTTCGCGAACGCCCAGGAGGTTCAGGTTCGGACCGTTAAGAATTAGTATCTGCATATCTTTTTTCGTTAAATCCTTGACAAAAGTAATGAATAATGGCGAAACGTACAAGAATTGTCGGCGTGTTAACGTTTTTTTTGTACCTTTAACTGCGTTGAAGCTACTTCCGCTCGGAAAAGCAAAAAGAAAACAAGCTTTTCTTTTTACTTTTCTCTCGCTTATTCGTACCTTTGCACGGAGAAACGAGCACTCACGATATGGGAAACGGCGAGATGATGAAGAAATACCAGCGGTACCTGAAGTTGGAGAAGAACTTCACGGGTAACACCATCGAGGCATACATGCGCGATGTCCAGAAGCTCTTGGACTATCTGAAGGGTGTGGGCAAGGAGCCTACGGAGGTGGTATTGGAGGACCTGCAGCACTTTGCAGCGTCGCTTCACGACATTGGTGTCGGGGCGCGTTCGCAATGCAGGATACTTAGTGGTGTGCGCACCTTCTACCGCTTCCTGGTCCTCGACGGTTGGATGGAGGATGACCCCTCGGAGCTCTTGGAGAGTCCGAAGATTGGCGACCACCTTCCCGAGGTATTATCGACGGAAGAGGTAGATATGCTTGAGGCTGCCATAGACCTCACAAAATGGGAGGGACATCGTAACAGGGCTATCATTGAGGTCCTCTTCTCCTGCGGTCTGCGCGTCACCGAGCTGGTGACATTGCCGCTGAGCAACCTATACCTTGACGACGGATATATCAGAGTGACGGGAAAAGGTCGTAAGGAGCGGCTCGTACCTATATCGCAGAAGGCTATCAAGGAACTGAACCTGTGGTTTGACGACCGCCGTCACATGAACATAAAACCCGGCGAGGAGGACTACGTCTTCCTGAACCGTCGCGGTGCTCACCTCACCAGGACGATGGTACTCATAATGATAAAGCGCACCGCGGTGGAAGCGGGCATTAAGAAGACCATCTCGCCGCACACCCTGCGCCACGCCTTTGCGACAGCGCTTCTTGAGGGTGGTGCCGACCTGCGCGTCATTCAGGCAATGTTGGGACACGAGAGCATTGCCACAACGGAGATATACACTCACATAGACACGCACACCCTGAGGGAAGAAATACTGAAGCACCACCCGCGGAATTTATGAAAAATTATTAATAATACGGCGGTAATTATACGTTATATATTATTTTTACGTATCTTTGCAAGCTGGTTATTACGTAAATCAACAAAACATATATTATCATGAAGTTAAGAAATCTTTCACTGTTCTTGTTGCTGGCTATAGTCGGCACAATGACATCCTTTGCTCAGCAGATTCCTGTTGACAAAGAGGTACGTATCGGAAAACTTGACAACGGACTGACATACTACATCCGCCACAACAACTGGCCGGAGAACGTTGCCAACTTCTACATCGCCCAGCGCGTGGGTAGTGTTCAAGAGAATGAGGACCAGCGCGGACTGGCACACTTCCTTGAGCACATGGCATTCAACGGCTCGGAGCACTTCAAGGGCAACAACATCATTGAATATACACGTTCTCTTGGTGTGGAGTTCGGTAGCAACCTGAATGCTTACACTGGTTTCGACGAGACGGTATATAACATTAACGACGTTCCCGCAAAACGAGTTTCAGCACTCGACTCTTGTCTGCTCATCCTGAAAGACTGGAGTAACGGTTTGCTCCTCGAGGAGGAAGAGATAGACAAGGAGCGTGGTGTCATCCACGAGGAGTGGCGTCTGCGTTCAAGCGCTATGCAGCGTATGCAGGAGCGTGCACTGCCACAGATGTACCCCGGTTCGAAGTACGGACAGCGCATGCCTATAGGTTTGATGGAGGTTGTTGACAACTTCAAGCCAAAAGCTCTTCGCGACTACTACCACAAGTGGTACCGCCCGGACAACCAGGCTATCATCGTTGTCGGCGACATTGACGTTGACCACGTGGAGGCAGAGATAAAGAAACTCTTCGGCGGCATCGTAGTTCCCAAGAACGCCGCACAGGTAATAGACGAGCCTGTTCCCGACAACAAGGAGGCCATCTACGTCTGCGAGAAGGACAAGGAGCAGCAGATGACAATGATTATGGTCTTCATGAAGCACGACGTTACTCCCCGCGAGGAGAAGACGAAGGTTGACTACCTGATGCAGGACTACGTTACAGACATGATAGAGAACATGTTCGACAAGCGTATGGAAGAGCTGTCACTTAACCCCGACTGTCCTTTCGTACAGGCAGGAGCCGGTGACGGCCAATACTTCATCTCAAAGACGAAGGACGCTTTCACGGCTATAGTAGTGCCGAAGGACGGCAAGGACCTTGAGGCACTGGCCACCGTCATCAAGGAACTGAAGCGTGCCAAGGAGTTCGGATTTACCGCTACGGAGTACGAGCGTGCACGTGCCGACTACCTAAGCATGCTGGAGAAGAGATACACCGGTCGCAACAAGATAAACAACGACAAGTTCGGTCGCGCATACGCTGCCAACTTCACCGACGGCGAACCCATCCTCTCCGTTGAGGACGAGTACGAGATTATGAACAACATGATTGTTCCGAACATCCCCGTTGACGTCATCAACATGGTTGCCGCAGAGCTTATCAGCGAGAACGACGAGAACCTCGTAGTGGCTTGCTTCGAACAGGAGAAGGACGGCAAGACATACCTGCAGCCGGCACAGCTGAAGACGACCTTCGAGAAGGCTCGCGCAGAGAAGGTTGAGCCGTACGTTGACAACGTGAAGAACGAACCGCTCATTGACGAGACTAAGATGCCTGCTCCCGGCACCATCACCGCCGAGAAGGAGAACAAGACCCTCGGTTACAAGGAGTTGACGCTCTCTAACGGCGCAAAGGTTATTCTGAAGAAGACCGACTTCAAGGACGACGAGGTGATGATGGAGGCTGAGGCTATCGGCGGAACGTCACTCTACGGCGAGGCTGACTACAGCAACCTGAAGCTCCTTAGCGGTGCCATAGAGATGAGCGGACTCGGAAACTTCACTCACTCAGAACTGGAGAAGGCTCTCTCAGGCAAGGTTGCCAGCGTAGGAGCAGACTACGACGTCAACAGCACTTCACTCTCAGGAAAGTGCGTTCCCAAGGACCTTGAGACAATGATGCAGCTGACATACCTCTACTTCACGAACATCAACAAGGACGAGCAGGGTTACAACCAGTTGACAAACATCCTCAAGGTGGCACTGCAGAACAAGAGTCTTTCTCCGGAGTCTGCATTCTCTGACTCTTTGGTTGTTACCATGTACAACAACAATCCACGCATGAAGACCCTTGAGGTCAGCGACTTGGACAAAGCCAACTACGACCGCATGCTTGAGATAGGCCGTGAGCTGCTGAAGAACCCGGGAGCATTCACCTACATTTTCACAGGTAACTTCGACGAGACACTGCTGCGTGAGTATATCTGCAAATACATAGGTTCACTGAAAGGTAACGAAGTGCTGAAGAGCTACGACGTTACGAAGATGGCTACCGGCAACATAAAGAACAGCTTCAAGCGCAAGATGGAGACGCCGAAAGCTATAGCTATCTTCACATGGTGGAGCGAGGCTCCCTACAACCTGGAGAACAGCGTTCTCGCTTCTGCCGCAGGACAGGTTCTCGAGATGTACTACCTGAAGACTATCCGCGAGGAAGCCAGTGCAGCATACACATGCGGTGCTTCCGGCAAGACGGAACGTGTTCTTGACCGCCAGTTCGTTAGCATGCTGGCATCATGCCCGATGAACCCCGAGAAGGCGGAGACAGCGCTGAAACTCATGGACCAGGGAATAGCAGAGGCTTCACAGAAAGTTGACCCCGAGATAGTCAGCAAGGTAAAAGAGTACATGCTCAAGCAGGCTAACGAAGACGCTAAGAAGAACGGTCACTGGACAAACATCCTAAGCGAGTACGCTAAATACGGCATTGACTTCCAGACAGACTACAAGAAGACTGTCGAGGCGCTCACCGCTGAGAAGATTTCAGCCTTCATAAAGAATGTCATCCTGAAGGACAATAACCACATGGAGGTTATCATGATGCCGGAAGAAACAAAAACAGAAACAACAAAATAAAAACGGAAAAAGGAAAAGTGAGTTATCTATTTACCTCTGAGTCGGTTTCCGAGGGACATCCCGATAAGGTTGCCGACCAGATATCAGACACAATACTTGACCAACTGTTAGCATACGACTCCACGGCACGCGTTGCCGTGGAGACGTTGGTAACAACGGGACAAGTCGTCATCGCCGGCGAAGTGCACAGCGATGCTTATGTTGATTTACAGACACTGACGCGCAAGGCTATCCGCAAGATAGGATATACGAAGAGCGAATATCAGTTTGACGCCGAGTCGTGCGGCATCCTCAACGCCATCCACGAACAAAGCGACGACATCAACCGCGGTGTCGATCGCGAAGTGGAAGAGGAGCAAGGTGCCGGCGACCAGGGAATGATGTTCGGATATGCCGTGAACGAGACGGAGAACTACATGCCTGTAACACTGGAACTGGCGCACCTGTTAGTACACGAACTGGCGGAGATACGCCGCGAGGGTAAGGTAATGACATATCTGCGCCCGGACTCGAAGAGTCAGGTGACGGTGGAATACAGCGAGGACGGTGTGCCACAGCGCATAGACACCATCGTGGTATCGACACAGCACGACGAGTTCATGGACGACGACGAGAAGATGCTTGACAAGATAAAGGAAGACGTAATAAACATCCTCATCCCGCGTGTCAAAGCCCGCATCCACAGCGACAAGGTGCTGCAGCTGTTTAACGACAACATAAAATACCACGTCAACCCGACCGGAAAGTTCGTCATCGGCGGACCCCACGGAGACACCGGACTGACGGGACGAAAGATTATAGTTGACACCTACGGAGGAAGAGGAGCACACGGCGGCGGTGCCTTCTCGGGAAAAGACTCGTCTAAAGTGGACCGCTCGGCAGCATACGCGGCGCGACATATTGCCAAGAACATGGTGGCAGCGGGTGTTGCTGACGAGATGCTGGTACAGATAAGCTACGCCATCGGTGTCGCTGAGCCTGTAAGTATCTTTGTAGATACCTACGGAAAGAGTCACGTAAAGGAAAGCGACGGTGAGATAGCAACAAAGATTATGCAACTCTTCGACCTCCGTCCGAAAGCTATTGAGCGCTCCTTGAAACTGCGCCAGCCTATCTTCGCTGAGACGGCAGCCTACGGACACATGGGACGACAGTACGAGGTAAGAAAGAAACTCTTTACCAGTCGTTACCACGAGACAAAAGAGATTGAAGTGGAGCTGTTCACATGGGAGAAGCTTGACAGAGTTGACGACATAAAGAAAGTTTTCTCACTATAAGGATAGTACAAACGTAATACCAGCGATGAACGATTTCTTCTATCGTAACACTTTCTTCTCTAACGATAGCACTAATGAGCAACTCGTTGAAGTAAAGCTGGATGGCATCGACGGTATTCCCCTTGACAAACCTATTGCTAAGGATGACATAGTAGTAGGTTTGTTAATTTTTTGTTTTGTACTCGCCATAATAACGGTAAACAGACTGACAAAAGAATTCGCGAGGGAAGCAAAGGGTTTCATGCACCCCGAACGACGCGAGTATGGAGAGGCAGGAGCATACAGAGGATGGACCATGATTCTGGCAAACGTGCAGACCTGCCTGGTACTATCTCTGCTTACCTTCCTCTATATAGCGGAAAACCTCGTCGCAACATTCACCCTTTCATCGGAATATCTGCTCATTGCCGTCCTGATAGTATGCTTTATTGCGTACTTTCTGCTGAAGAACGCTCTCTACACAATAGTGAACAGCATATTCTTTCCAAGTAAAAAAAACGAACAATGGACAAGATCCTTTTTCTGCATCACCGCAGTTGAGGGCATACTCTTATTGCCCGCTCTTGTCCTCATTGTTTTCTTTTCCTTTAACACCCAAAACATACTCACTTACATCATTTTTGCCCTCGGTTTTGTTAAATTATTAACTTTTTACAGGTCATTTACTATCTTTTTTAGACAAAACCCTCTAAAATTACAAATAATTTTATACCTTTGTGCCCTCGAAATCATCCCTTTGGTATCAGGGGGAACAATTTTAATACTGATAATCGACAACTTGACGATAAATTATTAGGACAAATGATTAAGAAAATTTTGATATCTCAGCCCAAACCGGCAAGCGACAAATCGCCATACTATGATATTGCCGAGGAATTTGGAGTGGAATTAGTATTCCGTCCCTTCATAAAGGTTGAGGGGCTGTCATCAAAGGAGTTCCGTGAGCAAAAGGTAAGTATCCTCAATTATAGCGCAGTAGTTTTCACATCGCGTCATGCCATTGACAACTTCTTCGGACTGTCAAAGGAAATGCGTCTTGAGATACCGGAAGAGATGAAGTACTTCTGCGTAACAGAACAGATTGCCCTATATATTCAGAAGTATGTTCAGTATCGCAAGCGTAAGGTCTTCTTCGGAACGACAGGAAAGATTGCAGACCTTATCCCTACGATGGCGAAGCATAAGGCTGAGAAGTACCTCATTCCGATGAGCAACGTACATGATGACAGCGTTAAGGAGATGCTTGATGCGAAGAAATTGCAGCACACAGAGTGTGTGATGTATCGCACCATAAGTAACGACTTCACCGAAGAGGAGAAGAAGAATTTCGACTATGACATGTGCATATTCTTCAGTCCGTCAGGTATCAACGCATTCAAGAAGACCTTCGGTGACGAGCGTAACGACATCGCTGTCGCAACATTTGGTCCTTCGACAGCTAAGGCTGCACATGAAGCAAATCTGAAAATTGCCATCGAAGCTCCATCAGAGAAGCACCACTCTATGACGGGTGCCCTGAGAGAGTTCTTAGAGAAAAACAAGTAACTACCGTTACATGCCTACTGCCAATGTACAGACACTTTGCAGGAAAGAGCGAATAAAGAGTAAGATACTTATCGACAAGCTCTTCAACGACGGCAATAGTCGTGCGATGACAGTTTTTCCTCTGCGTTTTGTTTATGTCACTAACGAAAGCAACGAGACAAACAATATTCTCATCAGCGTTCCAAAGAGATATCTGAAACACGCTGTTGACCGCAACAAGGTAAAAAGGCAGATAAGGGAGGCATACAGGAAGAACAAAGACATCATTGCCGACCATAATGATATTTCGATGGCCTTCATCTGGATAGACAACAAAATCCAAAACACTGGTATTGTTGAGAGTAAGGTAAAGAAACTTCTCCATCAATTATCGGAAAGATTATGAGAAAGGTAGTTTTATGGATTAGGAAATGTTTGGTGTGGATACTCATACTACCAATAAGATTCTACCAATATGCCATTTCCCCGTTAACGCCTCCATCATGTCGATTCACCCCCACCTGTTCGGAATACGCACGACAGGCGCTCATCAAATACGGACCGATAAAGGGATTGTGGCTCGCCACAAAAAGACTTCTCAGATGTCACCCCTGGGGAGGGAGCGGCTACGACCCCGTCCCATAAAATAAGGAAACAATAAAAGATAAAAGATATGACAAAGAATTTTGTTGAAGAACTGAAATGGCGCGGTATGCTGGCGCAGATAATGCCAGGAACGGAGGAGCTGCTACAAAAAGAGATGGTAACAGCCTATCTCGGCACCGACCCAACGGCAGACTCTCTGCACATTGGTCACCTCTGTGGAATAATGATGTTACGTCACCTGCAGCGCTGCGGTCACAAACCCATTATCCTTGTCGGCGGTGCGACAGGAATGATTGGCGACCCATCTGGAAAGAGTCAGGAGCGTAACCTCCTTAACGACGAGACACTACGTCACAACCAGGAATGCATAAAGAAACAGGTTGCTAAGTTCCTTGACTTCGACAGCAAGGAGCCTAATGCTGCGGAGATGGTAAACAACTACGACTGGATGAAGGACTTCACCTTCCTGGACTTCGCCCGTGAGGTTGGCAAGCATATCACCGTGAACTACATGATGGCAAAGGAGAGTGTGCAGCAGCGTCTTAACGGAACAGCACGCGACGGACTTTCATTCACCGAGTTCACATACCAGCTGCTTCAGGGATACGATTTCCTGTACCTATATAAAAATAAAGGAGTAAAACTGCAGTTAGGCGGTAACGACCAGTGGGGTAACATGACCACGGGTACGGAACTTATCCGTCGTACCTTAGGCAACGAGGTAGAGACCTTCGCCCTCACCTGTCCTCTGATTACCAAGAGCGACGGTAAGAAATTCGGAAAGACAGAGAGCGGCAACATCTGGCTCGACCCGAAACGCACCACACCGTATAAGTTCTACCAGTTCTGGCTCAATGTCAGCGACGAAGATGCAGAACGTTACATCAAGATCTTCACATCGCTGGAGAAGGATGTCATCGACGCACTCATCGAGGAACACAAACAAGACCCGGGTCGTCGTACACTACAGCGCAGATTAGCCGAAGAGGTAACCGTTATGGTACACTCTCGCGAGGCTTTCGACGCTGCTATCGAGGCAAGTAACATACTCTTTGGCAAATCCACAAAGGAGTCGCTGGAGAAACTTGACGAACAGACACTGCTCGACCTCTTCGACGGTGTGCCACACTTCGACATCGATAAGTCTGCACTTGGTCAGCCAGCAGTAGAGCTGTTGACACAGGCTGCGGCAGTATTCCCCAGCAAAGGTGAGATGCGAAAGATGGTCCAGGGTGGCGGAGTGAGCCTCAACAAGGAGAAACTCGCTGCTTTTGACCAGGTAATCACCGAGGCTGACCTCATAGACAACAAATACCTCTTGGTACAGAGAGGCAAGAAGAATTACTATCTTCTTACAGTGAAGAGTTAGTCAAGAGCTTAGGAAAAAGTTACAGCAGATAAAAATTTTCAATTATCAATTGTCAATTATCAATTATTTGTTGTATCTTTGCACCCGCAATTAACAAAATTGCGAATTTGGACGATGGTGTAATGGTAACACTACAGGTTTTGGTTCTGTCATTCCCGGTTCGAATCCGAGTCGTCCAACCTCAAAAGCGTAATCGAATTACTTCGGTTACGCTTTTTTAACACTACCTTATTATTCCTATACGCTGATTTTTCGTACCTTTGCCGAACGACCAAAAATCATAATAAAATGAGAACAAATTACGAAACTCGCTACGCTGCCCATCCCGAAGACGCAAAAGGCTACGACACACAACGTCTGCGTCGCGACTTTCTGATAGAAAAGATATTCTCTACGGACGAAGTCAACATGGTTTATTCCATGTATGACAGGATGATTGTTGGCGGTGCTATGCCTGTTAACGAAGCACTCCTGCTGGAAGCGATAGATCCTCTTAAGGCAGACCACTTCACCACAAGAAGAGAGGTGGGCATCTTCAACGTTGGTGGTGAGGGCGTCGTAACCGTGGGCGACGAGACGTTCACCTTAGGTTATAAGGAAGCGCTATACATAGGAAGAGGCGACCGCAATGTTACTTTTGCCTCAACCGACAAGAACCATCCCGCGAAGTTCTACTTCAACAGCACTACAGCCCATTGTCAGTATCCGTGCAAGAAGATAACGAAAGACAACGCCATCGTTGCCCACATGGGTTCGTTAGAGATGTCGAACGAGAGGAATATCAATAAGATGATTGTCAACCAGGTGCTGCCGACATGTCAGCTGCAAATGGGAATGACGGAACTGCTTACAGGAAGCGTATGGAACACTATGCCAGCACACACCCACAGTCGACGCATGGAGGCATATTTCTATTTCGAGCTACCTGAAGACCAGGCCGTTTGTCATCTTATGGGTGAGCCACAGGAGACAAGACACATTTGGATGAGGGGCGAACAGGCTGTACTCTCACCGGAATGGAGCATACATAGTGCTGCCGCCACACATAACTACACCTTTATATGGGGTATGGGCGGTGAGAACCTCGACTACAGCGACCAGGACTTCACGGAGATTACCGCATTACGATAGACAAGAGAGAGATTTACACATTATAACAACAACATCTTAAAAACCTATTAATTATGACAAATCCATTTTCACTTGAAGGAAAGAACGCCTGGATTACCGGTGCTTCTTACGGTATTGGTTTCAACATTGCTAAGGCTTTTGTTGCAGCAGGCATTAAGAACATTATCTTTAACGACATTAACGAGGCTGCCCTTGAGAGGGGTCTTGCAAACTACAAGGCTGAAGGTATCAAGAACGTTCACGGTTACGTTTGCGACGTTACCGACGAGAACGCAGTAAAGGCTCTCGTTGAGAAGATCCACGCTGAGGTAGGTCAGATTGACATCCTCGTTAACAACGCTGGTATCATCAAGCGTATCCCTATGCACGAAATGAAGCGTGCTGAGTTCCAGCAGGTAATCGATGTTGACCTCGTAGCTCCTTACATAGTAAGTGCTGCCGTTATTCCTGAAATGATGGAACGTCGCGAGGGTAAGATTATCAATATCTGCTCTATGATGTCAGAGCTTGGTCGTGAGACAGTAAGTGCTTATGCTGCTGCTAAGGGTGGTTTGAAGATGCTTACTCGCAACATCTGTTCTGAGTACGGTGAGTACAACATCCAGTGTAACGGCATTGGTCCGGGTTACATTGCTACTCCACAGACAGCTCCTCTTCGTGAGCGTCAGCCGGACGGCAGCCGTCATCCGTTTGACAGTTTCATCTGCGCAAAGACTCCTGCAGGTCGCTGGCTCGAACCGTCAGAACTCGGTGGTCCCGCCGTGTTCCTCGCATCAAAGGCTTCTGATGCCGTTAATGGTCACATTCTCTATGTTGACGGTGGTATCTTGGCTTACATCGGCAAGCAGCCACAGTAAATCAAGACACAAGGCAAATAAAAAA
This sequence comes from uncultured Prevotella sp., assembly GCA_947163985.1. Lineage (GTDB taxonomy): Bacteria > Bacteroidota > Bacteroidia > Bacteroidales > Bacteroidaceae > Prevotella. The sequence continues at coordinate 36,490 of CAMUVE010000006.1, forward strand.
GCTCCCTTAAAAGGGAGCTTTTATTTTTCTTTACAGGAAAGATTACTTAACTGCGTCAGCGAGTTCAGCACCAGCCTTGAACTTAGCAATCTTCTTAGCAGCAATCTTGATCTTCTGCTTTGTAGCAGGGTTGATACCCTCGCGTGCAGGACGCTTTGTTACTGCGAATGTACCGAAACCTACGAGAGCTACTTTGTCACCCTTCTTCAGAGCGCCCTTAATAGCATCCAATGTAGCGTCGAGCGCCTTCTTTGAGTCAGCCTTGGTCAAACCTGCACCAGCTGCAATCTTCTCGATTAATTCTGTCTTGTTCATAATAAATTGTTTATTAAATGATGAAAAATAGGATTAGTTCTAAAATTTCCTCCGCAAATATAAGGGATTACTTTGATAAAACCAACAAAAAAGCAAAAAAATTTACGTTTTTAGTAAAAAAAAGTTCTTAAAAGCACATTTTTGGTGCTATAATGGGATTTTTTTAGTACTTTTGCCGCGTTTTTAAAGAGAAACTATTATAACAGAACAGAATAAAATATTACAACATGCGCTCTATACCAGCCATCACCAAAAACCTGCTCATCATAAACGTTTTGGCGTTTTTCGCCACGTTTGCATTCAACAGAGTAGGCGTTGACTTAGAGAATCTTCTTGGTCTTCACTTTTTCCTTGCATCTGACTTTAAGGTGTACCAGCTTTTCACCTATATGTTCATGCATGCCAACATTGAGCATATCTTTTTTAATATGTTCGCGCTATGGATGTTCGGATGTGTAGTAGAGAACGTATGGGGTCCGAAGAAATTCCTTTTTTATTACATTTCGTGTGGTGTCGGTGCTGGTATAATACAGGAAATTGCACAGCTGGGGTCGTTCTACATGCTTGCCAACTCCCAGTTTCCGGGTGTCACCCTCAGTGAATTGAACGTTATTGCCCACAATTCCGCCGATGTTCTCAATGCCTGGACGACAGTAGGTGCCTCAGGAGCCATATATGCTATCCTTCTTGCCTTCGGAATGACATTTCCCGAGGAGCGTATTTTCATATTCCCACTCCCCGTCCCCATCAAGGCAAAGTGGTTTATCTGCGGCTACGTAGCAATAGAGTTGTTCTCCGCATTAGCAACGACCAACGACAGTGTGGCACACTTTGCGCACCTCGGAGGTATGCTCTTCGGTTATCTGATGATTCGTCACTGGCGCAATGGTAACGACAATTATAACAACGACCCGTGGGACAGCGGACATCATTTCTTCAATAAGTTCCGTAACAACAAGTGGGGGAACAGGAGAGACAAGCACGATACAGACAACTTCTCCACAGGAAATCCCGACTGGGACTACAACGCAAAGAAGAAAAAAGAGCAAGACGAAATAGACCGTATCCTCGACAAGATACGTCGAAGCGGTTATGACAGCCTCACTGAGGAGGAAAAGAAGAAAATGTTCGACAACAAACATTAATGCTGAAGAAACTCAAAAATACCGTCCAAGGCATCCTCTTAGGTGCACAGGTCACCTGTCTGGTGATAATGCTACTTGTCGGCTTTTCCGACAGGTTGTCTCCTGTTACCCACCCGTTGCTGTCGTGTGTAGGACTGACGTTTCCGGTACTCCTTGCCGTCAATGTTGTCTTCCTGCTCCTCTGGCTGCTTCTCCGTCCTAAGTTCGCACTAATCTCTGTCGTCGGACTTATCATAGGATATTCCCCGATACACACATACATCCCCTTCAACATACCAGCAACAGCTCCCGACAGCTGCATCAAGGTACTGTCGTATAACGTTGCCAGCTTCCGCGAGACGGCACAGGATGCTGACGGAAACAACTATGTTATTGCGACAAGGTACATCAGGGAGTCGGGTGCCGACATTGTATGTCTTCAGGAGGCTGCCCTCAACGACGTTACCGCCAAGCTTAACGACATATATCCCTACAGAGACTCCGTGACGACAGTACACGAGAAGGGCAATTCAACACTCGTCCTGCTGAGCAAGTTCCCCATAACGGGCAAGGAGCACATACCCTACGTCTCGAAAGGCAACAGCAGTTGTGCGTTTTTCGTCGATATCAACGGCACCAAGACCGTTGTTGTAAACAACCACCTTGAGTCATGCGGACTGTCCACCTCCGACCGCGACGAGTTCCGCAGCATAGTAAAGGGCGAGACAGGTCGTGACACCCTGCGCAGCGGTTCCAAGCGTATCCTCCAGATACTCAGCGAGTCAGCACGCAGACGAGGTCCTCAGGCAGACTCCGTCTGCAAATACATCAGACGCCATCGCCCGACACCAATAATCCTCTGTGGCGACTTCAACGACAACCCGATATCCTACACCCATCACGTCATAGCAAAGGAGCTTACCGACTGTTTCGTTTCGTCAGGTAACGGACTGGGATGGTCGTATGTTCATTATGGCATGAGGGTACGAATAGACAACATTTTTTGCTCTGAAGATTGGGAGCCATATCACTGTTTTGTTGACAAAGAAGCACACGGAAGTGACCATTTTCCCATCCTTTGTACACTGAAAATGAAGGAAAAGAGCAAAAAATAATATAAATATAGGTCTGAAATTTCGTTAAATAGCGAAAAATCATTATCTTTGCAGGCTGATTTTTTAGAATAAGTAGAAATCAATTAATAATAAAACAAAAATGCAAAACAAAGGTATCGTAATTTTTACAGCCGTCTTACTGACGCTGGCGAGTATCTTCTACCTGTCTTTTTCAGTAGCTACAAACTACTATGACAGTCAGGCTGCGAAGATTAGCGACCCAATTAAGCAGCAGGATTACAAAGATTCTGTAAAGTATTTGGGCATTTACTCTTACCAGAAGTGTCTTGAAACCCAGATTGGTCTGGGTCTTGACCTTAAAGGCGGTATGAATGTCATTCTCGAAATCTCTGTTCCTGACGTAGTAGAAGCACTTGCCGACCACAAGACGGACGTTGCTTTTGTAAAGTCAATGGAAGAGGCTAAGAAAGAGGAAGAGACAAGTCAGAGTGATTTCATCTCCCTGTTTATCAACGCTTATCACAAGAATGCTCCCGGACATCGTCTGGCAGAAATCTTTGCTACACAGCAGTTGAAGGGTAAGGTAAGTACTCAGAGCAGCGACTCTGAGGTAGAGAGTGCTCTGCGCAGCGAAGTTCAGGCTGCCATCGACAACTCTTTCAACGTTGTTCGTAACCGTATCGACAAGTTCGGTGTCGTTCAGCCAAACATCCAGAAACTGGAAGGTCAGCAGGGACGTATCATGGTTGAAATGCCTGGTATCCGTGAGCCAGAGCGTATCCGTAAGTTGCTCCAGGGTTCTGCGAACCTCGAATTCTGGGAGACATACAACAGCAACGAGATTATTCCTTATCTCACACAACTCGACCAGCGTATGGCTGGTGTAGATACAGCTGCCGACACTACAGCCGTTGACTCTACAAAGCAGGTTGCCGAGAAGGAAACTGCTGAGAAGCCAAAGTTTGAGATTAAGAAGCAAGAGGCCGACAAGAAGCAGGCAGACGAGAAAGTTGCTGACAACGCAGCTCTCGAGGCAGCAAAGAAGCAGCACCCACTGCTCTCTATGCTCCAGGTAACAAGCAACCAGCTCTCTTTGGTTGGTCTGGCTAACGTTCGCGATACAGCAGCCATCAACAAGGTCATCTACGGTCCTGAGGCACAGCGCATCCTCCCCAGCGACGTAAAACTGCTGTGGAGTGCTAAGCCAACAGATATGATTCAGGACAACAAGAACATCTACGAGCTCCACGCTCTTAAGGTTACTGAGGCAGGTGGTCGTGCTCCTCTCGAGGGTGACGTAATCACCGACGCTACCGACCAGTTCCAGCAGATGACAGGTCGTCCTTCTGTAAGCATGTCAATGAACTCTGACGGTGCTCGTCGTTGGGCAGCCCTTACAAAGGCTAACGTTGGTAAGGCTATCGCCATCGTCCTTGACGGTGTTGTATATTCAGCACCACGTGTAAACGGCGAGATTGCTGGTGGTAACTCAGAAATCTCTGGTAACTTCACCGTTGAAGATACTAAGGACTTAGCAAACACCCTGAAGTCTGGTCGTATGCCAGCTCCTGCACGTATCGTTCAGGAAGAGGTCGTAGGTCCTACCCTCGGTGCCCAGTCAATCCAGCAGGGTATCATCTCGTTCATCGTTGCTTTCGTACTCTTGATGATTTACATGGTTCTCATGTACAACTTCATCCCAGGTATGATGGCTAATATAGCACTTATAGTCAACCTGTTCTTCACGCTCGGTATTCTTACCTCGTTCCAGGCAGCGCTGACGATGTCAGGTCTTGCGGGTATGGTACTGTCACTGGGTACTGCCGTTGATGCTAACGTGCTTATCTATGAGCGTACCAAGGAAGAGCTCCGCAGCGGAAAGAACATCAAGGCAGCTATCTCTGCCGGTTACAGCAATGCTTTCTCAGCTATCTTCGACTCTAACTTGACAAGTATCATCACAGGTGTTATCCTCCTCGTCTTCGGTACAGGTCCTATCCGCGGTTTCGCAACCACTTGGATTATCGGTATCTGCTGTTCTTTCTTCACAGCAGTATTCCTCACACGTATCGTTTACGAGAACCGCATCAACAAGGACAAGTGGCTCGGTCTTACATTCACTACTCCGTTCTCACGCAACCTCCTGCAGAATCTGCACATTCCGTTTATGTCATTCTACAAGAAGACATTTACTGTTGTTGCAATCGCTATCGTTGCGTTCATTGCCAGCTTCGCACTCCGCGGTCTGAGCAAGAGTATCGACTTCACCGGTGGTCGAAACTATGTTGTGACATTCGAGAAGGCTGTAGAGCCAGAGCAGATACGTACCATCATTGCAGAGGCATTCCCCAACTGTAACACAGGTGCTATCTCTATAGGTACAGACAACAAGACAATACGTATCTCTACGAACTACCTCATTGAGAGCAACTCACCAACAGCTGACGACGAGGCAGAGGAGATTCTTTACAAGGCACTCAAGAAGGCTAACCTCGTTAGTCAGCCAAACCTTGAGGCATTCAAGAATCCTGATGTTCGTGAGGGTGGTTCTATCATCAGTTCTATGAAGGTAGGTCCTTCCGTTGCTAAGGATATCACATACAACGCGTTCATCAGCGTTATCATCGCTATGATAGCTATCTTCCTTTACATCCTGCTGCGCTTCCGCAATGTAGCGTTCTCGTTAGGCTCTGTAATAGCACTGGCTGTTGATACCGTAGTCGTGCTTGGTCTCTACTCACTGTTGTGGGGCATCGTGCCCTGGTCACTTGAAATTGACCAGACCTTCATCGGTGCTATCCTTACTGTGATTGGTTACTCTATCAACGACAAGGTGGTGGTATTCGACCGTATCCGTGAGAACCTCGGTCTGCATCCAAAGCAGGACAAGCAGACACTGTTCAACGACAGTATCAACCAGACGTTGGCACGTACTATCAACACGTCACTGTCAACACTCATCGTGCTCTTGGCAATATTCTTCCTTGGTGGAGCAAGCATCCGCAGCTTCTCCTTCGCCATGATTCTCGGTGTTGTATTCGGTACACTGTCTTCTATCTTCATTGCATCGCCTGTAGCTTACCTCGTTATGGGTCGCAAGATTAAGGAGTAAATTACTGAACAATAAATAAAATGGCTTGTTTCGCAAATAGCGTTACAAGCCATTTTCCTTTTTAACCCGAAAACTATATATAATATAATGTACGAACATCAAGGTCTTCAGGACATAATATTCATAATGCTCTATGGTGGAGCCACAATTTTTGCCATCGCAGCATGTTGTTATCTGTTGTTAGCCCGTGGTGCGGCCTTCTTCCCTGACATCACCCCATCGAGGTCACTCCGTCGCTGGGCGGCAGCCTTCATGGCGTCCGTTGCTCTCAGTCACGTGTGGTGGGTAGTGCTGGGCATCTACTGTCTTACCGAAGACCGTTTAGTTCGTAACATTATGGGCATCATGCTCGACAGGATTACCTTTGTGCCCCTGATAATGGCGGTACTGATACGTATGCTGCAGGACCGCAAGCGTTCTCTCGTTCCCGTTGCCCTTTCTACTGTTCCCATCATCCTGTTCTCCGCCTATGGCATCATCGTTCACGACGAGAATACCGAGAACTATATTGAGACGTATTCCGTATTCCTCATTGCTACATTTATTATATATATGATACGTGCCGTAATACAATATGGCAAGTGGTTGCGCGACAACTATGCCGACCTGGAGCACAAAGAGGTGTGGCAGAGCTTTTCCATCATGGCACTTCTCTGCATTGTCTTCGTCATCTACTGTACCAATGCAGGTCATATAGCAGTAGAATACCTTGTGCAACTGATGACTTATATCATCATCGTCTTTGTAGTATGGCGAGTGGAAAGTTTACAAAAACTCCCGCTTTCATCGGAAAAAGGCGACACTAATGACTATAACAGCAACCTTAAGTCATTAAATATCAAACAACTACTTGTGCAACACTGTGAGAACACGAAACTCTATCTGCATCACGACCTGTCACTCGACTACCTCTGTCACGCTATCGGTACCAACCACTATTACCTCAGTCAGTACTTCTCGCAACAGGGAATCACTTACAACACCTATATCAACACCCTGCGCATAGACCATTTTATGAGTATCTATCCCACTATGCGAGCAGAATATAAAACGGCACAACAGATAGCTGATGTGAGTGGTTTTAAGAGTTATAGCACCTTCTCGGCAGCCTTTAAACGCATAAAAGGCCAGACCTTTAAAGAATGGATTTCAACCCTTTCTTAAGTCATAACTTTCAAAATCTGCAAAAATTCTTTCAAAATCTGCAAAATCTTAACATGCGATTGTTTTCTCCTTTTGGAAGAAAAAGGAAATGAATTAATTTTGCAGACGTTATGATAGAAGAAAAGAAATACACGCCAAGGGCAGAAGAAGACTACAAGGAGTTCATGTCTCGCGTTATATCCGACCAGAAAGAAGTAGCGCCGATGCGCATTCTGGAGCAGCTTGTAGAGATTGCTGTAGCTGAGATTAAAAGTCTCACCTTTGATATTAGTGCCACATCTACAGTAAAGAGTCTTACGATATTCATTCATCATAGAGGTCGTCAGATAGACGATCACATGATAAGAATTATGGAAGACCATACCGACTACGTTACCTACCGTAAGGACAATGACGAATGGGTGCTCACGTTGCGTAGAGATTTCCCGTCTTTCTACTAAGGTCTTTGTAGTGTAACAGCCATAATTCCCATTACAACATCATTAGACAAAGTACGCAGGCAAAGACTCTTCAGTCGTTTTTTGCCGTCGAGCGGCATGTCGAGGATTATTCCTGCTCCCCCTTTAAAGAATCGCTGTTGGTAACCGTAGCGTTTCCCCATAGCTATGAGGTTACGACTCACTTCCGTTGTTGTGAAGTCTATGCGGTAGGGACGCGGTTGTGCCGCATGAAACTGCATGCCGTCTTCATAATAGTCCTGTTCTATAGGACACCAGTTGTGAGGATTCTGCAGCGGCAGCACCGTTGTAGTGCCGTCGGTATATTCCACCACCACCTGTCCGTTGTCTATCCTGCTCTGCATGTGATTTGTAGAACCCGCCATCAACAGATAGGCGTGCGTTGCCTTGCCCTTCAGCGGAATTGTTACCGAGTCGGGATAGTTGTCCCACAACGAGGTATATGCTATGTTACAGCCTTCTGCCGGCGTACGGAAAGGAATGCCGAGTGATGTTCGCAGCACCCCGTCAGTTATCTTGCTGCGCAGCACCGTGTCGTCGATGTCAGCCATCTGCTGCGGATGACACCAGTCGCCAATGCCGTGCAGAGGTATCATCAGCGTCGTTCTCTTAGGACGTGGCGACAGATAGTCGTTCTTGAAGATGTCTGTCACATTACTATTATATATGGCGTCCAAAGCAACGGGGTCAAGACGCTCCGTCCTCACCTCGTCGAAGTTGTTTCCCCACGCGCTGCCATCAATGTGTTCTGCGGTGAGCAGCGGTTTGGGAGTCTCCTGACGCTCCACGCAGTTGACAACGATTGTCTGTTTCTTTTCCGCGCTTCCCACAGTCTCCACGTAGCCGTTACCCGTGTTCTGCCGCAATACTATCTGCAGCGGTTGTGCGAAGTTCTGTTCTATTTCGTATATCTCTTTGTTGCCTTCACGACGGAAGCCGTATTTCAGATATGGCGTTTCTATCGAGGCGCTGTCCCATCCTGTCGGGAATCCCGGACGAATGACACACCTGCCGTTAAGGGCGTCAGGAACAATGCCGTACAGACCTTGTATGAAAGCACGCGAGGTGATGCCCACATTATCGGAGAAATCGCGGTACAGTTCGCCGCGAGCCTTGTCGTAGTGACTTATCTGACCTATATTGCCCGGACTCCCTCCAAAATAGGCGTTGTCCAAGATGTTTGCCTTCAGCAGCTGAAAACCCTCGTCGGCACGTCCCGCCTGGAAATACGCCAACGCCATATGCATCATCTCAGCCCCCGCCACATTATTTATGCTCCATTCGTATGGCTGCCAGTCGCTGGTGCTGATGAGGTGGTGCGACATCTCCATAGGAATACGCGGCATACACGAATCAACGTACTGCGTGGCACGGATAGCCTGTTCTTCGGTGCCCACACCGCAGTCTATCGGAGTATATATGCTCCACAGCGCTGCATGTTCGTGCTTTCTCTTCAGTCCCATGAGGTCCTCATACTCTGCCCAATGTCCTCTGTCGCCTATCCACAGACGTTCGTTCATCGCCTTTAGCGTCTTCTCAGCCTCAGCCCTGTAGTATGTAGGGTCCTCGCCCAATATCTCCGCTATGCGCGCCGCCATACGGAGAGCCCTGTAGTTATACGCTGTGGAGTAGCTCACGGCACCACCGTTATAATAAAGTGCATCCGAAGCCCATATACAACAGTAGGCATCATAGAGTCCGTCATCGTCGGGGTCGAAGTTGCGTTTCTCCCACAGCAGATGAGCCTTGATAACAGGAAACATCTTCCTAAGGAACTCCTTGTCGGCATCATACTGGAAGTGCATCAACAGCTCGTCGATATAATTCAGGTTCATATCGTAGTGATGCATCACGTCCTTTCTGTCCGGATAACGACAGATATATCCGTTGGAGTACATCTGCGTGCCCCACTTCTTTTGTTCACGGGAAAACAGCTTCTCGGGGTCCGACGTAGGATTAGGTATCGTAGGAGGCACGTCAGTCACCTGACTCCCTGCGTAGGCGGAGAAGTGTGAGAGGGCGCGTTCCGGCATTCCTAGCACATCACCGAGATACCCTGCGCGCCAGCCGTTGAGTTGCATACGCCACGCCACAGCACCGTGAAGCCACACCTTCCCGTCCCAGGCACCGTCGGCAGCAGCCATCAGCGCACCATCCATAGCGTTGATATAGGGGTCGGGAGTCTTAAATATTATGTTGCTTGCCAGCCACTCATGATGCTTCAGCGCATTGTCGAAAGTCACTTTGTCGGCAACACCCTCCAGTGTCACATATGTGGGGACTTCACCCAGACGCCACTCAAAGTCAGCAAGTGGAGCTTTGTCGGGTGCCGGTTCAAAATTATCGGTTTCATCGGCATTCATGTCGCCGCTACGTTTAAATTTCGGGTTCTTGATGTCGCACACCACCATCTCCACCTTCGCGTCCTGCGGCATGCCCTTCGGTTCAAAGCACCATACTGCCGACTCCCTATCGTGCTGTGCCAGAGCGGTTATCGTCAGGACACCCTTTCCCCAGGAGTCGTCAGTAAGTTTATAGACTCGCTTTCCTGCATTATAACGAGCCTCAGCGTGTGTCGTCAGCTCAAGAGGTATTGATTTCCCGTTTGCTGTCAGTATAAAACGAATGTTCCTATGACCATTCTTTCTATATACCGCGAATATGGGACGGTCGCTCGTCTCAAGTCGGAACTCCGTATATCCGCCATACAGCGCCCTGTTGTAGCGGTGGTCACCATCCTGACACACTATGTCTTTCCCGTCAGGATAATAACGCATCTCTCGCATCTCGCACCTCGTGCCTCGCACCTCGCACCTCGTACCTCTCTCCTCTATCAACCTAACCTGCGACGCCAATCCGCTCGGAACAGGAGTCCAATGAGAGTAGTTCGTTTTCTTATAGTTTATATCAACAACATTTATCTCCTTCATCTTGCGCCACTCAACACCTCGTCTGTCAAGGTCAGCGATGCGATTTGCCGGAAGATTTGTCACTTCTATGCGTAGTGTGTTCTCGCCTCTCTTCAGTGTATTACGACAGTCAAGGACATAGGGAACAGCCCACGCACAGCCGATGAAATCGCCATTTATGTACACCCGTGCCGACTCTCGCACGTCACCGAGGTCTATCGACCAGTGCTTTGCAGCCTGTTCCGCTGTCAGCGTGAATGTCGTGGTATAAACTCCCGTTCCCATCGTTACCGCTACCTCCGGGCTCAGCGTTTCCCACGTTTGGAATGAGTCAAGACGGAAAGTCTTGTCCACCTTTGGCATTTCATCGATGAAATGAAGGGTGATGGGGGATGGTGGAAGGTGGAGGGTTGAGGGTTGAGGGTTGAGGGTTGAGGGTTGAGGGTTGAGGGTGGATGGTGGAAGGCTACACTTCTCTCTCCTCTCTAAAACTAACACCCTACTCTCTCCTGAGCGGAAGGAGAAGAGGACTTTGCCGTTATTTACCTCTGCCGGCGTGATGTCTCCCGACATCGGGTCGTACCACGTTGCTTGTCCGAATGACACCGCCAGCGGAATTTCCTTGCAGACGTCGTTTGGTGTGAGGTTTGCTATAAAATAGTGGTAGCCGTCGTTGTTCTTACGACGTATAGCACGGAGTCCGAGTTCTGTCCTCATCGCCTCGCTCTTAGCATAGCGTGCCATTAGGTGTTCGTCGATGCCGTGTATTATGAGAGGAGAGAGGAGAGAGGAGTGAGGAGAGAGGTATGATAGGAGAGGTGCGAGATTACTATCTATTGTTGTGCCGTCTGGTATTATAAGTGCTTTGTAGCGTGTGCCGCCCTCGGTAACGAGCATTCCGTCCTCTACGCGCACCTTTGCCAGTTGGCGGTCGCTGATGTAGTCGCAGTCGTAGCCCAGACTGTCTATAGCAAGTATGGTACGTATGAATTCAGGAGCTTTCTCGTTCATGCTGTGGATGTCGAACATCATCAGCAAGTCGTCGCCGAGGACGTGTTTCTTTCCCTTGCCGGGTATTCGTTTGCGCCACATATCGCGGACGGGCAGATAGACGAGGAAGTCGTTGTCGGGCTGTCCGAGTTGCAGGAACGACTGACACCTCTCGATGTACTGCATAAGGAAGGGAGCGTCGCGCCAGATGCTGTTCGTAGGACTCATATCCACCGAAGCATAGAATTTCCATCCTGGCCACGGGTCGTCCTTGGGAGTGTAGCAGGAGCCGTGAAAGAATACGTGGTTAACACCACAGGTGAACATCAGGTCGAGGTCGGGTTTCATCTGCGACAGCGACGTACGGAAATGCTCTGTCAACCAGGTGAATGTCTCGCTGCTGGTAAAGGGTTTTCCCATCACGTGGGCTGCCGAAGAGGCATATTTCAACATTGATACGTCGCTGTAGTTTTTCTTCGTCATCCCCGGGTCTGTACGCAGTCCTTTGATGCCGAAGTCAGAGAGTCCGAAACCCTCTGTTTCCGGTATGTCAACAGCACCGTAGAGGTCGAGGAGATTTGCCGGCGAGCCGTGTGCCTGACTGCGTACCTGCACCCCGTGACTATGCGCCCACGCCGTCCATTGCAGTGTGAAGTTCTCGTAGAGCAGGTCCGACAGCGTCTCACGGTAGTCTGCCAACACCTTATTGCCGTCATCCACCACTCCGAGGAGTTCCGGCAGGTGGTCGCGCAGGTCGTAGCCGCGTCGTTTCTTGAATTCGTCGAAGAGTGTCGGTGTCCAGTTTGCCCCATACACCTCGTAGCTGTCGTTGAAGAAGGTGTGCGGCCACGCTACTCCCGACGTGCTGAAGGCGCTGTCGAAGCGCTCCAGATAGTGGCGCACGGCGGTGCTGTCGAAGTGGTCTATCACCCACCCCTCGCCACCAGGAGCAGCACGTTTCACCTTCTGGCGGGTGCGGTCTATATCTACGGTATAAACGGGGGAACCGTTTATCACGGTGTCTTTGAAGACTGCCTTACACGCCGCCTCCTCCAGTGGTACCGCAGGACCGCCGAAGGGCCATCCTGTGCCGCAGTTCATATCCACCTCTATACCTAACGGTCGTGCTATCTCCTCCACGTCCTTCAGTGCCTTCATCCACGGTGGGGTAAGGAACGACAGCTCATTCTTCTCGTTGCCCTTCACTCCGTAGAGCGGCGTTATCTCCACAGCGCCGATGCCTGCTTTGGCATACTCCGTGAGGTTCCACTCCAAGCCCTTACGATCTACTGCGGAGCCCAGCCACCACCATCGTGTGCCCGCCTTAGCCTCAGGTCGCGGTGTGGGCCACGTCTGCGAATTGACAACTACAAGTTGACAACTGACAAGTAATAACATCAGTACGAGTAAGCGTTTAAAGCAAATCATAATTCTCAATTCTCAATTCTCAATTCTCAACTCTCAATTCTCAATTAACCTGAAGTATTCCGTAGCCCCGAGAAGGAAACATCCGGTGCCGTAATCCTCGAAGTCGGGAACGCTGGTTAGGGTGACAGGCTGTCCTGCCGACGGGTCCTTTCCGGTACCTTGATTCCAAGCCAAGAAACCATTATCGTGAACACAACTCTCCAGCGCCTCCCACGCCTTGTCGCAGGCGGGACGGTACTTCTTCTCCTTGAGTAGTCCGTGACGTATTCCCCACGACATGCCGTAGAGGAACAGTGCCGTACCGGTCATCTCGGGACCCGGGTATTCCGCGTCAGACAACAGACTGGCACGCCAGAAACCGTCTCCATACTGACACTTCAGGAGCGCCTCACTCATAAGTAGGAAGTCGTTCTTCAGCAGTTTGTACTCCTTGCTGTCGGGCGACAGCAGTTCCATAGAGCGCACCAAGGCGGCATATACCCATCCGTTGCCTCGGCTCCAATAGCAGTTCTTTCCGTCCTTCTCCTTGTATGGCGACACATAGTCCTTATCGCGCCACCACAGTCCTTCCTTCACGTTGAAACACCCGCCGCCACAGGAGTCGCGCGTCCATTCGTAGCAGCGCATAGCATAGTCCAGATACTTCCGTTCCTTGGTGGCGGCATACATCTTTATATATACCGGCATAGCCATTTGGATAGCGTCAATCCACGTCCAGTAGTCTGTTCGTCCCGACGCCATCTGCCGTTCGAGGTTCTCCTTCGTGGGTTCCAGCGTTCCATTTCCTGTCAACAGGTAGTATTCTATGTATGTCTGTTCACAGCACTGGTCGTCGGCATGTGTCGTCGTCACGCCGTTACGTGGTGTCCGCTTATGGTAGTCCGCCCACTGCTGCGTGTAGTCTAAATAACGCTGCTGCGGGTCGATAGTGTTGAGTGCCATCAGTCCTTCGTAATATACGGCACGTGTCCACAGACTGCTCGGACGTTTCTTGTTGCGTACGAAGGTGTCTTCTGTGGGGTCGTTGTATTTCTGCATGAAGTAATCGTTGGTCTTGCGTGCCGTCTCCAAGACGCTCAACTTCCAACTTGCGCCTTGTGCCTTGCTCCTTGTTGCTAACTCCGTAACCACAGAGCCCAAGGACTTCGACGATGTTGTCAACTTAACCTTCGAGGGTGTCGTGCCGGCACGCAGGATAACCATTGCCGCCCCTTGCCACAGACGACGATGATCCGTAACATTCAACTCTTCGCTGCTTATGTCGCCGTTGGTTACTGCAACAATCTTGGCGTCGCCCTCCACACGGAACGACAGCTCGTCGGTGCAGCTGAGTACCCTACGTCCCTCGGAGTCAACGGCATAGACGCGCAGATGTTGCAGGTCGGTGCCGTCGGACTGCCAGCTGTTGTTGTCGTACTCCACCTTCAGTCTCACCGTCGGTCCCGTCGTTTCAAGGGCATGACGCGCTACCGCCCTACCCTTTCGGTATGCTACAGCCTCTATCTTGCCCTGTTCGTAAGTTACGTCGTCCCAGCATATCTGGTTGCGCTGCTTTGCTTCGGTGGGGTTCTCACGACGTCCTAAGCTCCTGCCGTTGAGCAACAGCTCCACCTCGTCGGCATTGGTATATACTACAAGGTCTGCCGTTGAACCCTCGGTGCGGTTCCACTGTTCCGACAGGTCCTCGGAACCCGTCACAACACCGTTCCACAACATATCTCTCTCCTCTCTCCCCACTTCTCTCTCCTCTCTTACACCCACATGCACCACGGGCTCTTCGCAGAACAGTGACTTCATGAGATACGCCTTCGGTTTCGGCTCCAACGAGATGTCGAAGACGCCCTGTGCCCACCCTTTAGCTGGCCATCCTTGCGACTCGCCAAGATAGTCTATGGCACCCCAGTATGCCAGTCCTATGACGCTGTCGAGGTCCATTCCGAAGTAGTTCTGACCCATATCCTTCGTTGACGCCTCGCTCTGGTAGAACGTCATCCACGGGTAGCGTCGTCCGTCGCCGGGGAAATACATGTACCTATAGTTATATGCCTGAACGTCGGTTTGCAGCGCGAGGTCACAGGGTATGGAGTCGGTCTGCCAGTTACGATAGCGCGGATGCATAGCCACCGTAACCTTTCGGGTGGAGTCATAGCGTTCGAGCACCGCACGCATCATCTTGTAACACGTAACACCGAAGTCGCCAAAGGGCTGACGCGCCTCTTGCTGCAACTCGTTGCCTAGACTCCACAGCACCACCGACGGCGAGTTTCTGTCGCGCTTGATGAACTCGGTAAGGTCCTGTGCCCAGTGGTTCATAAACGGTACGCGACCACCGGAGTGCGTGTCGGTCCACTTGTCGTAGAGCTCGTCAACGACGAGTATGCCGTGCTTGTCGCAAAGACGTATGAAATCGCGACTGTAGGGATTGTGCGAGGTGCGTATGTGGTTCACCCCGAAGCGCTTCAGCAACAGCAGACGCTTCTCTATGGCACGCGGATAGGCTGCGGCACCCAAGGCGCCCAGAGTATGGTGGTTGGCAATGCCTTTTAACAGCACTTTCTTGCCGTTGAGCTTCAGTCCGAAGGCGGGTCCGAACTCTATGGTGCGGATGCCGAACTCCTCCTCTACCTCGTCGGCAACGCTGCCGTCTTCACGCATCAGCGTCACCACAGCCTTGTATAGTTGCGGATGGTCTGTGTCCCACAGCCTCGGGTTACTTATCTCAGCCTCTGTCAACACAGCCTCCATAGTCATCGAGGGGGTTATTCGCTGACGGGTGTCGGTATGTTCATAGACAAGTGCGCCGTTAGG
Source organism: uncultured Prevotella sp. (assembly GCA_947163985.1). Classification (GTDB taxonomy): domain Bacteria; phylum Bacteroidota; class Bacteroidia; order Bacteroidales; family Bacteroidaceae; genus Prevotella. The sequence goes on from CAMUVE010000006.1 coordinate 51,874, forward strand.
GTCATAGAGCTTTAGACCTATCTTCACCGTTTTCGACTTCGTGCGGTTTGTCAACTCCGTCGTAACACTGACAAAACGGTTCTCTCGCGTGGTGATACGCAGTGGATGGCGCTCCAGGAAGAGGTCGTCTGACGTCGTTACAAGACTGACATTACGGAACAGTCCGCCACCAGTGTACCACCGCGAGTTCTTCGTGCCCATCGTGGAGGCTTTCACCTCCAGGATGTTCTTACCCCGCTTTAGGTGCTTTGTAATGTCAATCTCGAAACCCACATATCCGTAGTCGGTACCACCGATGTGCCTACCGTTGAGATAAACGTCACCCGTCAGCATAATACCCTCGAAGTCAAGAAGATAGCGACAACCTGTCTGCGGTTGCATGTCAATAACTTTCTTGTACCAGCCGGTACCCATTTCCTTAAAGCCACGTGCCGACAGCCTACTCTTTATGTTTGCTGCCATATCGCTGTTGTCTGGACGCTCGTCGGCTGACGGCACCACCCACGGCTGCTCTATCTGGAAGTCGTGAGGAACGTTCACCTCGCGAACATTAGTATAGAGCGAGTCGCACGAGAAGAGCCATCCCCCGTTGAGAGACTCCACCTTGCGCGCCTCGGAATACTGACTCACAAAGGTCAAAAGCAATATCGTCGTTAACAGCTTGTTCATAGTATTTTTCCTGATGATAAGTAGTTTCTTGTTTCGCATACAAAGGTACGAAAAGTTTTTCATAGTTCAATGATTCTGATAGGAAATTATTTTAGTTAAGACACAGTTGTCTTAGCCTGAAATACGTTGACTCCTGCCAAGCCTTTTAAGAGTTAAAAAAA
>CAMUVE010000007.1:0-50104 GCA_947163985.1 uncultured Prevotella sp.
AAGCATTCTCTGGTTGTAGTAGTCTTTCAGAGCTTACTCTGCCATCAACACTTCAGACAATTGGATCAAACTCATTCTATGATTGTGATGCTTTGACACGCGTTGAACTCCCAGAAGGTCTGACAACACTTGGTTCGTATGCATTCGGTTACTGTGATGCCCTTGAAGAAGTAGTTCTGCCAAGTTCGTTGCAGTCAATCTCATATTCGTTCTATGGATGTCGAAACCTTAAAAAGATGACAGCTAAGGCTATAGTTCCTGCAAATGCTAATAACAGAGATATTATTGGAAACGGCTATGAGGCACAGTGTACGCTGACAGTACCTGCACTCTCAAAGGCAGTTTATCAGCTGGCAGACAGGTGGACAGCCTTCAATATCGTAACCGCCGACATCATGCCGGAGAATATATATGTAGTAACCGACTACCGTCTGACATGGCCCGATGAGCTGAGCCTTGACTATCGTCCTAACGTATATGTAGGTTCGGCAGCTGCTCTTACAGTTTCCGGAAATTCTACACTCTCAGCTTCAAACTTTGTACTCAACTGGGATGCTTATCAGGCAATGTATAATAGTAAGTACGACAGTTCAACAGGTAACTACTACTATGACCGTGACAACTGCTATGCAGTATTGAAGAATCTTGCTAACGCTCGTGCCGACAAGGTTTGGATTAACCTTAAGACCCGCACTAATGTATGGGACTTCATCTCACTGCCATTCGACGTCAGAGTAGGCGACATCATTCCTATGGATGACGCAACTACACCATTCGTAATCCGTAAGTATGACGGAGAGAAGCGAGCACAGGGAATGACTGGCGAAACATGGGTTAACATGACTGCTGACGACGTTCTGCAGGCTGGTCAGGGTTACATCTGGCAGAGTGCTTCAACCGATGGAAATCGTGACTATAACAACTTCCAGATTGAGGCTCAACAGACAGTTAACAAGAACAACATCTTCGCAAACGAAGACTTAGAGATAGCTCTTAACAACTACGAGAGTGAGTTCGAGCATAACCGCTCATGGAACTTCATCGGTAACCCATTCCCAGCATACTATGATATCCGTGCTATGAAGACAACAGCACCTATCACTGTATGGAATGCTTACAACGGTAACTATCAGGCTTACTCACCACAAGACGATGCTTACATACTGAACCCAGGACAGGCATTCTTCTTGCAGAAGCCTATTGACCAGGAGTCTATCACTTTCCGCAAGGAAGGTCGTCAGATTGATATGGAGATACGCGACATTGAAGAAGTTGTTGTAAACAACGTTCCGTTGACCAGCAACCGTAGCGTATTTAACCTGACACTTAGCGGCAACGACGTTAAGGACCAGACACGTTTCGTTATCAACCCAATGACAAAGATGGACTATGAGGCAAGCCACGATGCAAGCAAGTTTATGAGTACAGAGGAAAGCGCTATAGAACTCTACACTGTACTTGACAACGTTCGCTATGCTATCAATGAGCGTCCTCTGTTCGACGGCATCGTAGAACTGGGTATGCAGATAAAGGCTAACGGCACATATACTCTTGCCCTTGATACGAAGGTGATGAACGAGATATACCTCATTGACCGCCAGACAGGTGAAGAAACACGTATTGACGGTACTGAGGGATACTCCTTCTACGCTGAGGCAGGTACTATAGAGGGCCGCTTCGCAATCCGCATCGGTGACGGTGAAACAACAGGTATAAGCATCATCGGCAACAATGGTCTTGACAAGGATGCTCCTATCTACAATCTCAATGGTCAGCGTGTAAATGCTAACATGCGTGGTATCTATATCCAGAACGGTAGGAAGACCGTAGTAAAATAAGTAACTAAGCATTGTTATAACGTAAAAACCAAATGCTTATGAAACGATTATTAAATTATATAACTGTCTGTACCAGCCTGCTTGTGTTCTTCGCACAGGCAAGCTGGGCAGCGGACAGCTACACGGCAATCTATAAGCTTCAGGAAGGGGAGACTCATTCTGCCGGCGACCTGGTCACGGTATATAGTGACCAGTCCAGTGAAGCTGTTGCTACGCTTACGTTCGGTTTCGCTGGAGAAGCCGACTATAATGCTGCGGTGTCCTCAAGTAAAGTGAGCGGCTTCTCTGCTTATACGTCAGGCAATGGAGCCAATGGAAATGCAGCAGGAAATGCGGGAACAGCTTATATCATCAACCCCGTGTATGATGGTGAAGTAACCGTCGGCGTTATCCTCAATGCAGACAAGGGATTCTATGTCCTTGAGGATGGCGTTGCTCTGAGTAATTATAATGGTATCACCGTTGCAAGCAAGTACTACGGTACATACTCTTTTAACGTGACTGCCGGCAAGACCTATACGGTGACGGCTGCCGGAACGAAGCTCGGATTCTACGGCTTTACCTATAACTATACCACCGAAGGTGGTGGTGGCGGTGAGGACCCTGAACCGGTACAGTTGTATAACCTGTCGATAGGTGTGACACCTGCAAATGCAGGCTACACCAACCAGCCTGCAACGCAGTCGTTACAGGCAGGTTCTACAATCAATGTGAGAGCCTACTCTAACAGTAGCGAGTACCGTTTCAAACAGTGGACGGCTAACGGAACAGCTGTATCTACCTCAACAAACTTTACCTACACTATGCCCGCGGAGGATGTGGCTCTGGTAGCTGTGTTCGATTTTGACCCTGCCAATCCCGCTGACCCGGAAGTGAAGAATACTCATACGCTGACATTCATCAGCGAACCTGCAGGTGCAGGCTCTTTCAACCGCACGAGTGGAGAAAAGGTTGAGGCTGGACAGAGGGTGTATATAAATACCTATAATAACACAGGCTTCGTGTTCGATAAGTGGATGTCGGCTGACACGCTGCTATCGGTAAATCGTAGTTTCTACCTTACGATGCCCGACCATGATGCAGAGCTGAAGGCTGTATATCATTATGATCCGACAAGTCCGGCTAACCCCGATACCGCCATTGTATATTATAAGGTGGTACTGGAAACTCATCCTGCCAATGCGGGCTCGTTCAACTGGAACACTGAGACCGATGTTGTTGCTAATCGTTGGAATACTATCTATGCTTATGCAAACCAAGGATATGTATTCCGTGAGTGGCTTCGCGACGGCGAAAGTGTAGGAACAGATCGTAGCTATCGTTTCCAGATGCCTGCAGAGCATGTGAAACTGGTAGCAGTATATGACTATAACCCGTCGAACCCGTCGAACCCGAACAGCAACTATTGGAATCCGCAAACCGGAGAGGTGATTGTTGACGACTTTACGCCAGGTAACCTTAGCAATGCTATATATAACGCTATAGGTGGTAGCAGTAATCGCGACAAGGTTCAGATGATAACCGTATCGGGTCCTGTCAGCCAGTATGACTGGGGTGTTGTTAACAACTACCAGAACTGTACGTTCTTAGACATGAGCCGTACCTACGGAATGACTTCTGTTCCTTCGTACAACTTCAATGGTAACACTGTGCTGACATCTGTTGCACTTCCGGCTGGAATAGAGTCGATAGAGTACTATGCCTTCGGGGGTTGTACTAACCTGTCGAGCATCAGCTGTTATGCCAAGACTCCACCAACCATAGGTGACAGAGCATTTGAGAATATAGGCGACTCTATAGTCTATGTGCCGGCAGAGGCACTCGCCCAGTATCAGGAGGCTCCGGGATGGAAAGACTTTACTATTCTGCCATTGAGCGGACAGGTAAGTGCGCTGGAGGTTAACTTACCAGAGGGTACAGATCCTGCTATATATAATGATATGTATATAGAGCTCATCAACACCAAGAGTGGACAGAAGCAGCGCTATGTAGTGACAAACCGTACTACATATACGTTTAACAGTCTTATTCATCGCACGTCATACAACGTGTACCTGAAGAACGCAAAGGGTGATATATTTGGTGAGATTGACGGCATTGACATTGTTGACCATGATGTAAGTGTAACCTTTGAGAACCTTATGGTACCACGCACACTGACACTCTCTGTGAAGACTCCTAACGGAGACGATGTGACTTCGCAGACTGTCATAACATGGATGGACCAGAAGGACACCTATCTGACAAAGGGTACAACACTGACAGGACAGATTGAGAATTCGCAGGTTAAGTTCCGCGTTACGCTGCCGCAGCAGCTCGCTATGCAGTACCTGTTGCCAGAGGATTCACTCTACACTGTTCTGACACAGAATGACATCACTTATACGTTGAAGGATATCCCGCAGATGACTATCAGCGGAAAGGTTCTCAACGTTAAGACAGGTAAGGCTATCAACGGTGCGACAATAGCTATCAGCCAGATGCTGAACGGACTATATTCGAAGACGTTCACGGTGAAGACTAATAACCAGGGACAATGGCAGCAAACTGTATTTGAGGCTAAGAGTGACATCACGGCATCAATGACAGACTTCGTAAGCCAGACCTTGACGTTAGAAACTCTCACGCCTGAGATTCCGACCTTCGAGCTGAAGGACATCAACGGAACGACAATAACGCTGAATATGACTTACAAACCTGTTGACGGTGAGCAACAGTCGTTCTACAACGACTATACTAACGTAACTTACACCATTGTGGACAAAACGGCACAGCAACAGGTGACAGAGTTCAACGTACAGTATCCGCAGATAGTACTCATGGAGTCGTTGCCAGCAGGTACAGAACTCGCCATAACAGCAACAAGCAAGAACGGTAAGTTCATACCTGTTACTGCAACAGCAACTGTTGACGACAAGGATGCAGCATCAGTTACTCTGCCTATCGTTCAGCTGGGTGGTATCACAGCCCAGTTCTCTCAGACAGAGAACAGCAGTGTTGTAGGTATCCTCTATAATGGCGATGAAAGACTCGTTAAGAAGTATGACTATAACGGAGCACAGCTGACTATCAGTGAGCTGACAGACGGTGAATATACGTTGGTTACTATGGCGAACAGCCAGTTCTTCAACAGCGTAGCAACACTATCTCAGTTCGGTGGTGCCGGTCTGCGCGAAGGTGTTGATTTCGTTAAGAACAAGGTTACTGTTCAGAGTGGTGCATACACCGCTATCAATAACCCGATGATTCCATTCCTTGACGAAACAAAGTTGTACTATACTGGTAGTAATACCTCTGTATCACTCAATAAATCACAGATAACGGTAGGTAATTACTTAACCCTGACTGGTCGCGTTGATTTCAAGAGCGCATACGCTAATAGTATCAGTAATGTGAAACTGATAGTCAACTTGCCAGAAGAGAGTTCGTTTGTAGATAACTCCGTAATGGTGGGCAGTAGTATATCGACCTATACTTTTGATAACAACAAAGTTACTATCCCTCTTGACAACTATAGTGAGCGTGTACGTTTCTGCTTCATACCGACAGCAGGTGGTACACACAGCGCTACTGCAAATGTACAATTCACATTGGCAGGTAAAGAATATACTCAACCTATAGGTAATGTATATTTTACAGCAAAGGATTTGTCTGTAAGTATTCCTTCCGTAGTTGCCAAAACAGCAATCCCTGTTAGTGGTACAGCTGTTGGTAAGTCGAAAGTTGATGTATATGTAGATGGAAATGTTGCAGGACAAACGACAGCATACGCTAATGGTTCTTGGGCAACAACGGTTGATTTGGTCAACCCGAATAACTTGTCCAGCCATAACGTTTTTGCTAAGTTAACCACACAAACTGGCATAGAAATGCAGTCTGAGACAAAATCTTTAATATATGACAGGAACATGATACAGCCTAATTCTGTGGTTATGTCATTCTACAATGGTTGGCTGCATAAAACTATTTCTGTGACATTTGATTTCAATGAGGGAAAGACTGACGTGTCAGACTATATGTTCTATACTGGCACAGACATAACCTTTGTTGTCGATTTGACAAATAATTCACCAGATGTTGTCAAAGGTGTTACACTCAATGTGTTTACAGACCGTGATGAGGTGCGTCGTCTTGATGCAACTTATGATGCGAAGAGTAACCGTTGGGTAGCTGTTAGTCGTTTCGAATCGAATAATCTTCCTATTAATCTCAGTGTAAACGTTGATGCAGATGTAGCTGCGGAAATTGATGATGTTGCAGACACCAGCATTAAAGAAGAATACCAGGAAGAAAAAGAAAGAATACAAACGACAAGTGACGGCATAGAGAATACCCTTAATCTACTTGATCAAGAGTTGAATAAGGAAACTCCTGATGCTGACCGTATAATGGAGTTAATCAACATCTATCGTGGACAGTATGAAGAAATAATCGTTGACTATGCACCTCGTGGCAAGGAAGATGATTATACATACGATAGTAATACCGATGAGTATATTCAGCAGTTGGATAATGCTCAAACAGAAGAAGAGCGCGAAGAGGTGATTGCTAATATGCCAACTATCAATGAGCAGGAATACGAACAGATGTTGACGGACTATACACCAGATTACCATCAGACTATTCCTTCACAGGAAGTCAATGGTACAACTATTCCGTCTGTAACATTTGACTTCGGTGGTGCTCCTGCTAATCCTGAACCAGGAACATTCTACGTTCCATCAGGATCATGGAAGGTTGATGAAAGTTTCTTGGACGAGTCAGGTAAGTCAATACGATTGACAAATGGTGACGATAAGATTACTTTTGATTTCAGTGAGATTATAGGATCATATCCTGAAACTACCCAAGGAGCGCAAGATATGGGTAGAGTACTTGATGACTTGGCTCAGGCATACATTGACCAGTGGAACCTTGCAAAAGGTGGTACATTCGGTATGGATGTGTTGGATTTAGCATTCGATGTAGAGCGCGAGGGAATGCGCGTTACTGAGACAATGCTCAAGACAGCGAAGAATCCTGACGGGACTATTAATTCTGCCAACCTGAAGAATTTACTTACAAGAGCTCGAAATAATCACCCACGTATTGTTCAAATAAGTAAGATTAAGACAGGATTGCGCTATGGAAGTGCTGCCATAGGTGGAATATTTGCTGTCGTTGATGGCTATGACGCCCATAAGACTTGTCGTTCTTGGGATGCTATTATTGCATTGATTAAGGAATTATGTAACCAAGATGCAGCGGCGCCAATTGTTGAAAAGGGCGAGGAATATAAGAGCTGGATTAGATGGCGTAAGTACACTAAGGCCGCAGGAGGTCTCGGTACTACAGTAATAGGTTTCCTTGCCTCCGGAAGTGCTGCTATCACGGGAGGAACATCACTGCTTATTACGGCTGGATGTACAGGCGTAGGTGTTGGACTTTCTTACTGGGAAACACAGTATAACCGTACAGACCAGAATCATCGTGCAGAAATAAGACGTTTGGTTAATGAGAATCCTAATTGCAAGCCTTATCCTAACGATGAAGATATTCCTATTCCTCCATTCCAGCCAATTACACCTATCCATGACCCATCAGGTTACGTATATGAGGCAGTATCTTCTAACCGTTTGCAGGGCGTAACAGCTACAGCTTACTATAAGGAGACTGTTGAAGACATGTATGGTGACTTGCATGAGAACATTGTACTGTGGAATGCTGAGGAATATGCTCAGGAGAACCCATTGTTCACTGATGAATATGGAATGTACCAATGGGATGTACCACAGGGACTCTGGCAGGTGAAGTTTGAGAAGGAAGGCTACCAGACTACTTACTCTGAGTGGCTGCCTGTACCTCCACCACAGCTTGAAGTGAACATTGCAATGACTCAGCTGCTACAGCCGAGTGTATTGAATGGTAAGGCTTATTCAGGTGGTGTTGAACTGACTTTCGATAAGTACATGGATCCAGAGACTCTGACCACAGAGAACATCATGGTTACGAAGAACGGTAATCCTATTGAGGGAACAATAAAATTACTCAATGAGGAAGTGGTTTACGAAGGCGAGACACAGACTTACGCATCTAAGATTCGCTTCGAGGTTCCTGCAGGTGAAGAACTGCTCGCTACTGACGCTGTACAGTTGACAGTCCGCAAGGCTGTGAAGAGCTATGCTGGCGTACAGATGGAGGCAGACTATGTTCAGGACTTTGACGTAGAACTGCAGGTAACCAAGGTCGCTGTTGATGAACTGATCAACGTGGCTTATGGTGGTACTCGTAAACTTACCATCGCAGCACTGCCAAGTGATGCGGCAAAGGGTAAGAAGATGAGCGTAAATTCACTCTCGACAATGATTGCTACGGCAAATGTTGAAGACGTAACTCTTGATGAAAACGGACAGGCTGAAATCATCGTTACTGGTGAGCTGCCTGGTTCTACAGTACTCAACTTCGCTGTTGCCGGAACTGACGTGAAAGGTATGATGACAGTTAATGTGAAGGATGCGGCTAACTTGGTAGCATACGCTCCGAGAGCATCACGCGTATCTGGCACGGAGGTTTATCGTGGCACGAAGATTCAGCTGAGTAGCGAGACAGAGAATGCTGTCATCTACTACACACTGGATGGTTCTTGTCCATGTGAAACGGGCAGTGATAAGGTGTTTGTATATAATCCTGATGAGCCAATCGTAGTTAACGACGATAACGTAACTATCAAGGCTATGGCTACAGGTACAGACCTTACAGAGAGTGAGGTGGTAGAGTTCAACTATGCTCTGAAGAAGACAGTCTTAGGCTATCAGATGCCAGCAGGTTGGACTTGGATATCTCACAACGTGGAGACAGCAGTGCCTGTATCAGAGTTTGAGGAGAATGTTGAGCGAATACTTAGCCAGACAGCCGAGACGGTGAAAGACCCACAGTGGGGCTTGTTCGGAAATCTCACGGAGTTGTTACCGACAGTAGGCTATAAGGTTAAGGTCAACACATTGACAAACAAACGCCTCGAAGGTGTAGAGTACAACACAATTGAGAATACTCTGAACGTCAAGACCGGATGGAACTGGATAGGATATCCACTCAATCAGGTAATGACAATTGATGAGGCTCTGACATACTTTGAAGCAACAGCAGGCGACTACATAGTAGGACAGGATGGCTTCGTAGAGTATGACGGCGAACAGTGGCAGGGAACCCTTGAGGGATTCCGTCCTGGACAGGGCTACATGTTCAAATCGGCAACGACTGCAGAGATACAGTTCAACACGAACTACGTATCAAATGCTGTAAGCACTATGGGTAAGCGTAACTGGCTCATCGACAGCCCGTGGGGATTCGATAGCCACGCTTATAGCAGTGCAATGCCTGTTACCGGCGAGGTGTTCTCTGACGGTACTAAGGCTTCGGATGGTGACTATGTTGTCGGTGCCTTCGTTGGTGATGAGTGTCGTGGTATCGGTCAGTGGAAGAATGGTCGCGTAATGATGAACGTCTATGGCGAGAATTCAGAAGCCGTACACTTCATTGCTTATGACGTCGTTGAGGAACGCTACTACGAGATAGTAGAAGAAGTCAACTTCACACCAGACAATCACGGTAGCTGGTACTTCCCAATGACAATGACCATAAGTAGTGAGATAACTGGAATGAAGGATCTCTACAACGAACTTGGTTTGAACTTGTCAATGAATGGTAACTACCTCACAGTGAACGCTGGTGGAAAGTATATTGACAAACTTACTATCACTAACACAAGCGGTGTTACTATGCTGAGCGTAAGTAATCTTGGTACGAGTGCTACGATAACTACCGGACAGTTGCCAAATGGCGTATATATCGTCACAGCAAGCGCTGACGGCAAGACGCTCTACAATAAAATTCTTAAGGCTAACAAATAAACTTTGGACTATATGAAGACAAAACGAATGAAATATTTGTTAACCTTTGTGCTGACACTGTGGGCTTCGGCCCTCAGTGCTCAGTCACATTGGGCGTTTGACTATAATCAATATCAGTATCAGATGACCGTATGGTTTGTGTTGCAGAATGATGAAGTGACGCTTCCCGTTACTGACTTCAACAACTATGAGGTTGCAGCCTTTGTAGGTGATGAGTGTCGCGGTGTGGGTACTGTGGTCACAGGTGGCGGTAATACCGTCTGCCAGATTATTGTCAGAAGCAATGTAACCACTGGTGAAAAGATTACCTTCAAGTGCTACGACAAGACTGCTATGGAGGAGAAGGATTTATATGGCAATGCCGTTGTTTTTTCTAACCTCGGTCAAGTCGGAATGCCGAGCAATCCGTATCTTCTGGACTTCGTGCAGAAGTATATACCGGGAGATGCTGATGGTGATGGTGTTGTTGACTTGACAGACGTTGTCGCAGTTTTTGAGTTCTTTATGAATGGAGAATATCCGGGGCTTGTTGCAGCAGCAGCGGATTATGATGGAGATGGTGTTATAGATTTGACAGATGCTGTCCTCATCTTCGAATTTTACATGAACCAATAAGATATTACATAGGATGAAAAAATATTTATTTTTATTATGTCTATTATTTATTGCGGTTTCTTCACAAGCGGAGAATAAATTCACAGTAGATAATATTGAGATTAAACCGGGAGAGGAACTGACTGTCAGCGTCGGCTTGACAAACGAGGAAGATGCAAAGTCAGCAAGTATTGATATCTTCTTACCTGAGTGTCTGACATTTGTGGGAGAAAATGGAACGGTGGTTTTTTCATCGCGTGCGGATGGAATATCAATGAAGTCTGCAAAGATCCAGACGAATGGAGCATTAAGAGTCGGATTTGCTATTGGTTCTATTCCCGCAGGTAATGGTGAACTGTTCACGTTCAAGTTGAAAGCAAAAGATGATGCGGCTTCCGGATCGTACAAAATCCAGTATAAGACGATGGCATTGACATATACAAGTAAAGTGAACTTACCTGATATGGAATCTGCTGTTGTCGTATATAGGAATTTTACAATCAGCGCTAATTCTTCAAATGTCGAGATGGGAACAGTCGAGGGCGCTGGAGAATATAAGGAAAATGCTTCTGCCACTCTTACTGCTACTCCCGTCGAAGGTTATCATTTTGTAAAATGGTCGGATGAGACGACAGCCAATCCCTACACGTTTACAGTGACAGCCGAGGTAAGTCTGACAGCAACGTTCGCACCAAACCAATACACTATCACATTTGACAGTAAAGGCGGTACGCCTGTGGCTGACGTGACGGCAGACTACAAGGCTGCAATCACGGCACCAGCGGCTCCTACGAGGGAAGGATATACTTTTGCAGGATGGGATCCAGCTTTCCCGGAGACTATGCCCTTGAACGGAGCAGCGTTGACGGCAACGTGGACAGCAATCACTTACACCCTGACCTACGACCTTGCCGGCGGTAGCGTTGCAACAGCTAACCCCGCAAGCTACACCATTGAGAGCAACGCAATAACTCTTACCAACCCGACGCGTGAGGGCTACACCTTCGCTGGCTGGACGGGCACAGGTCTTGATGCTGCTACAACGACGGTGACTATCGCTAAGGGTAGTACGGGCAACCGAAGCTACACCGCAACGTGGACGCCTATAACATACACCCTGACTTATGATCTTGCCGGTGGTACACTCGCAACAGCTAACCCATCTGAATACACCATCGAGAGTGCTGCAATAACTCTTGCCAACCCGACGCGTGAAGGTTATACCTTCGCGGGCTGGACAGGCACAGGTCTCTCCGGTGCTACACAGACGGTGACTATCGCTAAGGGTAGTACGGGCAATCGAAGCTACACCGCAACGTGGACACCGATTACCTACACCCTGACCTACGACCTTGCCGGTGGTACACTCGCAACAGCTAACCCATCTGAATACACCATCGAGAGCGCCGCAATAACTCTTGCCAACCCGACGCGTGAGGGCTACACCTTCGCAGGTTGGACAGGTACAGGTCTTGATGGCGCTACCATGACGGTGACTATCGCACAGGGCAGTATCGGCAACCGCAGTTATGTTGCAATGTGGACACCTATAACCTACACTCTGACTTATGATCTTGCTGGCGGTGCTGTAGCCACAGCGAACCCGACAGAGTATAACATCGAGAGCGCAGCGATAACACTGACTAACCCGACACGCGAGGGCTACAACTTCGCCGGTTGGACGGGCACAGGTCTTGATGCTGCTACAACGACAGTGACTATCGCTAAGGGTAGTACGGGCAACCGAAGCTACACCGCAACGTGGACGCCTATAACCTATACTCTGACTTATGATCTTGCTGGCGGTGCTGTAGCCACAGCGAACCCGACAGAGTATAACATCGAGAGTGCAGCGATAACACTGACTAACCCGACGCGCGAGGGCTATACATTCGCTGGCTGGATAGGCACAGGTCTGGAGGAGGCTGCTAAGTCCGTTACTATTGCTAAGGGTAGTACGGGCAACCGAAGCTACACCGCAACGTGGACCATCAACCAGTACTCAATGACCTTTGTCTTCGGTAATGGTCAGGAGAATCAGGTGATTACACAGGACTATGGTACAACACTGACTGCTCCAACACCTAACGAATGGACAGGCCATACCTTCAAGGGTTGGAATCCTGAGGTTCCTGCTACTATCCCAGCAGAGGACAAGACCTTCACTGCTCAGTGGGATGTCAACAAGTACAAGTTGACATTTATGGTAGATGACCAGGTATATAGTCAGACAGATGTAGAGTATGACGCAGCAATCGTTGTTCCTGAAAATCCGACGAAGGAGGGTTACACCTTTACATCATGGGATGCTGCTATACCAGAGAAGATGCCTGCCAACGACCTGACCTTTAATGCTCAGTTCACTATCAATCAGTACTCAATGACCTTTGTCTTCGGTAATGGTCAGGAGAATCAGGTGATTACACAGGACTATGGTACAACACTGACTGCTCCAACACCTAACGAATGGACAGGCCATACCTTCAAGGGTTGGAATCCTGAGGTTCCTGCTACTATCCCAGCAGAGGACAAGACCTTCACTGCTCAGTGGGATGTCAACAAGTACAAGTTGACATTTATGGTAGATGACCAGGTATATAGTCAGACAGATGTAGAGTATGACGCAGCAATCGTCGTTCCTGAAAATCCGACGAAGGAGGGTTACACCTTCACGTCATGGGATGCTGCAATACCAGAGAAGATGCCTGCTGAAGACCTGACCTTTAATGCTCAGTTCACTATCAACCAATATTATGTAATATACATTGTCAAGGAACAAGAGTGGGCACGCGACCAGTTCAACTATGGTGAAACAATTGTACTGCGTGATGCTCCTACACTTGAACCAGGTGAGATTTTCGTCCGTTGGGACAGTGATGAAGACTATGTTACTATGCCAGCGCACGATATTACCTACACTGCTGTTATCGACTTACCTAATGGAATTGTTCAGGTATTCCAAGACAAAGAGACTGCGGCCGTATATACTATCACAGGTGTGCTGATTGACAAGAACATGTCTGTATCAGAAGTAATGAAACTTGCAAAAGGACTTTACATCGTTAATGGACATAAGATATACATCAAATAACTGACGATGATATATGATTAGTAAAGGAGTGAGGATGCAAATACATCCTCACTCCTTTTGATTGTTCAAATATTTTCCTTATCTTTGCCGACAAAATTAGAAGATAAAACCAATGATAACAATTATTGCGGCGGTAGCGAAGAACAGGGCGATAGGGTACGATAATAAGTTGCTCTACTGGTTGCCTAACGACTTAAAGAGGTTTAAGGCGTTGACGACAGGTCATACTATTATTATGGGTCGTCGTACGTTTGAGTCGCTGCCTAACGGTGCGCTGCCCAATCGTAGGAATGTGGTGGTGAGTAGGAGTGTTAGAGGAGAGAGGAGAGAGAAGAGAGGAGAGAATACGACGTTGGAGTATTTCGGTTCCCTTGAGGAGGCGTTGGAGCACACGTCGCATGACGAGGAGGTGTTTGTCATTGGTGGCGCATCGGTTTACGAGCAGGCGATGGCGATGGCAGACCGTTTGTGTTTGACAGAGATAGACGATGTTCCCAAGGATGCTGATGCTTTCTTTCCCGACTACAGCAAGGGCTGGAAGGTGGTAAGGAAAGAGGCGCATCCGAGGGATGAGCGTCATGCCTTCGGATACGCCTTTGTAGATTATGTGCGCGACAATGGTTAGCCCTTCAGTATATCGGTTACAGGCAGCTGTCGTTCAAAGGCAGAGCCGAAGGTGATAATTGTCTCGCTGCGTGCCAGTCCTAAGGGCTGCAGACTGTCGTGGATGATGCTGAGCAAGTGGTAGTTGTTCTGAGCATAGATCTTTATGAACATGTCGTAGTCGCCAGTAGTATAGTGGCACTCTACCACTTCGGGAATGTTCATCAGTTCCTCGACGGCCTTGTCGAAAGTCTCTGGGTTGCGCAGGTTAAGACCTATGTAGGCACATGTTTCGTAGCCTATCTTTTCGGGGTCTATAATAAACTGTGAGCCTTTGAGCACGCCAAGTCTTGTAAGTTTTTGAATGCGTTGATGGATAGCTGCTCCGCTGACGTCGCAAGCTCTTGCAACTTCGAGGAATGGTACACGAGCATCCTCGGCTATCATGCGAAGGATTTTCTTGTCAAGTGCATCTAAATACTTTGCCATAGTTTCAATTCTTTTTGTTTATGTTTGCTATTATTTGTTTATTGCTGAGTAGTTTATTTTGTAAGCTTCTGCCTCGCGCAGTTGTTGTTTCACGTCGTTGATGATTCCCATTTGTGTCCCTTTGTCGGCACGAATGCTAACCGTCATATTCTCGTTGTCTTCGCTGAGCATCGATGCCTGTTCCCTCTTTACGTATGGAGCTACGGCGTCAACGTCGGCTAATTTGTCGTTAAGTTGTATCCTTGTCTCTTCCGAGCCGAAGGGCTTACCTATATATATATATGTCACTGTCGATTTCTTTACGAGTCGTGTCAGTTCCGTTCCTTCAGGTACCTGGTAGCGCACCTTCAGGGGGACGCTGCGCATGTGGGTTACTATCATGAAGAAGAACAGCACGGTGAAGATGAGGTCGGGCAGCGACGAGGTGTTAAGACCCGGTATTGAGTGTTTGCGTTTTCTCAGTCTGCTCATTCTGCGCCTCCTTTCTCCGTCACGTCCTCAGCGATGCGCTGCGGGTAGTATGCTTTTATGCTGTCGCGCTGTTCCTGTGTGCATTGCGACAGCGGGTGGTGGAATAGCTGTTGTGCGCGTTGTTCACGCAGTTCCCTGTAGGCGGCGAGTATCTCGTTTTGTACGTCGAAGTATCGTTGGTACTGTGCCTCTCGCGATGTCTTTACGGCAATCACGTATTGTTCTCTGTCGGCGGTACTTACGAATTCGCGCACCCTTCCTCGCAGTTCACTGGTCTTTATGGGTTTGTCGTCTATGGTCAGCGTTCCGTCCTTGTGGAGTTCCACCTGTAGTATGTTGCTCCGTTCAATGTCCTTCTTTACCTCTTTCTGTTCTTTGTTTATCGGCGGCAGTATGCGCGTGATGCCCTTGTCCACATCCATCGATGTGGTTACCAGGAAGAATATCAGTAGCATGAATGATATGTCTGCCGTAGAGGTCGTGTTCAACGAAGGAACTTTGTGTGAGCTGCGCTTGAACATATTGCGACGATAGCCAACAGTAGCATTATGAGTATGGAGTCAACGAACATAGCTTCCAGTGAGCCGCCGACGAACCAGCATACGAGGAGCACTATGGGGAGGAGCAGGAAGGCTCCGTGCGACGCATGTAGGCGGAACGACTTGCGGTTTGCCATATAGCTGCGATACAGTGAGAACGCTGCCGCTCCCAGAGCTACCGCCAGCATGACGTATATCGCCCAAAGTAGTATATCTATGAAGAGATCGTCAGGCATATTTACTATTTGACTATTTACTATTTTTATTCTTAAGAATGATATCCATTAGCGATATTGCGCTTTCCTCCATCTGACTCGTAAGGTGTTCTATCTTCGAGAGGATGAAGTTATAGAACAGCTGGAGCACCAGAGCCACCACAATACCGAAGATGGTGGTGATAAGAGCCACCTTCATTCCCGCTGCTACGATGGTAGGACTGATGTCGCCAGCCTCTTCAATCTGGTCGAACGCCATAACCATACCTATCACCGTTCCGAGGAATCCCAGCGACGGGGCAATAGCTATGAATAGTGTTATCCACGAGCACCCCTTCTCCAGTTTCGCTAACTGTACGCTGCCGTACGACATTATGCTGCGCTCTATGTCGTCCATTTTCTCGTTGATGCGTAGCAGTCCCTGATAGCATATCGATGCCACAGGACCGCGGGTGTTACGACATAGCGTCTTGGCGCCTTCTACGTCGCCTTCCTCCACCTTCTTTTCGATGTCCTCGAGTAGTTTCTTGGCGTTAATCTCGCTCAGCGACAGGTAGATGATTCGTTCTATGCAGAACGCCAGACCAAGAACCAACGCAATAGCTACCAGCGACATAAAGCCTACGCTACCTTCGACAAACATGTCTTTGAGTAGCTGGTGCATGCCCTCCTGTTGTAGTAAAATCATATCTCTTAGTAATTCTTTTGTTTCATTTTTAATAGTAATGCGCTTGCAAAGGTAACAATTTTATTTATAAATAAGCCACGAAATGATAAAAATGCAAGAAATTTTGAATATATTTGACAAGTATGTTGTATATTTGCATGCGAAATTAAAACATAAACTGACTAATATAGGTAGAAAGATGAAAAAGACTGTTTTGGTAACAGGTGCCAACAAGGGCATCGGATTCGGAATTGCTAAGCATTTAGGACTTAGCGGATGGAGTGTTATTATCGGTGCACGCAACGAAGGACGTGCTGAGGAGGCTATCAGTAAACTCAAAGCCGAAGGTGTCGATGTGCTCGGATGGGTGAACATTGAACTTGCGGACACGAAGAGTCTTGAGAGCGCTGCCAAAGAAGTTGCCGAGAAGTATCCCACCCTTAATCTCCTTGTTAACAACGCAGGCATTCCTGGTAATATGGCTCTCGAGGGGCGCAATACACCTCTCGACGACATCAGGACTACTCTCGACGTTAACTTCGTGGGTACCTTTGCCCTTACAAAACTATTCATCCCAATCATCGAGCGCAACAGCGGTAGAATAGTCAACGTAACGGTGCCCTCAGAGATAAGTCCTTACTGGCACCCTCTGGCTTACGTCACCAGCAAGGCAGCCCAGAACGCTATGATGGGAGTGCTGGCTATGGAGTTTCAACAGAAGGGAACCGACATAGAGATATTCTCTGTGCATCCAGGACCGACAACCACCGACCTTAACGGCAATATGGCGCTACCTGGCTTCCACGACATCGAGACGGTGGGCGCTAAGATGGCGGAACTGCTCAACGACGAGAAGAGTCATCAGGGCGAATTCATAGAACTTTATCCTATAGTAAAAGAAGATTAAGGAGAGTGACAAAACGGCAGAGGGGTGTGACGAGTTGTCGCAATAGTGTGTGAGGCACGGAATTTGACGTCTCCCGAGTAGAAACAAAAAAAGAAGGGAGACTATTATGACATTAGACAAATTCACAATCAAAGCACAAGAGACCGTTCAGGAGGCTGTGAACACAGCACAGCGCAACGGTCAGCAGACAATAGAGCCGATACACCTGTTGGCAGGTCTTTTGGAGAAGGCAAAGGACGTTACGACGTTTATTTTCCAGAAGTTGGGTGTCAATGCCCAGCAGATAGAGATGCTCGTCAGCAACGAGCTGAAACACCTGCCGCGTGTGCAGGGAGGACAGCCTTACCTCTCGGGCGACGCTAACAGCGTGCTCATAAAGGCAGAAGACATCGCCAAACAGATGGGCGACGAGTTCGTCAGCGTGGAGCCGTTGCTCCTGGCGCTACTCTCCGTAAACTCTACTGCAAGCAGAATACTCAAAGATGCCGGATGTACTGAGAAAGATGTGCGTGCCGCCATCGTGGAGCTACGTCAGGGACAGCAGGTTAAGTCGCAGTCGGCTGACGACAACTACCAGTCGTTGGAGAAATATGCCAAGAACCTTGTTGAGGACGCACGTGCCGGAAAGCTCGACCCGGTGATAGGTCGTGACGACGAGATACGCCGTGTGCTGCAGATACTTTCGCGCCGTACCAAGAACAACCCTATTCTTATAGGCGAGCCGGGAACAGGAAAGACAGCCATCGTCGAGGGACTGGCACAGCGAATAGTTCGTGGCGACGTGCCTGAGAACCTAAAGCAGAAGCAACTTTACTCACTCGACATGGGAGCCCTCGTTGCGGGAGCCAAGTATAAGGGCGAGTTCGAGGAGCGACTGAAGAGTGTCATCGGTGAGGTGACGCGCAGCGAAGGACGTATAATACTGTTCATAGACGAGATACACACTCTTGTAGGTGCCGGTGGCGGCGAGGGGGCTATGGATGCCGCCAACATATTGAAGCCAGCGCTGGCACGTGGTGAGCTGCGTGCCATCGGTGCTACCACACTTAACGAGTACCAGAAATACTTCGAGAAAGACAAAGCCCTTGAGCGCCGTTTCCAGACCGTCATGGTTGACGAGCCTGACGAGATGTCGGCGATATCAATACTCCGTGGACTGAAGGAGCGCTACGAGAACCACCATAAGGTGCGTATCCAGGACGATGCCTGCATAGCTGCCGTAAAGCTGTCGGAGCGGTACATCAGCGACCGTTTCCTTCCCGATAAGGCGATAGACCTTATGGACGAGGCCGCTGCCAAGTTGCGTATGGAGCGTGACTCGGTGCCCGAGGAACTTGACGACATCATACGTCAGTTGAAGCAGCTGGAGATAGAGCGTGAGGCGATAAAACGCGAGAACGACGAGCAGAAGATTAAGCAGTTGGACAAAGACATTGCCGAGTTGAAGGACAAGGAACGCGAGTTCCGTGCCCACTGGGAGAGCGAGCGCGAGTTGGTTAACAAGATTCAGCAGGACAAGGAGCAGATGGAGCAGTTGCGTTTCGAGGCGGAGCGTGCAGAGCGTGAGGGCGACTACGGCAAAGTTGCCGAGATACGCTACTCGAAGCTGAAAGCCCTCGAGGACGATATTGCCGCAGTGCAGGCGCAGCTTAACGCCAACAGTGCTGCCGGAGGCAACCGACTGGTACGCGAGGAGGTAACCGAGGACGACATCGCCGAGGTGGTAAGCCGTTGGACGGGAATACCTGTCACCAGGATGATGCAGAGCGAGAAGGAGAAGCTGCTCCACCTTGAGCAGGAACTCCACAAGCGTGTGATAGGTCAGGAGGAAGGCATCACCGCCGTTGCCGATGCTGTGCGTCGTAGCAGGGCTGGTCTGCAAGACCCGAAGCGTCCTATTGCTTCGTTCATCTTCCTCGGTCCTACCGGTGTGGGAAAGACGGAGCTCGCCAAGACACTTGCCGACTTCCTCTTCAACGACGAGTCTATGATGACGCGTATCGATATGTCGGAATATCAGGAGAAGCACACCGTCAGCAGACTTATCGGAGCACCTCCGGGATACGTAGGCTACGACGAGGGTGGACAGCTCACTGAGGCGGTACGCAGAAAACCGTACTCCGTAGTCCTCTTCGACGAGATAGAGAAGGCGCATCCCGACGTTTTCAACATCTTGCTCCAGATTCTCGACGACGGTCGTCTTACCGACAACAAGGGTAGGGTGGTGAACTTCAAGAACACCATAGTAATAATGACGTCGAACGCTACCCGCGAACAGCTGCGCGCCGTCATGCGTCCAGAGCTCTTGAACCGTATCGACGAGATCATAGAGTTCAAGTCGTTGACACAGCAACAGATTGCCGACGTCGTTCGTCTGCAACTTGCCAACGTCGAGAAGATGCTCGGCGAGCAGGATATACGTCTTGAGGCAACACCGCAGGCTATAGCATACCTTGCTCAGGAAGGTTACGACCCCGACTTCGGTGCCCGTCCTGTGAAACGTGCTATACAGCGTCTCGTGCTCAACGAGTTGTCGAAGCGCTTACTCGCTGGCGATGTGAATAGGGAGAAACCAATCATCATCGACGAGTTCGGTGACGGACTGGTGTTCAGGAACTAAATAAAAAAAGGAGGCAACCGCCTCCTTTTTCTTATTTACCTTCGATATCTTTGAAGTATTTGTATGTTGAAACCTTCAGCTCGTCAGTTGCAGGCTCGTCGGCAACGATGATGCCGTGCTGGTGCATCTGGAGTACGCTGATTGTCCACATGTGGGTTACAGCACCCTCTACAGCTGCCTGCAGGGCGCGTGCCTTGTGGTGACCGTTAACAAGTATCATCACCTCGCGAGCATCCATCACTGTACCTACACCAACGGTGAGTGCTGACTTAGGCACCTTGTTGACGTCGTTGTCGAAGAAACGTGAGTTGGCGATGATGGTGTCGGTAGTAAGAGTCTTCTGACGTGTACGACTTGTCAGCGAAGAACCTGGTTCGTTGAACGCGATGTGTCCGTCAGGACCGATACCTCCGATGAAGAGGTCTATGCCGCCAGCCTCACGAATCATCTCCTCGTAGTGAGCACACTCTGCAGCAAGGTCTTTAGCGTTACCGTTGAGTATATGTATGTTCTCGCGTGGAATGTCGATGTGGTCGAAGAGGTTGCGCGCCATGAATGAGTGGTAGCTCTCAGGGTGTGACTCGGGGAGTCCTACGTACTCGTCCATGTTGAACGTGATGACGTTCTTGAAACTTACTCGTCCTTCCTTGTTGGCTTTCACGAGGCATGCATACATACCCTCTGGTGAAGAACCTGTAGGAAGACCCAAAACAAATGGTTTCTCTGCTGTTGGCTTGAAAGCGTTGATACGCTCAATAACGTGCTCCGCTGCCCACTGTGACATGCGGTCGTAGTCCTGTTCAATAATAACTCTCATAAATGTATTTGTGTAAATTAATTAATTTTTTTCGGGTGCAAAAGTAAATAAAATGTAGAAAACGAAAGATATTTTTCTTCATTTTTTTTTTGGAGAAAACAAAAAAAAGCCCCGACTCACGTCGAGACTAATTCCCTTACTTTTGAAAATCCTTTAGTAGTTTAGTACTATGTAGCATGTATTTGAAAACCTTAATTTGTCATTATCCTTAAAATGACGGTGCAAAGATAAGACTTAATTTCTTGATATAAATCAATTCGCCATAAAATGTTTCGAAAAACTACGAAAACGTTTGCAACTATTTACATTAATTTCAAAAGACATTCTGCAACATTATTGCATTATTATGCGCAATATGGTTAAAATAACAAAAAATAACAGCTATTCTTATCAAAATATTTGTAATAAAATAGCAAAACTAAGTATATTTGCAGAGGAAAAGTAATTCCGTGAACTATTAATTTGCATGTATAACTAAAAATCAAAGCTGGCTATGTCAGCATATAGGAGACCTTAATTATGAAGATTAAACCTAAAATGTACCAAGAGGAATTGTACGAACTGGACAACTACCTCAACGAAGAAGAGGATGACCGCTATTCAACAGCGAGCAATTCGACAATCTGGTATTCATGATCTCACATGACATGAAAAAAAATTACGTAAAATACGCAGAGTTCTCAAAACTTTGCGTATTTTTGCATCCGTAATCACATAATCATATACAAACTACTAAAAACAAACCTTTATGAAAAAACTTTTACTCGCATTGATATCAGTGGTGTTTGGCGGTGTTTCTGCCTTCGCCCAGTTGTCGCCGTTCGACGAGAACTACCCCGTAGGGTGGGCGTCGGTAGGCGAGGAGTGTACCGGCAGCAACGACATTAATCCCGTGACGGCAGACACCTACGAAAAACTTAAGAGCGAACTGCAGGCATGCAAGGGAGGTAAGGCGTCGAAGACGATATACATCAGCGGCAACATTGAAGTGCCCGAAAAACTGCGCTACGACAAGATGCAGAACTGCACCATCTACGGTCTTCCGGGCTCGTCGCTGTATAACCGCAGCCATAACGACAATGCTGACAACGCAGGATTCTTCTATTGCCAGAACTGGCACAACGTAATAATGCGCAACCTCACGCTGTTGGGTGCCGGGGCGTATGATATCTCTGCCTGCGACAACATCCAGTTGGTGGAGAGCGACCATATATGGATAGACCATTGCGACATTCAGGACGGTGTTGACGGCAATCTTGACGCAAAGACGAAGTCGGACTACCTGACAATCTCGTGGTGTAAGTTCTCGTACCTCATAGCACCCTGGGCAAAGTCTGGCGAGAGCGACGACCACCGCTGCAGTTCCATGTGGGGCTCGAGCGACAACCGCGGCGACGACGAGGGCTTCCTCAATGCTACGTTTGTAAACAACTGGTGGTATCACGGCTGCGGACAGCGCTGTCCGAGAATACGCTTCGGAAAGGTGCATATAGCAAACTGCCTGTGGGAGAACGGCACCACCGAAGACCCCGCACAATACTGCATAGGCATAGGACACAGCTCAAAGATGTATATCGAGAACGGCGACTTCACAAAGACTGTCATTAAGTCGGGACAGAGTAACATGCGGGGACACAACAAATACTTCCTGCAGGACAACAAACTGTACCACTTCACCATGAAAGGATGCTTGGGTGAAGAGGATGCCGTGGAGATAGGTGCGGGCTACAAGGGCACTGTGTATAACCCCTACGAAGACAGCCGCTATAAGTGTCGTGTTTATGACGCCGCACTCGTTGCCGACATACTGCGCAATCCCGACAATGGTGCCGGAGCAACACTCGAAGAGGACCAGCTGAAAACCCGCGGCAACGACAACTACGGCGAATATACGCCATCGCTGATACAGGGCGTCGCTACTATGGAACCGCGGGTCGTAGAGATAAAATATTACGACATGCAGGGTGCTCAGTTGAGGGCTCCGCAGAAGGGAATAAACATCATCAGCTACCAGATGAGCGACGGAACGACAAGAACACAAAAAATAATGAAATAACAACAGATATTATGAAAAAGATATTTTTTAGCATTGCCCTTACACTATGCGCTATGACAGCAGCGGCTCAGGAGCCACTCAGTACTTACGACCTTAACAAACCCTTCGGATGGGGCGCTATGGAAGGCTTCGAGGTTACTGGCGGCGCTGGTGGCGACGAAGTGGTGGTAACCACAGAAGAGGAGTTCGACAACGCCATCAATGCAAAGGGCGCCTCGGGAGAACGCGACCTCCCGCGTACCATATATATACAAGGACAGATAGAGTTCAAGACTATGCATACCTATCACGTCAAGAACAAGACTATCCTCGGACTCCCCGGCTCAAAGATTTTCAGCAAGGACCGCACAAAGAAGAATAGCGGCATACTGAAGTTCACCAGCGGCAGCGGTTCCGATTCCGAGAACATCATCCTCCGCAACGTCACCATCCAGGGTGCCGGAGCCTACGATGTTGACGGCGACGACGCCCTGCTCTTCCAGGGAGTAGATCGTATATGGGTAGATCACTGCGACATTATGGACGGTGTCGATAGCAGCTTCGACTGCAACCACGAGTCAGACCATATCCTCGTCACCTGGTGTCGTTTCCGCTACCTCATACCACCTATGGCTGGCGGCTCTGGCGGCTCCGACGACCACCGCTATTGCAATACGTGGGGCTCCAGCGACGGCGATACGAGTAGCGAGGGACACCTCAACACTACCTTCGCCAACTGCTGGTGGGACGAGGGCTGCATGGAGCGCTGTCCACGAGTACGCTTCGGCAAGGTGCACGTCGTAAACTGCTACTATACCAACGTAGGCAACCACTACTCGTTGGGCTACGGATATAAGAGTAACATCTATGCCGAGAACTGCTGGTTCGCCGACGGCGTCGTAGTGTCAAAGGACTACACCACACCAAAGAAAGGATATGGCGACTATAACCTGCAGATAGTAAACTGTCATAACACCGCCGACGTAAAACAGAACGTAGGCGAGATAGAGTACTTCACACCCTCCAACTACTACCAGTACTCCCCCTACGATACCGACCTCGTACCCACCGTCGTGGGCAATGAGAAGACCGGCGCCGGAGCCAACCTTATGGTCGAAGTGGGAAAGGGCGTAACGGGATATGCCGACGGCTCTGTAGTTCCCGAACCAGACCCAATAGTTGACGGCATCCGTTCAATTGAGAATTCGGAATTGAGAATTGAGAAACAAGGTTCGACGCCTACGGGGAAAGCCAATTGTGATTACTATACCCTCACAGGTCAGAAGGCATCACCAAACTTCAAGGGCATTGTCGTAAAAGACGGAAAGAAACTGGTGAAGTAACGCAAGATCGCATCGGGTGAATTACTGAAAGGATTCAGTTTGTCGGAAATTCCGACGAACTGCTGCTGATGGAAAAAACTATCTGACACAGTTCTATAGTCTGGATGCCATCTAAGATGTACAGCGACGACGATATGCTTATAAAAAATGTTCCGGAACGTTAGAGGTTCCGGAACTCGTTGTATATTTTCTCTGATATCTCTTTGAACTCTTCTTCGGAGAGTTTCAGTTTTGGGTTTGCGAAGTTCATGTCCTTTTCGCTCTGCATCGGTACGAGGTGGATGTGGGCGTGGGCTACTTCGAGTCCGAGTACTGCCATACCTACTTTTACGCAGGGGAAGGCTTTCTTAATGGCGATGGCTACCTTCTGTGCGAACTGCATGTAACGAGCTATCTCGTCGCTGTCCATGTCGAAGACGTAATCTACTTCGCGACGTGGGATGACGAGGGTGTGTCCCTTTACCAGTGGGTTGATGTCGAGGAATGCGTAGAACTCGTCGTTCTCGGCACATTTGTAGCTGGGAATTTCACCAGCGGCAATCTTTGCAAAAATATCCATAATATTAAATACTGATTTTGTCGATGCGCAGTTTTATTTTTCCGCGTGGAATGGTGATTTCCACCTCGTCGCCCACCTTGTGGTTAAGAAGTCCCTGTGCGATAGGTGTGGTGATGGCTATTTTGCCCTCACGCAGGTTTGCCTCGTTTTCGCTGACGATGGTGTAGGTCATCTTCGCCTTTGTGGCGAGGTTTGTCATTTCCACCTTTGAGAGTATCTGTACGGCGTCGGTGCTGAGGCGTTTGGTGTCGATGATTTTTGCTTCGGCGAGGATTGCCTTCATCTCGTTGATTTTACCTTCGAGTTTTGCCTGTGCCTCTTTTGCTGCATCGTACTCGCTGTTCTCGCTGAGGTCGCCTTTGTCGCGTGCCTCTGCTATTGCTGCTGACGCTTTTGGGCGTTCAACGCTTTCTAATCTTCTGAGCTCGGCAACAAGGTTGTCGTAGCCCTCTTGTGACATGTATGCCATAGTTATATCTTTTTATTTGTTCTTTAATTGCAGTGAAAAAAACTAAGAATTCCGACATAACTTTTCAATGTCGGAATCCTTCCTGTTGTGTTTTCGTCTGCAAAGTTAAGTATAAAATGTGAAAAACAAAAATGTTTTCACTATTTTTACATTTTTTCTTACACGTACTCTTCGCCGTGATTCAGTTTTACGTCATTGACGTATTTGCGGATGAGTGCTGAGGAGTCACCCTTTTTACATATCAGAAGTACGTTGCCTTGCTCCGCTATGATATATCCTTCGAGTCCCTGAATGACGCCCAGTCGTCCTTTGGGGAGTTTTATGATGTTGCCTTTACACTCTTCAAGGATGACGTCGGTATCGATGACTACGTTGTCGCCTTCCACCTTCTTCTTGGTGTCGTAGATGGAGTGCCACATACCCAGGTCAGCCCATCCGAAGTCGGACTCCATAACGCAGACGTCCTCGTTGTTGTCGAGCAGTCCGTAGTCGATGGAGATGTTGGGGTAGGAGGAGAACTTCTCTTCGATGAAGATGAGTTCGTCTTCTAACGACACCCTTTCTTCGCGTGCCTCGAGGATGCGGAATACCGCCGGGAAGATTTTGTGCAGACAGAGTCGCATGTGTTGTACGTTGGCGATGTAGATGCCCGTGTTCCACAGGAACTCGCCGCTCTCCATGAAGAGTTTTGCGAATTCGGCATCCGGTTTCTCTGTGAACGACTTCACCTTATATATATGTTCTGTGTCTGTGGGGTCGCCTTTCTGTATGTATCCGTAGCCCGTCTCCGGACGAGTAGGTTTTACACCCATAGTAAGGATGTGGTCGAAACTGTCAACCATATCCATTCCACGCAGCATGTTGTCGCAGAAGCGGTCCTCGTGTATTACAGTATGGTCGGAGGGTATTACCATCATACGAGCATTCTCGTCACGATGGTATATGCGGTATGTTGCCCACGCCACACTCGGTGCTGTATTACGATATATGGGTTCGCTAAGCACGTTCTCCTTTGGCAGCTCGGGCAGTTGTTCTACAACGAAGTGAGCATATTCGTGGTTAGTGCTTACGTAGATGTTCTCCAGTGGTATAAAATTCTTTACTCGGTCGAAAGTCTCCTGAAGTAGGGTGCGTCCTGTAGAGAAGAAGTCAACGAACTGTTTTGGCTGTCGTTCTCTGCTGCATGGCCACAGTCTTCGACCCTTGCCGCCTGCAAGGATTACGCAATAATTGCGCTTGTTGTATGTTGTCATTATATTAGATTTTCAGTTTTACCGTCCAAAGGTAGTGATTATTCGTAACATGAGCAAATTTTTTTGATTTTTTTTGGTATTCTCCTCGTTTATTCGTAATTTTGCAGCCGATTTTGAAGCCCAGATGGCGGAATCGGTAGACGCGCTGGTCTCAAACACCAGTGGGGCAACCCGTGCCGGTTCGACCCCGGCTCTGGGTACAAGGGCTGAAAGAAAGTGCTGCAAATCAATGATTTGTGGCACTTTTTAATAAGGTAACATTATGAAGGTAATAGTATCACAAGAAATAAAGACGGTATGTCCTGAGTTTGTTGGGGCGTGTGTTGAGGCTGAGGTGGTAAACACCCCGTACAGTGAGGAGCTATGGAAAGAGATAGAGGCTCTTGGCAATAAGTTCCGTGAGGAGTTGACCACCGAGTCGCTGAAAGAGATGACGAGTATTGCGGCTACACGCAGGGTGTATAAGGCGTGTGGTAAAGACCCGTCGAGATACCGTCCTGCATCGGAGGCGCTGATACGTCGTGTGCTGCAGGGAAAGGAGTTGTACCAGCGCGACACGTTGGTAGATCTTATAAACTTAGCGTCCATAGCCTTCGGTTACAGCATTGGCGGCTTCGATGCCGACAAGTTCGTGGGCGACACCCTGACACTCGGAATAGGTCGCGAGGGAGAACCCTACGAAGGCATAGGCAGAGGTCTGATAAACATTCACGGGCTGCCCGTATATCGTGATGCACAAGGTGGTGTGGGTACTCCTACCAGCGACAACGAACGTACCAAGATGATGCTTGCGACGACCCACCTGCTGGTACTCATCAACGGGTATGACGGTGACGAGAGGCGGGTGTGCCAGAATGCGGAGTACATACAGGAACTGCTGAGGAAGTATTGTCAGAGCGACGGCGGTACATATTTCGTGTATCGTACCTAATAATACAAAAAAATGCCTTATTTTTTTCTTTTTTGGAAAATTTTTCTTAATTTTGCATAGCGTTTAGTAACCCACATTAGATAATAATAGTAGTATGAAGACACTGAAATACCTGATAATAGCCTTAGCTGTTAACTCTTGCGGACAAGTGATGGCACAAAATGGATTGGTATCATTTGTAAATAAAATAGGTGCCGCACTCGACACTATGGCGGTAAGCGGCATTGATCACAATTACATTGAAGTTCCGGAAAGACCTTGGCAGGCTATTATGCGAGGTAACATAAGCCAGACCATTCTGAGCTTGAAAATGGAAGCAAATGAGATGGGCTCATACTATACAGCCCGACCATATTTCAAAACAGTTCCTTCACAGTACGTAGGTCTGTGGGTGGGTTACAGAGGTTACGGTATAGGCTATACGGTTAACGTCGGTGGCGATAAAGGTAACCTGTTTACTATTGGTGCTACAGGAGGTTCATACGGTATAAACCTGCGCATCCACACCTTCGAAAACAGTGATCCGGACTTCTTCTTGGACAGCGACCTTATACCTGTGGAGACAAAGGGCACGTGGTTTAATGTTCATCTGCGTAACCCTATCCGCGTGAAGACAGTCTTCCTGGACGGATATTATATGTTTAACGGAAAGAAGTTCTCCTACGCTGCTGCCTACGACCAGTCTGTAATACAGAAGCGTTCGGCAGGTTCGCTGATGGTAGGACTTATGTATAACTACACCAAGATAGATTATGCAAACAACCTCAACGGTGACCTTATATATCTGATGGGAGGACTTGGAAAGGTGAAGCTGTGGCAGGGTAGCATAGGCGTAGGTTATGCCTACAACTGGGTTCCCGTCAAGGGACTGCTGGTCAACGTGCTGGCGATGCCGATGCTCACCGTTGTCAACAAGCTCAAAGTTTCCGGATATACTACCAACGTGGAAGAGCTGTTAGACGACCCTTACTCAGAAGACCCAACAATTACCGAAGAGCAGTGGGACACGTGGTTCTACGACAAACTGCGCGTAAACCATTATACAGACAGGTCGAAGAACAGCAGTATTAGCATAGGTTTCGACGGACGTGCGTCAGTGACCTATAACTTCGGCAGGTGTTTCCTTAATGCCTACGGACAGTTCAACAATATTCGCTATAGCGAAGAAGGCATCTCAGGATATGTCAACGACTGGTACGTAAACACCTCTTTCGGTGTCCGACTATAACCCGTGAAATTATAAACCCTAAAAACATATAAAGTTATGTCAAACCTTGAGCCCTTAATAGCCGACCTCGCACTTATCCTTATCTGTGCTGGAGTAATGACCTTGTTGTTCAAGAGGCTAAAACAACCTATCGTTCTTGGATATATCGTAGCAGGATTCCTTGCCTCTCCAAACATGTCGTATATGCCCAGTGTCACCGATATGCACGGCATCCACTTGTGGAGTGAAATAGGTGTCATCTTCCTGCTGTTCGCATTAGGACTGGAATTCTCGTTTAAGAAAATCCTGAAGATGGGAGCCGCTCCTATCATCGCTGCCCTCGCCATCATCTTTGCAATGATGTACGTCGGAGCGTTCACGGGTCATCTGTTCGGATGGAAAGAGATGGACTGTATCTACTTAGGCGGTATGCTGGCAATGTCGTCAACAACCATTATCTTCAAGGCTTTCGACGATATGGGACTGCGAAACGAACGCTTTGCGGGACTCGTCCTTAGTGTGCTTATCATAGAGGATATTCTGGCGATAGTCCTTATGGTTATGCTCTCTACGCTGGCTGTCAGCAAGGAGTTCGAGGGCTCTCAGATGCTCCTCTCCATACTGCAACTCGCGTTCTTCCTCGTGCTTTGGTTCGTGGTGGGCATATACCTTATTCCGCTATTCCTGCGTAAGGCAAAAAAGCTTATGAACGAGGAGACTCTCCTCATCACCGCCCTCGCACTATGCTTCGGTATGGTGGTATTCGCCTCTGCAGTAGGTTTCTCTGCTGCTTTCGGAGCCTTCGTTATGGGTAGCATCCTCTCGGAGACTGTTGAGGCAGAACAGATAGAGCACCTTGTGTCGCCTGTAAAGAACCTCTTCGGAGCCATCTTCTTCGTGTCTGTCGGCATGATGGTCGATGTGGCTCTTATCATAGAATATATAGTACCTATACTCTGCATCATTGCAGCCATCATGATAGGTCAGACCGTCTTCAGCACGGGAGGTTTCCTGCTGTCAGGACAGTCGTTGAAGACCTCAATGAAATGCTCCTTCTCGCTGACGCAGATTGGTGAGTTCGCATTCATCCTTGCTACCCTCGGTACCTCGCTTAAAGTCACCAGCGACTTCCTGTATCCTATCGTCGTTGCTGTCTCGGTGTTCACCACCTTCACCACTCCGTATATGATACGACTTGCTGAGCCAGCCTACAACGCGTTGGCACGCATACTGCCTGCCAAGTTGTTAGAGAAACTGGAGCGTAACAGTGATGATAAAAACGACAAGGAAGAAACAGACGAGATGCGTGCTCTTTGGCGTAAGGAGCGAAACTACTACATCTTTGTACTGGTTGTCAACAGTGTACTCTGTACGGCTATCATCGCACTGATGTACTACTACGGAGCACCAGTTATCTACGACATGCTGCCAGACCCGTGGTCGGGCATCGTAACCGCTATTGTAACACTGTTTATATGCGCACCTTTCCTGTGGGCAATGATGCGACGTGGCGGCAATAGCGATAACGTCAACAAACTATGGTACGAAGGTTCTCGCATGGACCGTGTAAAGATAACAGCGTTGGGACTTTTCCGCATCGTACTGGGAGCATTCTTTGTGGCATATATCATTGGTAACACACTCCCCAGAAGCGGAATATTCGGTATCTTCGCTATCGTTGTGGTTGTGTTCTTAATCTTCATCTCACCACACGCTCAGAAAGGAAGTGAGAATATTGCAAAGACATTCCACGAGAATCTTAACCAGAAAGAAGCAGAAAACGCTTAACCCTCGGTATCGGCAGAGCGCTGAAAGAGTTTTGCTACCAGCGCTCCGCTGATGTTATGCCAAACGCTGAATATGGCACCCGGAACGGTGGCAAGGGGGTAAGCTGCGAAGTGGAGTACCGCCAACGACGATGCGAGACCGGAGTTCTGCATGCCTACTTCGATACTCAAAGCTATGCGCTTTGGTCTTGACATCCGCAGGGCTGTGGAGGCAAGGTATCCTAAGGTGAGTCCCAGCAGGTTGTGAAGCATCACCACGATGATTACAAGGACACCTCCCGACAGCAGTCGTGAAGCATTGTGGGAAACAACTATGCCCACAGTGAAGGCTATAGCCAATGACGAGAATGCCGGAAGATATGGTGTAAGCTTCTGGGTTATGTCAGGCAGATACTTCTGAAACGTCAGTCCGCAAACGATAGGTGCTATGACCACATAGACAATGCTCTGCAACATTCCTATGGCGTCGACA
Organism: uncultured Prevotella sp.; assembly: GCA_947163985.1. Taxonomy (GTDB): domain Bacteria; phylum Bacteroidota; class Bacteroidia; order Bacteroidales; family Bacteroidaceae; genus Prevotella. Next base: position 30,797 of record CAMUVE010000007.1, read on the forward strand.
TTTACCATAGTTCCTGCTATTGTGAGTACCAGCAGCGGGGTAAGTAGTGGTGCCAGGATTGTTGATGCTGCCGTAACACCGACAGACAAGGCGAGGTCGCCCTTCGCCAGATAGGTAATGACGTTGGAGGCGGTGCCGCCAGGACAACAGCCCACAAGGATAACACCCAGTGCGAGTTCCTTAGGAAGCGAGAATGCCCACGTCAGTCCCCACGCTAAAAGAGGCATGATAAGGAACTGCATGAAACAGCCCACAATGATGTCCTTGGGACGGCTGAGCACTATCTTGAAGTCCTTGGGAGACAGCGTCAGTCCCATACCGAACATTATTACTCCGAGCATCGGGTTGATATACCAAGTGCTGATCCACGAAAAAGTAGTAGGTGCCAGCAGAGACAATGCTGCCACAAGCAGCACCAGGAGTCCCATCCATTTAGCTATAAAATTGCAAATCTTTATCATCGTTATTTCTTTTTTAATGCGAATTCAAACTTCAGTCCTCCGTTCTTGGGAATACTTGCATTGATGGTGCCACCGTGAAACTGTACTGCGTTCTTCACGATGGGGAGTCCGAGACCTGTCCCTTTATAGTCCTTGTCGTGACTGTTGTCAATGATATAAAAGCGCTCGAACATCCTGCTCAGGTGTGACTTATCAACCCCTTTGCCGTTATCCTCGAAGGTGAAATGCCAATGTGTGGTACCGTTAGAGGCACCAACTGTTACTGTGCTACCTTCTCCGGAATATTTCAGTGAGTTATCGATGAGGTTGTGGAAAATGCTGTATATCAGCGAGGCATTTCCTTTGACGGTAATGTCTTTTGGCAGGTTGTTTATGAACTTCATCTTCTTACGTTCAAAGGCAAAGGCAGTTCCTTGTATTATGTCGTCCACCATCTTTGTTACGTTGACGTTCTCCATAGCAATCATGTCGGCAGCGTAATCCATCCTGTTGAGTATTGATACGTCCTTCAGCAACGAGGTGAGTCGTCTTGCCTGGGCGTAAGTGCGTTCAATGAATTTTGTTCTCGTCTGGTCGTCAATATGGGGCGAATCAAGAATCGTTTCCGTATATCCCAATATGCAGGCAACGGGAGTCTTCAACTCGTGAGCTATGTTCTGTGTCAGCTCGCGACGTATCTTCTTTTCTTTCTCCAGTTGTTCTTTTGTGATGCGCTGATCGAGACCTCGTGCAAAGTGATAGAGCAGGGCTCCCAGTCCTATCATCACTATCAGCGAGAACTCCAGCAGATGCCAGTCGCTCGTCTCGCTGAAGGGCTCAATCCATTTGCGGTCATAGTCCTCGAACAAGATGAACGTGGAGCCATAGACGACGAATACAGCCATCACGCTGAGCCACATCTTATGACCTTCAGATAACTTTTTCATTGGTTGTTGTTTAAACGTCTGTCGAGTTCTTTCTCAAGAGCTTGCGCAAGTTGGTCTGGACATGACGTTGGTTTGCTGCCACACTTGATGCCTTTGAGCAGTCCTATGACCTCCTCAGCCTTCCTTCCTTCGACGAGAGCAGATACTCCCTGGGTGTTACCGGAACATCCCCCGATGAAGTGAACGTTGTGGATAATGTGGTCGTCGTCTATTTCAAAGTTGATGAATTTGGAGCACGTGCCCCAAGTTTCGTATGTTGTCTGTTCCATAATTTTATTGATTTATAAATTCTTGTAAAAGGTCCTTGTGGCTTCCCGGTAATATAATATGGTGATTACCAATAGGATCTGTAAGGAAGTATGATGCCCTTGAAGCGTTGCGCAGTTTGATGATTTGTTGTGTGCGACAAAGGTCCGGTTTCGCCTGATTTCTTATCAGTTCACCCTCCTCGATGAAGTTTCGGGAGAGGTCGCCGGATATCTTGAAGATGGTAACAGGACCTTCCTTCATATAACCGCGGATGCCGATGCCTATGCCCGACTCGTAGTGAGTGTCGTATTCGTAGCGTTCCACGAGGTTGAAGGGAATTGTGCAGTGAGCGAAAAGCATCTCGCCACACTCGACGTCTATCTTTGCGGGGTTAGCCTGGAAACCGCTGACACCCGTCAGAACCTGTGCTATTTTCATTGACAGGAGTGCAGGAACATCGCCCTCGCAACCCGCTACGATACCTTCGGAGTTAAACTTTGCAAGTGCCAGACATCCAGTGTTTTTCACTGCTGTGAGGAGGTCGAAACAGCGGATAGTAAATCCTTGTAGCTGATGACGGGAAACAACCTCCTTCAGCGCATCGTAAATCTGTACGGCGCCAGGAAGTGATTTTGCGAGAGAAGTGTTCAGTTGAGCATCCTCCTCAGGTGATGGAACAGGAGTACTTTTTATTGTGTCTAAGAGTTCCTGCATGGGTATGCTAACCAGCTCAATACCAAGCTGCTGCTTAATTTTTGCTTTGTCGGCATTACTTGATATGAGCCAGTCGGAAGGTTCTCCGATAATTCCCAGTCTGCAACCGCGAAGTTTCTGGTGTGCCTCCTCGACTTTCGCAAGAAGAGTGATGCGTCGGGTAACGTAGTCTGGATTACCGTGAATTACTTCTCCCTTCAGTCCCTGTTGTCGTAGGAACGACAGAATCTCAAGTGACGCAGCGAGTGAGTTGCTCTTGCCGGAAGTGAGGAGGTAGAAAGGACGTGATGACTTAGACTGCAGAGAAGGAAGTAGCGATTTGAAGATGCCTTCCGTACCGCCCGTTCTTACGTAGATGAGACTCAACGGTGAGGTAGCATAGTCTGAGAAGTCGCTCCCCTTAAGGTCGTATTCAATGTGTAGGCTGTCCAAGAACTCACGAGTAACAGCGTCAACAGCATGTTCATTATGGAGTTCTGACGTCAGGGTGTAAATGGAAATATTTGTTTTCATAGCGCAAAAGTAAACAATTACGTTTGAATGACAAAGAAAATGCACGGAAAATAGACCTGTTTGTGAGGAGAAATGAAAAAAAAAATAAAAATTGTGGAGAAATGTGGGGAATTGTGGAGAAAAGTTTATACCTTTGTAACCGAATTCAAAGATTTGTGTATACACATGCGCTTTTTAGGCAATATCGAGGCAAAAATCGACGCCAAAGGTAGGGTGTTCCTGCCGGCGGTGTTCCGTAAGACGCTCCAAACAGCAGGTGAGGAGTCGTTAGTGCTGCGTAAGGACGTGTTCCAGCAGTGTCTGACGCTTTATCCCCAGAGTGTTTGGAACGAGCAGATGGATATGCTTCGAGACAATCTTAACCGCTGGAACAAGCAGCACCAGGAGTTATTCCGTCAGTTTGTCTCTGACGTAGAACTGGTAACGCTTGACGGTAACGGTCGTTTCCTTATTCCCAAACGATATCTTGCTATGGCGGGAATAAGTCGTGAGGTGAAGTTCATAGGTATGGGTGACACGATGGAAGTGTGGAGCGCAGAGGCGACGAGCAAACCATTCGTGGAGCCTGAAGAGTTCGGACGACAGTTAGAAGAGATTATGAAAACTGAAAGAATGAAAGACTGAAGAATTGAACAGTAGCGATACTACATATCACGTGCCAGTACTCCTCAATGAGAGTATTGACGGACTGAACATAAAGTCCGACGGGATATATGTGGACGTTACATTTGGTGGCGGTGGCCACAGCAGAGAGATTCTTCGTCGGTTAGGTCCCAAGGGCAGACTCTACGGTTTTGATCAGGACAGCGATGCGGAGGGGAATATCCCCGACGACGAGCGTTTCACTTTTGTAAGGAGCAATTTCAGATATCTGAAGAACTGGATGCGCTATTACGAGGTAGAGAAGATTGACGGACTACTTGCTGACCTGGGAGTGTCGAGTCATCATTTCGATGATGAAACACGTGGATTTTCTTTCAGATGGGATTCTCCGCTGGATATGAGGATGAACAAACGGGCAGGAGTTACTGCTGCCGACTTCATAAACAAGGCTGAGGAGGAAAAGATAGCAGATGTGCTGTATCTCTACGGTGAGATTCGTCAGGCACGACGCATAGCATCACAGATAGTAAAGGCACGTAGCGAGAAACCGTTGCTGACGACAGGCGACCTGTTGAAGGTGGTACAGCCGCTAATGCCTCATAACAGAGAAAAGAAAGACCTTGCGCGAGTGTTCCAAGCGCTCCGCATAGAGATAAACCACGAGATGGATGCCCTTAAGGAGATGCTCCTTGCTGCCAGCGAAGTACTTGCAGAAGGTGGGCGACTGTCGGTGATAACGTATCACTCTCTTGAGGATAGAATAGTGAAGAACGTGATGAAATCCGGAAATGTGGAAGGAAAGATAGAACAAGACTTCTACGGACGAATATCGTCACCATTCAGGTCGGTTAACTCTAAGGTTATTGTTCCGTCGGACCAAGAGCAGCAGACTAATCCTCGAAGCAGAAGTGCTAAACTGAGAGTAGCGGAGAGAGTTTAGAGTTTAAAGTTGAGAGTTTAGAGTTTAAAGTTTATAGTTGGTGTGAAAAAGGAAGAACAAGATATAGAGCTAAAGGTCATTGCTGGCGAACAGGAAGACGTTGCTGCTGAGGAAGAGCAGCTGGAGGAGGCGCAGAAAGACCCCGAAGTGCCGCAGATAAAACTCCAGGATGCGATAAAGAAGCAGGCTCGTGAGGACGAGTCGGAGCACTCTGCTACGTTCACGTTGAGAAAGATTCTCGGTGGTGACTTTCTTACGGCAGAGATGTTGCGCCGTCAGATAGGAGTGGTGCTGCTGGTACTGTTCTTTATAATAGTGTATATAAGCAATCGCTACAGCTGCCAGAAAAGTCTCATCGAGATAGACCAGCTGAATACAGAACTCCAGGATGCGAAATACAGGGCGCTGTCGAGTGCCAGCGAGCTCACAGAGAGATGTCGTGAGAGTAACGTTTTGGAGATGTTACGAATACAGAAGGACAGCACGTTGAAGATACCGAGTGAACCGCCGTATATTGTAGAGATAAAGAATTGAAGTTTATAGTGAATAGTTGAAGAAAAAGGATGAGTAGTCTGTTTGAAAGAAAGAAAATTGTTCCAAGATATAAGATAATTGCTTATATCATGGTGCTGCTTGGTGTCGCTATTATCGCTAAGGCAACATATATAGCTACAGCAAAGCGCGACTACTGGACGAAGGTGGCTGACAGGTTTAAGCGAGACAGCGTGGATGTGAAACCAGTACGTGGAAACATCCTCAGCTGTAACGGAGAACTGTTGGCATCGTCGCTTCCTGAGTTCAAACTATTCATAGACTTCAAGGCTGGTGGTGAGGAGAAAGACTCGCTGTGGACAGAGAAGGTTGACAGCATCTGTATGGGTCTGCATGAGATATTCCCAGAGAAGAGCGCTGAAGAATTCAAAAGAGACCTTGAGGAAGGTCGAAAGAAACAGAGTCAGCACTGGCCGATATGGAAACGTCGTGTCAGCTACGATACATATATGGAGGTGAAACACCTTCCGTTGTTCAACCTCTCAAAGTATAAGAGTGGTTTCCACGTTGAGGAGTTCAATGCCCGTCAACATCCTTTCGGTTCTATAGCACTTCGTACCGTCGGCGATATGTTCGGTGCCAAGGATACCGCACGTTGCGGTCTTGAGCTTACATACGACTCTATCCTGCGTGGAAAGATGGGTAAGATAAAGCGTCGTAAGGTAAGAAACAAGTATCTTAACATTACCGAGCTTCCGCCAGAAGACGGTGCCGACATAGTTACCACCATAGATGTAAATATGCAGGACTTAGCAGAGCGTGCTGTCCTCGACGAGTTGAAGCTCATTGACGAGAAGATGGGAACAGCCTCGATGGGTGTTGCTATCGTTATGGAGGTGAAGACAGGCGACGTAAAAGCCATCGTCAACATGATAAAATGCGAGGATGGCGTGTATCGTGAGGTAAGGAATGCTGCCGTCAGCAATCTTATGGAGCCAGGCTCTGTGTTTAAGACAGCCTCTATTATGGTGGCTCTCGACGACGGTGTGGTAGATACTAATTATATGGTCAACACTTTCTCCGGAGTGATGGATATGCACGGCGCCAAGATGCGCGATCATAACTGGACAAGAGGAGGATATGGCGTTATCTCGTTGCCACGAACCCTCGAGGTAAGTTCGAACATCGGTGTCAGTCGTATCATTGATGAGCACTATGCACGTAATCCGGAGAAGTATGTGCAGGGAATACATCGTCTCGGACTCGCCCAAGATTTCAAGATACCTATTCATGGTTCTACACCAGCGAGAATACGTATGCCTAAAAAGAACAGTCGTGGACAGTATGTCAACTGGAGTAAGACAGCGCTACCCTGGATGAGTATAGGTTACGAGTCGCAGGTGCCGCCGATATCTACGTTGGCTTTCTATAATGCTATTGCCAACGACGGTATTATGATGCGTCCCCGTTTTGTAAAACAAGTGGTGAAGGACGGTGAGGTACTTAAAGAGTTCCCGCCAGAAGCAATGATGGGCGGCAAGCGTATTGCCAAGATGTCAACAGTAAAGACTATGCAGACAATACTCTACCACGTGGTTAGTCAGGGACTCGGTAGGAAGGCTGGTTCGAAACACTTCAAGGTGGCAGGAAAGACAGGAACGGCACAGGTGTGGGCAGGAGGTGGAAAGACCTCGTCATACCTTCTGTCGTTTGCGGGCTTCTTCCCCGCTGACGCTCCCCGCTACTCTTGCATAGTTTGTATCCTTAAGTCAGGACTTCCAGCATCAGGAGGTGGTATGAGTGGAGTTGTGTTCCACCAGATTTCCGAGGGTATTATGGCACAGGACATCAAGCGTCGTGCTGATGATGCACGCGACTCGCTGTCTGTGTTGATGCCGGAGGTGAAGGACGGTAATCTCCTTGCTGCCGACTATGTGCTCAGGCACCTGTCTATAACCCCAACGACAAACTGGAGCAGCTCGTTAACAAGCAATCCTATATGGGGAAAGGCAAAAACATCTTCCACGAGTATCAGTCTGACGCAGTCGGCACCCACAGCAGCCAATGTCGTTCCCGATGTAGAGGGAATGGGTGCTCGTGATGCTGTATATGCTCTTGAGCATCGTGGTGTTAAGGTATATGTGGAAGGACGCGGTAAGGTGGTTTCGCAAAGTCTGCCGCCAGGACACGTAATAAAGAAAGGTGACGTTTGTAGATTAAAATTCGATATATGATACTTAAAAATCTGATACAAAACATAAAACCACTACAGGTGGTGGGTACGACAGATGTCGATATTACAGGAGTTAATATGGACAGTCGTGCCGTTGAGCAGGGACATCTCTTTGCTGCCATAAAGGGTACGCAGGTAGATGGTCATACCTTCATTGCTAAAGCTATTGAGAAAGGTGCCAAAGCCATTCTTTGTGAGGATATGCCAGAGACAACTGTCGATGGTGTGACATATCTTCAGGTGGCATCAACCGACGATGCACTCGGTAAGGTGGTGACGCTGTTCTATGGTGACCCGTCGAGCAAACTGAAACTCGTAGGTGTAACAGGAACAAATGGCAAGACAACTATCGCCACCTTATTATATAATATGTTCCGAAAACTCGGATATAAGTGCGGACTGTTGTCAACGGTCTGCAACTACATAGAAGATGAGGCTGTTCCCGCCAGCCATACTACCCCCGACGCCATAGAGCTTAACCGACTCCTCGCCAGAATGGTTGATGCAGGTTGTCAGTATGCCTTCATGGAGTGCTCCAGTCATGCTATAGCACAGAAGCGTATCAGCGGACTGAAGTTCGTGGGCGGTATATTTACGAATCTCACCCGTGACCATCTTGACTATCATAAGACGGTAGAGAACTACCGTAATGCCAAGAAGGCGTTCTTCGACGGACTTCCAAAGAATGCTTTTGCCATAATCAATGCCGACGACAAGAACGGGCAGTATATGGTGCAGAACTGTAAGGCGAACATTAAGACCTATTCTACCAGGACGATGGCAGATTTCAAGGCGAAGATTCTGGAGTGTCATTTCGAAGGAATGTACCTGGAGATTGACGGCAGAGAGGTCGGAGTGCAGTTTATTGGCAAGTTTAATGTCAGCAACCTGCTTGCAGTATATGGTGCTGCCATTATGCTCGGTGAAAAACCAGAAGACGTCCTCCTCGTGATGAGTACCCTGAAGAGTGTTAGCGGTCGTCTGGAGCCTATATCAGCACCCGATGGCTATACGGCTGTTGTGGACTACGCCCACACCCCCGATGCACTGCAAAATGTACTCTCGGCAATTCATGAGGTGCTCAACGGAAAAGGTCAGGTGATAACCGTCTGTGGAGCTGGTGGTAATCGTGACAAGGGTAAACGTCCTATCATGGCGCAAGAGGCTGTGCGACAGAGCGATAAGGTGATACTCACTTCCGACAATCCCCGTTTCGAGGAACCACAGGATATCCTTAACGATATGCTTGCTGGTCTGGACCGTCAGCAGATGAAGAAAGTCCTTACCATAGTAGATCGCCGCGAGGCTATCCGCACAGCATGTATGATGGCTCAGAAAGGCGACGTTGTGCTTATAGCGGGTAAAGGTCATGAAGATTACCAGGAGATAAAAGGTGTAAAACACCATTTCGACGATAAAGAAGTAGTTAGAGAGATTATTAACTCTTAACATCGTAATAACGATATATCGTAATAACGTAATAACGAAAAAACGACAATAAAAGATGCTGTACTACATATTCAGATTTTTAGAGCAGTTTGGCGTTCCTGGCGCCCGCATGTGGGGATATATCTCTTTCCGTGCTTTGCTTGCACTTATTCTCGCACTTATTATCTCTGCATGGTTCGGTGAGCGTTTCATCAAATATATGAAGCGCAGAAACATCTCTGAGACAGCACGCGATGCGAGCATCGACCCCTTCGGCGTGGCAAAGAAGGGTGTGCCTACTATGGGTGGTATCATAATCATCGTTTCCATCCTCGTTCCGGCTCTGTTGCTCGGACGAATGAGAAACATCTATCTCATCCTGATGATTATTACTACGGTATGGTTGGGATTTCTTGGTTTTATGGACGACTACATCAAGATTTTCCGCAAGAACAAGGAAGGATTGCGCGGTATCTATAAGATTATAGGACAGGTAAGCATAGGCCTTATTGTCGGTGTGGTGCTGTGGGCAAGTCCTGATGCTAAGATTAACGAGAATGTCAGCGTAGAACGACAGGGACAGGAGGTTCTTGTCACCCATAAGTCGGAGGCGGAGAAGTCGCTGAAGACCACCATCCCGTTCGTTAAGAACAACAATCTGGACTATTCCAAGATAATGTCGTTCTGTGGCGACTATGCCAACGCTGCCGGATGGATACTCTTTGTTATCATGACGATAATTGTAGTTACAGCGGTGTCGAACGGTGCAAACCTGAACGACGGTATGGATGGTATGTGTGCAGGAAACTCGGCTATCATAGGAGTGGCTCTGGGCATCTTCGCCTATGTGTCCAGTCATATTGAATATGCTGCCTATCTGAACATTATGTATATCCCTGGGTCTCAGGAACTCGTAGTGTTCCTTTGCGCCTTCATCGGTGCAATGATAGGTTTCTTGTGGTACAACGCCTTCCCCGCACAGGTATTCATGGGTGATACAGGTTCTCTGACTATCGGTGGTATCATCGGAGTCTGTGCTGTTATCATCCACAAGGAGCTTATGGTGCCAATACTCTGCGGCATCTTCCTCGTTGAGAGCCTTAGTGTGATTATCCAGACACAGATGTTCAAATACTATAAGCATAAAGGTCAGCGTGTGCGAGTATTCCGCGCTACGCCGATACATGATAACTTCCGAAAACTCGACTCACAGCTTGACGCTACCAGTCGTTATATATTCCGCGGATGGCCACACCGTCAGTTCCACGAGTCGAAGATAACCGTGCGTTTCTGGATTACTACCATAATCCTTGCTGCGCTTACAATTATAACATTGAAGATAAGATAAAAAGATGATGAAGAAGATTGTTGTTTTGGGAGCTGCGGAGAGTGGAGCAGGTGCCGCAGTGTTAGCAAAAGTAAAGGGCTTTGACGTGTTTGTTTCCGACATGGGAAGCATACGCGACAACTATAAGAAACTCCTTGATGACCACCAGATAGAGTGGGAGGAAGGACAGCATACAGAGGAGCGTATTCTCGCTGCCGACGAGGTGATAAAGAGTCCGGGAATCCCTGATACTGCACCGATGATAAAGAAGGTCAAAGAGCGCAATATTCCTATTATCAGCGAGATAGAGTTTGCGGGACGCTATACTAATTCCAAGATGATATGTATTACTGGAAGTAATGGTAAGACGACAACAACGTCGCTCATCTATCACATTTTCAAAGATGCAGGATACGATGTTGGTCTTGCAGGAAATATCGGTCGCAGTCTTGCCCTTCAGGTAGCAGAGGAGCCACATGAATACTATGTCATAGAGCTCAGCTCGTTCCAGTTGGATAATATGTACGACTTCCGTGCTAATGTGGCGGTGTTGCTTAATATTACCCCTGACCACCTGGACCGCTACGACTTCAAGATGCAGAACTACGTCGATGCGAAGATGCGCATAACAAGGAATCAGACCTCCGACGATGCTTTCATCTATTGGAATGACGACCCTATAATACGTCGCGAACTTGAGAAGTACGACATTAAGGCGGTGAAACTGCCCTTCTCGGAACTTAAGGAACTGGGCAGCATAGGTTATATAGAAGAAGGTCAGTATAAGATAGAGTACCCCACTCCGTTCAATATGGAACAGGAAGAATTGTCGCTGACAGGAAAGCATAATATCTATAACTCTTTGGCTGCGGGAATAGCGTCAAAGGTGTCGGGAATAAAGAATGAGGTTATCCGCAAGAGCCTTAGCGACTTCCCGGGTGTGGAGCATCGTCTGGAGAAGGTTACTACCGTTCGTGGTGTGCAGTATATCAACGACTCAAAAGCAACCAACGTCGATGCATGCTGGTATGCACTTGAGAGTATGAAGACACCAACCATACTCATCATCGGCGGTAAGGACAAGGGTAACGACTATGAGCCAATAAAGGACCTCGTGCGTCAGAAGTGTGCCGGTCTGGTATATCTCGGTGCCGACAACAAGAAACTGCATGACAATTTCGACGCTTTAGGCATCCCTGTTCGCGATACTCACTCTATGAAGGAGTGTGTGGAGGCGTGCTACGAGATGGCAGAGCCGGGAATGACAGTATTGCTGAGTCCCTGTTGTGCCAGCTTCGACCTCTTCAAGAATATGGAAGACCGAGGAGAACAGTTTAAGACATTAGTAAGAAACCTGTAAATGATAGATCAATTTCTAAAGCTGAAGATAAAGGGCGATGGAATCATATGGGCTGTGTATTTCATCCTCTGTGCGGTGAGTATCATCGAGGTGTATAGCTCGTCGAGCGGACTAAGCTACAGGAGCGGAAACTACTTCGAACCGGTACTGCGTCACGCAGGACTTATGTTCGTGGGACTCTGCCTCCTTGTGGGTACTATGAATATAAAGTGCAAGTACTTTAAGATAGTTACTCCGTTCGCCCTGCTGATATCATTTGTCATGCTCATCGCAGTACTCGCCGTCGGACAATCTACCAACGGTGCTCAGCGATGGATAGGTCTTTTCGGTTTCCAGTTTCAGCCCTCAGAACTTGCCAAAGGAGCTATAGTGCTCGCTGAGGCACAGATACTCAGTGCTATGCAGACGCCCGACGGTGCTGACCGCAGAGCATTCAAATATATAGCTTATGTAAGTATTCCCTTTGTACTGCTCATTGCTTTGGAGAACCTCTCTACGGCGATGCTCCTTTGTGTCACTATCTTTGCTATGATGTTCATCGGCAGGGTGCCAAAGGCGATACTCGGAAAGATTCTCGGAGGTGTTATGTTGGCAGGAGCACTCTTCGTAGCGGTTATTATGGCGGCAGGTACGGAGAAAACGGAAGAGCCGGTTGCTGCTGAGGCGAATACTATGACGCTCACAGAGTCTGCTCCGAAACCGGAGAAGAGTGGTGGAGTGTCAAAAATATTCCACCGTTTCGGTACGTGGAAGTCAAGAATAAATAAGTTCCTAAGTAGCAAAGAGGTGTCGCCAGACTCTTTTGACATCGACAAGGATGCGCAGGTAGCGCATGCTAACATAGCTATCGTGTCGTCAAATGTTGTGGGCGTGGGACCAGGTAACTCCGTGCAGCGCGACTTCCTGTCGCAAGCATATTCCGACTTCATCTATGCCATCATCATCGAGGAGATGGGTGTTTGGGGAGCTGGTGCAGTATGTCTGCTCTACATCATCCTGCTGTTCCGCACGGCGGTAATCGCCAACAGGTGCGCCAATGCCTTTCCCGCGCTGCTCATCATGGGCATTGCCTTGCTGCTTGTCACACAGGCTATGTTCAATATGATGGTAGCAGTAGGTCTGGCACCAGTAACAGGACAGCCGCTACCCCTCATAAGTCGAGGAGGTACATCGACGATTATGAACTGCGTTTATATAGGAATTATTCTCAGTGTAAGCTGCTCGGCAAAGAAACGTGAAGACGATCCGGTAACTCAAAGAGTTACATCGAAATAATAAATATCGTTAAACATTGGGGAATTAGAGAATTTTTTCTTATTTTTGCCAACTAAAATAAAACAGTTAGAAAATGGATAGAGAACTTCGAGTGATAATAAGTGGAGGAGGAACAGGTGGACACATCTTTCCAGCTATATCCATTGCCAACGCGATAAAGTCAGAACACCCTGAGGCAAAGATACTTTTCGTAGGTGCTTTGGGACGTATGGAGATGCAGCGTGTTCCTGCGGCAGGCTACGAGATTGTTGGTCTGCCTATTCAGGGTTTCGACCGCAAGAATCTCCTTCGCAACATCAAGGTGCTCTACAAGATATGGAAGTCGCAGCAGATGGCAAAGAAGATTATTCGCGATTTCCGTCCTATGGTTGCTGTGGGTGTTGGAGGTTATGCCTCTGGACCAATGCTGAACCAGTGTGCCGCGATGGGTGTCCCCTGTCTTATCCAGGAGCAGAACTCATACGCTGGCGTTACAAATAAGATTCTTGCAAAGAAAGCAGCAAGGATATGTGTTGCCTACGAGGGCATGGAGCGTTTCTTCCCGGAGGATAAGATTATCCTTACAGGAAATCCCGTCCGTCAGTCGTTGCTTGAGACAACTATAAGCAAGACGGAGGCACAGAAGTCCTTCGGACTGAAGCCCGCCACAAAGACTATCCTCATCGTGGGCGGTTCACTCGGTGCACGCACCATCAATGAGAGTGTGCTTGGTCATCTTGACGACATCGCAAAGAGTGGTGTTCAGGTGTTGTGGCAAACAGGAAAGTACTATAGTGCAGAGATTGCTGAGCGACTGAAGAAGGCGGGAAAGCCGGAAAACCTCGTTGTCAGTGATTTCATTACCGACATGGGTGCAGCCTATCGCGCTGCCGACTTGGTAATAAGTCGTGCCGGAGCAAGTAGTATTTCCGAATTCTGTCTTCTCGGCACACCCGTCATCCTTGTTCCGTCACCAAACGTGGCAGAAGACCACCAGACGAAGAACGCTATGGCGCTGGTAAAGCGCGACGCTGCTATCTATGTCAGCGACGCTGAGGCTCCCGAACGAGTTATAGCCCTCGCCATAGAAACAGTTAAGGACGACGCCCGACTGAACACACTGAGTGAGAATATATTGACACTTGGACTTCCTAACTCGGCAAAGGTTATTGCCGATGCTGTGGTAGAACTGGCAACGAAGGGCTAAGAAGATTAAAAGGTAAGAAGTTATGAAATTAGAAAAGATACAATCTGTTTACTTCGTAGGCATCGGCGGCATAGGAATGAGCGCCATAGCCCGCTATTTCCTTCAGAAGGGAATGGTTGTCGGCGGTTACGACAAGACACCGTCGGCACTTACCATACAACTGGAGAAGGAAGGGGCGCTGATTCACTACGAGGATAACGTCAATGCAATACCTCAGGCATGTAAGATGGCGGATCACACCCTCGTGATTTATACGCCGGCAATACCTGCCGATCATAGTGAATTGGTATATTTCCAGGAGAACGGTTTCGATGTGGAGAAGAGAGCCCAGGTACTGGGACTGATCACACAGTCGAACAAAGGGCTCTGTTTTGCGGGTACTCACGGTAAGACGACAACGTCAACAATGTGTGCACACATAATGCATCAGGGTGTCATCGACTGCAACGCTTTCCTTGGAGGTATCTCAAAGAACTACGGTACCAACTACATCCTCAGCAAGAAGAGTAAGTATGTTGTTATCGAGGCCGATGAGTTCGACCGTTCTTTCCACTGGTTGCGTCCTTGGATGAGTGTCATAACAAGTACCGACCCGGACCACCTGGATATCTACGGCACAAAAGAGGCTTATCTTGAAAGCTTCCGTTACTATACAACACTCATTCAACCCGGTGGCGCTCTCATTATTCACACTGGTCTTGAGGTAAAGCCTGAGGTTCAGGATGGTGTGCGTACATATACCTATGGACGTGATAAAGGCGACTTCCACGCTGAGAATGTGAAGATAGGCGAGGGTAGCATCACCTTTGACTTCATATCACCATTGGAGAGTGTGACGAACATCTCTCTTGGTCAGCCCATACCTATCAATATAGAGAATGGTATCGCCGCAATGGCGATGGCACAGTTGAACGGCTGTTCTTCCGAGGAGTTGCGCTATGGTATGAAGACCTACGGAGGTGTTGACCGTCGTTTCGACTTCAAGATTAACACTCCGAAGATGGTATTCCTAAGCGACTATGCTCACCATCCGAAAGAGATTTACCAGAGTGCGAAGAGTATTCGTGAGCTGTACAAGAACCGTCGTATAACAGCAATCTTCCAGCCTCACCTCTACACTCGTACACGCGACTTCTACAAGGAGTTTGCTGATGCGTTGAGTCAACTCGACCAGGTGGTGCTCACAGAGATATATCCTGCACGTGAAGAACCAATCCCCGGAGTAACCTCAGAACTTATCTATGACAATCTCCGAGAGGGTGTCGAGAAGGAAATGATAAACAAGGCTGACGTGCTTGACTTCGTTGAGAAGAACGATTTCGACGTACTCGTAGTTCTTGGTGCGGGCGACCTCGACAACGATGTCCCCGAAATAGAAAAGATTCTTAGAAAGAAGTTAAGTTAACAGATATGCAGAAGATTAGTCTGAAGAAATCCATAATAGTGCTGCTGGACCTGCTGCTCGCAGTGTACCTCGTCTTCGCTATGACTTCGTTCAGTCATCCTGACGAGTCGAAGAAGGTGTGCACAGACGTGAGCATCAATATTGCTGACGGCGCTACCTATGGTTTCCTGAAGGCTAAAGACATAAAGACTATCCTGGAGCGTAAGAAACTATATCCTTACCATCAGAAACTCGACGAGGTTAATCCACGAATCATTGAGGATGCGCTGAAGGTTGGGTCGTTCATAAACACTGCGGAGTGTTACAAGACTCAGGACGGTCATGTATATATTAATGTTACTCAGCGTCTGCCGATAGTTCGTGTAAAGAACGACAGGGACGAAGACTACTACGTTGACGATCAGGGCAGCGTGATGCCGACGAGTCGTTATACCAGCGACCTCATCATCTGTACCGGAAATATCAGTCAGGCT
Organism: uncultured Prevotella sp.; assembly: GCA_947163985.1. Taxonomy (GTDB): domain Bacteria; phylum Bacteroidota; class Bacteroidia; order Bacteroidales; family Bacteroidaceae; genus Prevotella. The sequence goes on from CAMUVE010000007.1 coordinate 46,382, forward strand.
TTCGCCAAGACTCACCTCGTATATCTCGTTGAGGCTATTATGGCAAATAAGATGTGGTTTAACCTTGTTGAACAGATAAACGTGCTACCTAATCAGGGCATAGAGATTGTTCCCCGCGTGGGAAACCATGTGGTGTATTTAGGTCAGTTGCCTTGGGCAAAACAAAACAGCGTCCGTCGCCAGCTGATAACAGAAATGATAAACTCCAAGATGACACGTCTGGAGAAGTTCTATCGCTACGGACTCTCTCAGGCTGGGTGGAACAAATACAAGTACATCAATCTTGAGTTCGATAATCAAATAGTTTGTAAGAAATAATAAAAATAGTATAACATATATGGCAGCAAAGGATTTTATAGTAGCTATTGAGCTCGGCTCCTCAAAAGTAACGGGTATTGCCGGCAAGAAGAATATGGATGGAAGTATGTCTATCCTCGCCGTCGTTACCGAAGACTCTTCCACTTTCATACGTCGTGGTATAGTCTATAATATTGATAAGACCTCACAATGCATTTCCAACATTGTACAGAAACTGAAGAATATTCTGAAGACCAATATTGCTTATGTTTATGTCGGTGTCGGAGGACAGTCCATACGCTGTATGAAGAACGTCATCGTCAAGAACCTTCCCCCGGACACTATAGTAAGCCAGGAGATGGTTGACGAACTGATGGACGGCAATCGCAATATGACTTATCAGGATCAGGAAATTCTTGGTGCTGCCACACAAGAATATAAGGTTGACAACCAGTACCAGTTAGACCCTGTAGGAATACAGTGCGAACGTCTGGAGGGCAACTTCCTGAACATCCTTTGGCGCAAGCAGTTCTATCGTAGCCTCAACAAGTGCTTCGATATGGCTGGCGTCGCAGTAGCTGAGATGCGTTTGGCACCTCTGGCTCTTGCCGACAGCGTGCTCACCGAGGTAGAGAAACGTTCTGGATGTCTGCTCGTGGACCTTGGTGCCGACACTACTACTGTCAGCGTGTACTATAAGAACATCCTGCGCCACTTGGTTGTTATTCCACTCGGAGGAAACAACATCACAAAGGATATCGCCTCTCTCCAGATGGACGAGTCGGTAGCCGAGAATATGAAGCGTAAGTACGGTTCTGCATACACAGAGAACAACGAAATCGACAATCAGTTGATGTTGCCTATCGACAGCGAACGCTCAATAGAGAGTCGCAAGTTCATCGACATCGTAGAAGGTCGTGTACTCGAGATTGTTGAGAACGTGTGGTATCAGGTTCCTGCAGAGTATGCTAACGACAGACTCCTCGGAGGTATTATCCTTACTGGTGGCGGCTCAAACCTCAAGAACATAGAAACAGCTTTCCGCAACCACACCCACGTGGAGAAGATACGTACAGCAAAGTTCGTTACACAGACAATAACTGCCAAAGATCCTATCATCACAGACCGTGACGGTTCTATGAACACCGTACTTGGAATCCTTGCTAAGGGCTCTATGAACTGTGCCGGACCAGAGGTCGATCCTAACGCAGGACTCTTTGACGAACAGCAACCGGTAACAACAGGCGAGATACACCGTGAGCCACGAAACATTCGTGATATAGACAGCGGTGTGGTACTCACAGAGGCAGAGAAGGAAGCTCACGAGCGACTGCGTAACGATGCCGCAGCAAAGGCAGCAGAGTCTGGTGTAACAGAAGGTGCTGAGGAAGAAGAGACAAAGGAAGAGGATAAAATATCGGGAGTAAGAAAGAGCTTGAAGCGCTTCTTCGTTAACCTCCTGAAAGAAGACGAGTAAAAATAATAAAACAAAGAAATATATGGAAGACGATGTTTTTGACGCATTAGATTTTGGCGAACCCGAAAAAGAGAAAAGTATTATCAAGGTCATCGGCGTCGGTGGTGGTGGTGGAAACGCCGTCAATCACATGTATCGCGAAGGCATTCACGACGTATCGTTCGTGCTGTGCAACACTGATAATCAAGCGCTCAACGACAGTCCTGTCCCCATCCATCTGCAGTTGGGTAAGGAAGGTCTTGGAGCAGGTAATAAACCTGAGAAGGCTCGCGAGGCTGCCGAAGAGAGCATAGAAGATGTTCGTAATATGCTCAACGACGGCACCAAGATGGCGTTTATCACTGCTGGTATGGGCGGTGGAACGGGAACAGGTGCCGCGCCAGTCATTGCTCGCGTCTCTAAGGAGCTGGGCATCCTCACGGTAGGTATCGTAACAATACCTTTCCGCTTCGAGGGTCCAAAGAAGATTGACCAGGCTCTTGACGGCGTCGAGGAGATGTCAAAGCATGTTGATGCCCTCCTCGTTATAAATAATGAACGCCTGCGCGAGATCTATCCGGAGCTGTCAATCCTTGACGCCTTCGGCAAGGCTGACGATACGCTGTCAGTAGCAGCGAAGTCTATCGCAGAGATCATTACCGTTCACGGACTCATCAACCTTGACTTCAACGACGTTAAGACTGTCCTCAAGGATGGTGGCGTCGCTATCATGTCAACGGGTTATGGTGAGGGCGAAGGACGTGTCAAGAAGGCCATCAATGACGCCCTTAACTCTCCGTTGCTCAACGAAAAAGACGTGTTCAACTCAAAGAAGATACTTCTCTCCATCTCTTTCTGTTCGGACAACCAGAACCAGCAGGGTCTTATGATGGAGGAAATGAACGACGTCAACGACTTCATGGCGAAGTTTGGCAGCGACTTCGAGATAAAGTGGGGACTTGCTACCGACCCGGAACTTGGCGACAAGGTGAAGGTTACTATCCTTGCAACAGGATTCGGCATCGAAGACATCGACGGTATGAGTGGACACTTCTCAAAGCGCACCCAGGAAGAGGCAGACCGTATTGCACGTGAAGAGGAAAAAGAGGCAGAGCGTCGCGAACGTCGCAGTCGTTACTACGGTAAGGACGGTAAGACGAGTCAGTATAAACGTCGTCCACACATCTTCATCTTCCGTCAGGAAGACCTCGACAACGACGACGTCATCGCTGACGTAGAAACATCGCCGACATACAAACGAACCCGACAGATGCTCGACGAAATTCGCAGCAAGGCAGCGGGCGAGATTAGTGAAAGCAGCGACGATGTTCGCAGTGAAGAAATACAAGGAACAATAAAGTTCGCATAATACAAGGTAAGGCGCTCACGCGAGCGCCTTATTTTTTTGTAAATACTTATGCCAATGGACTTCACTGACACTAGGGGCAGGTACTCTGTCATTTACTTCCTCATCAATTTGACATACCATTCCTCATTAGGACAATGACCACAATAATGTTTGCCGTCACCTCCCAAATCCCACTGTTCAACGATTTCCCATTGGCGAATTGGAAGAAGCTCGTATTTGCCTGTAATAATATAAGTAGCTTCTTTACGACGAAATTTACGATGGCTTATTTGCTTGCCTCGTTTCTGAGATTTGCAGCAACACCAAGTGCAGGCTGGTGTCTTTTTTTTACTTTTACCCATAATGCTTGTAATGTTATGAGAGGTCACATACTCTTGATGCGCCACTCGGTTAAACATTACGAGACAAGGGAGACTTTGAATAGTATCATATCTTTTATGTTTTATTTCCGCCGCAAAAATAAGTATAAATTCTGAAATAGCAAGATAATAAATTAAAAAAATAGAGAAAAATGCCGTTGGTTCAATATAAAATTGTATATTTGCACCTTAAAGGTGGTAAGTTACCACTTTTAATAGCACTATTTTGAATTATTGAACTA
>CAMUVE010000008.1:0-45890 GCA_947163985.1 uncultured Prevotella sp.
AGGAGTACCAGACAGAGGAAGGCGAGGCTAAGCGCGACGATGAGAACTACTTCTACGTAGGCTGCTGGGAGTACAAAGGCAAGGGCAACGAGCCTGAGCTCATCAAGGAGCCGCTGGAGTACGAGGCTATTAAGGTACAGACACGTAACTATAAAAACTAAGGAATTATGGCTAAGAATATAAGCTTTACAATAAAGTTCTGGCGCCAGAACGGCCCCAAGGACCAGGGACATTTCGACACCCACGAGATGCACGATATTCCCGATGATACCTCGTTCCTCGAGATGCTCGACATCCTGAACGAGGAGCTCATCAACGAAGGCAAGGAGCCCTTCGTGTTCGACCACGACTGCCGCGAGGGTATCTGCGGTATGTGCTCACTCTACATCAACGGTACGCCTCACGGCAAGACCGAGCGTGGTGCTACCACCTGTCAGCTCTATATGCGCCGCTTCAACGATGGTGACGTCATCACCGTCGAGCCTTGGCGCTCTGCTGCCTTCCCCGTCATCAAGGACTGTATGGTTGACCGCAACGCCTTCGACAAGATCATCCAGGCTGGCGGTTACACCACGATCCGCACTGGTCAGGCTCAGGATGCCAACGCTATCCTGATTCCTAAGGAGGATGCCGACGAGGCTATGGACTGCGCATCTTGCATCGGCTGTGGCGCTTGCGTCGCTGCTTGTAAGAACGGCTCGGCTATGCTCTTCGTATCGTCTAAGGTTAGCCAGCTCGCCCTGCTTCCCCAGGGTCGCGTAGAGGCTGCCCGTCGTGTGAAGAACATGATTGCCAAGATGGACGAACTCGGCTTCGGTAACTGCACCAACACCCGCGCTTGCGAGGCTGTATGTCCGAAGAACGAGACCATTGCCAACATCGCCCGCCTGAACCGCGAGTTCATTAAAGCAAAACTGGCTGACTAATATTTAAAATAGGTAAGACCTCACAAGGTAATAAAAAGATACTTTGTGAGGTCTTTTTTAATGTATGATGAGAGACTATCCCGACCGAATGACGCCTGAGCAGGCACGCCAGTTTTGTGATGATGTGCTGAATATTGTCAGTCAGATACCTTGCGGCTGTGTGACCACCTATGGCGTCATTGCAGCATGGGCTGGCTGGCCCAGTCATTCGCGGATGGTAGGTCGCATCCTTCGCTATACGCCCAGAGCAGAGCAGTTGCCTTGCCATCGCGTGGTGAATAAGGAAGGGCGCACAGCCCCTGGATGGAGCCGTCAGCGCCCTTTATTGGAAAGCGAGGGCGTTACTTTCAAACCAAACGGTCATGTCAACATGGCTCGTCATCTTTGGCAACCTCAGGTGGTGGAATGAGCCTGTCGTGCCATCTCGAAGAGAGCCTCGGGCAGGTGGCAGTAGCCGTTAGGATACGTGTTTATTTGAGTACCATCACCAGCAGAGGGATGGTGAGCATCGATAGGATGGTGGTGACAAACGTCACCTCGGACATGAGCGACGTGTCGCGGCCGTAGCGCAGGCACAGGATGGTGCCATAGGTGGCCACGGGCATGGCAATGACGACGGTGTTGATGGCCACGACGAAGGGGTCGAAGCCCAGCATCAGGCAGAGGAAGTGGATGGCCACGGGTAGCACGACCAGTCGGAGCAGGCTCGTCAGGTGCACCACGGGCGTGCCCAGCAGTGCGCGCAGTGGCAGGTGCGACATCGATGAGCCGATGATGAGCAGTGCTGCCGGCACGGTGATGTTGCCCAGCATGGTCAGCGGCTGGCTGATGTAGGCCGGAATGCCCGTTATGCCCAGCGCCACGATGAGCATGGCGGCGTAGGCCGAGAGCATGGGTGTGCCGTAGAGCACCTTGCGGTTCAGCTTCTGTCGGGGAGCCGTTTCGCCGCCCGTGACGAGCATGGTGCCAATGGTGAAGACGGCAAACGTGTTGACCACGTTGAGCACGGCTGCATAGAACACGGCTTGCTGTCCGAAGATGCTGGCCACGACGGGGTAGCCCATGAAGCCCACGTTGCCGAATATCATGGCGAAGGCCAGCACGCCGCGGTTCTGCTGTTCGCGTGTGAGCAGTCGGGCCAGCACCACGGCCAGTGCCGTGAGCACCACGTAGGTCAGCACGCTGACCAGCAGCAGCGGCAGAATGTAGCGCCGGTCGGGCAGTTCGCCGCCCATGGCCGATGCCAGGATGAGTGCGGGGCAAGTGATGTCGATGACCAGTTTCGACAGTCGTTTGTCGAACGTGCCTCCCATATACCCCAGTTTTCCCGCCACGTAGCCTACGACGACGATTGCGAAGAGCGTAAACATGACTGTGTACATATCGTAGGAATAAAAAGCAAAATGCTCGTTAAGACGGTGCAAAAGTACTATTTTTGTTCGACTTTTTCTTTTATTTCCAGATTATTTTCTATATTTGCAAGCAAAATAGCATTATTATGTACCTCCCAAGGTCTGTCTGACTGTGCTGGTGAACTTTCACCAAGCTGGGCAGGCATACGGCGATGGTGGGGAATGGGTGTGTCATCCCAGCAATCCCGCTGAGTATATGCCTTAGATATGGCATTTCTTCTAATGGGTCATTGGGACCAGGCACTTGCCCCGCTAACAATCAAAACCTCAGTGGATAGAGAACCAAGAGAAATGAAGAAAAATGAAGAATCCATTTAATTTTGATGTACATAGTCCTCGAAGATTTGGATTCCAAACTATTATGGGAATTATGAAGAAGAAAATCATGACCCTGCTCATCGCCTCCGTCAGTGTAACTATGTGGGCGCAGCAGGCACTGTTCGATGTTAACAACCTGACATCCCCCGAGATTAATAACGACCGTAGCGTCACCTTCCGTATGTTTGCTCCGTCGGCAACGACTGTGGAGGTAGAGGGCGACTTTGGCGAGAAAGGCACTATGAAAAAGAGCGACGACGGAGTGTGGACATACACTACAGCCTCACTTGAGCCAGAGATGTATTCCTACCGCTTCAAGGTCGATGGAATCGATGTTCTCGACCCCTCAAACGTTTATCGTTGTCGCGACATAGCGTCTTACGCGAACATATTTATTATAAGTAAGTGCAACGATGATGCTGGCTGGATGTATAGCGTCAACAAGGTGCCCCACGGCAATGTAAGCAAGGTGTGGTACCCCTCTCCGACATTAAAAACCTCGCGCCGTATGACTGTCTATACCCCAGCGGGCTACGACGAAGGCGGACGCTACCCAGTTGTCTATCTGTTGCACGGCTCTGGTGGCGACGAGGAGGCGTGGACAACCCTTGGACGTGCTGCCCAGATACTCGACAACCTCATTGCTGAGGGGAAGGCAAAGCCTATGATTGTGGTGATGCCCAACGGCAACGCCAACAGCGACGCTGCTCCTGGCGAGTGGGACAGAGGAATGTACAAGCCCACCTTCCGAGGTCATCTCGACCCCAAACCAGTAGCTTCGTTTGAGGAATCGTTCAAGGACATTGTCACTTACATAGACAACAACTACCGCACCCTTGCCGACAAGCAGCATCGTGCTATCTGCGGTCTGTCGATGGGTGGCGGACATAGCTACTCTATCTCGTTGCTCTATCCCGACATGTTCGATTACGTAGGACTGTTTTCAGCCCACGTACCGCTTCGTGATGCCGACTATCCAGGGCTACAGCAGCAGTTTAAGGACAAGCCCGCGCTCTACTGGATAGCTATCGGCAAGTCCGACTTCCTTTATGACAACAATAAGGTTTATCGTGAATATCTCGACAAACAAGGCTATCCCTACGAATATATAGAAACCGAAGACGGACACATCTGGCGCAACTGGCGCAATTACCTTACCGTCTTTGCACAACGACTCTTCAAGTAGAATGACACACTTCATAGGCGAACTGATATCCCTTGGTGTTGCGTTTTCGTGGACGGCAACGGCTCTGCTGAGCGAGTTTGGCAGCAAGCGTCTGGGCAACCTCACACTCAACGTGTGGCGTATGGGTCTTACGCTGCTGTTCTCAATGGTTCTCTTCGTCTTTGTTCTCGGCACACCCGTTCCTGCCGGCGTTTCAGCGACAGCCTGCTGGTGGATGTTGCTCTCAGGACTTGTGGGCTATGCCGTCGGCGATTACTGTCTGTTTCAATGCTATATAATAATAGGTTCGCGTTACGGACAGCTATTCATGACTTTGGCTCCGCTGGCAGCAGCCCTCACAGCGTGGATAACGCTGGGTCAGCAGATGGCGCCTATGAGTATTGTGGCTATGTTGGTAACGCTTCTCGGAATAAGTATATCGGTAATTGGTAGGGGCGAGAAGCACACCCTCTCCCTTAAACTGCCCCTTCGCGGAGTACTCTTCGCCATCGGTGCTGCTGTCTGTCAGGGTGTGGGTCTTGTAATAAGCAAGATAGGAATGGACTACTACGACGCTTCGCTGATGCCTTCGTGGGTAGTCCCCTTTAGTGCCAACTTCCTGCGTTGTATTGCCGGCATCGTCGGCTTCTCCGTAATGCTTTATCTGCGTGAGGGTTTCCAGCCACTTCGCGAGTCTGTTCACGACAGTCGCGGACTCTTGGTAGCCGTTGCTACCACCATCTTCGGACCTTTCGTCGGTGTAGGCTTCTCGCTTATGGCTGTCCAATATACCAGCGCCGGAGTAGCCTCCACCCTTATGGCACTAACCCCGATAATTATCATTCTGCCCTCGTACTGGCTCTTCCGTCAGCCCATTACGTGGCGCACGGTATTGGGTGCCGTAATTTCAGTCATTGGCGTCTCCCTGTTTTTTTGATTTTCCCAGTTTCAGCCGTCGGAACCAACTTGTATCTCAATGAGACACTCGAGTTTCTCCGTGTGAAACTTATAGTTTCTCCGTGTGAAACCAGTCGTTCCAACCGCCCGAAACTCTGGCACGCAACAAAAAGCATCCAACCGACGCTACTGCAGTAGGATGTTTTTTATGGTGAAATTTTATACAAAATAATTTGTAACCTATTTTATTATTTACTATCTTTGCAATCAGAATCACACAATTTATTATTAAATCTACTAACTAACTAAAAATGCCTATGAAAAAACTATTTTCACTATTGGTGCTCATTGTGGCTATAGTCACCGGAGCATGGGCAGATGTTACTGTGTATGTTCAGGCGGAAACTGCTCCATACCTATATGCGTGGGATGGGGCAGGCGGTATGCCGAATGGCGAATGGCCTGGTACACAGATGACAGAATCTGCCGTCGTTAAAGAAACGACATTCTGGAAAAAGACGTTTGAAACGTCAGGCTTTAACATCATTTTCAGCAGCGGAGATAAAACGCCGCAGACGCCAGACATTAGCGGAATTACGTCTGACCGTTACTTTACCTTTAATGCCACAGACGGAACTTATGTTGACGTAACAGAGCAGTACGGTGAACTTCCCGATGCAAGTGTTACCTCACTGAAGTTAGCAGGTGATCATAATAGTTGGAACGGTGAGGATTTCACGGAAGTGACGGCAGGTGCGGAGTACACAACTACTGTTGACCTGACTGGTCAGACCTATGATGACGGTAAATGGCGCTTCAAGTTTATTGCTAATGGCGGAATGTGGTTCGGCTTTAGCAGTGTAACATTTGATGGTGGTCAACCTACGTGGATCAAACAAGCTGAATCAAACGACAACTTCGAGGTTAATCTAAATGACGAAACACTCACGAGCAAGATATTCACCATCACAGCTACATGGGGTGGTGGAAAGTATGCTGATAAGAATTGGACAGTAAAAATTGAGAACGCTCCTGCTCCCGAGCCAGAAAATGTAGAGTACTTTATGGTCGGCAGCATGAACGATTGGACAATTGATAATGTAAACCAGTTGCTGCCAAGCAAGACCGAAGAAGGTCTGTATGAGTTGGTAACTACTTTTGCTGCTAACGACGAGTTCAAGATTTTGTCGAATACTAACGTTTGGTATCCTGAAGGTATGAACAACAATTACGTTGTCAGCGAGGCAGGAACTTATACTATCTCCTTCAGACCTGAAGGCAATGTTGAAGGCTGGTACAAAGGTTATTTCAATGTTGTAAAGAATGGCGGTGATGATCCTGTAGAAACCAGGACCATTTACCTGAAACCTGGAATATGGACTGCAGACGATGCACGCTTCGCGGCAAATGTGCTGGATCGCCAAGACCAATCCAAAAATTCTTGGGCAGACTTTGAGCCTGTACCCGATGCAGCGGGTTACTATATGACGGAGATTCCTGCAGATGCTTCTATGGTCCGTATGTATCGCTTCGATCCTGCTACCACAGAGGATAGTGCTAATCCTGGAGCATTCTGGAACAGAACTGATGTTATTATGCTGGATGCTACCAACGACCTGTTCAAGATTACAGCTTGGCCAACGGCAGATGGTGGCAACTGTGCTCATGTAGTTACATCATATCCTGAAACTTATTATAATGTAAATGTTGCTGAAAGCATAGAGAACGGTGAAGTAACTGTTGACCCAACCTCGGCTGCAAAGGACGACAAGGTAACTGTTACAGCTACGCCTAACGAAGGCTACGAGTTGAGCAGCATCACAGTAACCGGCGTTACCAACAATGAAGCTGTTAAGGTTGCTGACGACAACACCTTCGCTATGATTGCCGACGACGTAACCGTTTCAGCTACCTTCAAGGCTATTCCACAACTCGTGGGCTACTACGTTGTTGGTAACATGACAGATTGGACTTATGCCGATGCTTACCAGATGACACCAGACAATGAAAACTTGTATCAACTGATTAAGGAGTTCAAGACTGACGATGAAATCAAGGTAAGATCTAAGATGACCGAAGGCGACGGTGCTTGGTATCCTTCAGATGGTGACAACTTTAAGTTTACACAGGATGGTGAGTACACCATTACCTTCAATCCTAAAGGCAATGTTGAAGGTTGGCACGGTGGCTACTTCAACGTAGTAATGAAGGAAGAGCCTACACCACAGCCTGCAGATACTTACTATCAGAAGGTAACCTCTACAGGTGATATTACAGATGGTGATTACCTGATAGTTTATGAGGGCGACAAAGATCATAGCGCTGTTGCTTTCAATGGCGCTTTGACGACCTTAGATGCTGTGGGAAATACCGTAGCTGTTGAAATTAAAGATGGAGTGATTGCTTCTTCTGCTGCTGTAGATGCTGCGGTGTTTACTGTTGATGTAACCAACGGAACCCTGAAGAGTGCATCAGGTTATTACATCGGCGTTACTTCTAACAGCAATGGTCTCAGTAAAAATACCGATGCAAGCACATATAAAAACTCATTTGCTATCGATGGTGGCAACGCTGTTATTAAAGCTGAGTTTGATGCGTCAACAATGTCATTGCGTTATAACTATGCTTCTAACCAGTTACGATTCCGCTATTACAAAAATGCTGGTCAGCAGGCTATAGCACTTTACAAGAAAGTTGGTGGCGACGATCCTCAACCAGCTGTTATCAACAGTATGGCAATCAAGGGTACATTCCCAGGTATGGAAAATTGGGAGAAAGAAGTACCAATGACTCAGGATGCTGCTAACACCGACGTCTGGACGCTGACTATGGATAACGTAACCGTTGAGGGTAAGAAGTACGAGTACAAGGCCTTCGCTAACGGTGAGACCACAGGCTACCAGTTGCCAGCAGAAGGAAATGCAGACTTCGTATTCGGCACAGATATGTATCCAGCAGGAACATACACCCTGACCTTCACCGCAAATACGAAGACCCACTCGCTGACACTCGATGCTAAGAAGAACGGTATCGAAACCATCAAGGAGCTGAACGCTCAGGCTAACGGTACAGAATTCTCATTCGTTGGCAACGCTACCGTTGTAGCAAAGGCTGCTAATGGTACGAAGACCTATGTATATATTAAGGACGAGACAGGTAGCTCGCTGATTTACGATGTTAATGGTGGGAATACTGCTAACCTCTCTGCGGGTAATGTAATTACTGCTCCTTGGAAGGGTAAGGTAAGTATCTATAATAACCTGTTCGAGGTTGTTCCTGCCGAAGTTCTTGGCTCTACTTCAACAGTAGAGGTTACGATACCTGAGGCAACAGCAACCGATGTCAAGAAAGAGAACATGAACCAGGTTGTCCTGATCAAGGGTCTGACCATCGCAAGTGTTGAAAACAAAAACATCAAGTTCACTATCGGTAATGCTGCTATCGCTGGTTACAACCAGTTTGGTGTAGAGATACCAGCCGAGAGAGAAGGCAAGACCTTCGACGTAGTTGGTTCTATCAGCATCCATAACGAAAATATCCAGTTCCAGCCAATCACTATTACCGAGAGCGAAGTACCTCCTGTAGAAGTTGACACTTACGCTATCGTCGGTGACTTCACAGGCGGTTGGCCGGCAGAGACTGGTGATGACGGCAGCAAGGATGTCCAGATGACTCAGAGTCCTACATCTGAAAATGTTTATACTCTTGAGATAAAGGGATTCCTGGCTGAGGCAAAGAAGTACGAATATAAGCTCCGCGCTAACAAGAGCTGGGAAGGCTACCAGTTGCCAGCAGAAGGAAATGCAAACTTCGTATTCGGCACAGCAGACTATCCAGCAGGAGTTTACGACCTGACCTTCACAGCAAATATCGCTGAGAATACCTTGCAGCTCCAGGCAGTAAAGAGCGGCATCAGCACGATTGCCGAACTTAATATGCTGACGAACAATAAGGAATTCATATTCGACGGCAACGCTACCGTTGTAGCAAAGGTTGCTAATGGTACGAAGACCTATGTATATATTAAGGACGAGACAGGTAGCTCGCTGATTTACGATGTTAATGGTGGGAATACTGCTAACCTCTCTGCGGGTAATGTAATTACTGCTCCTTGGAAGGGTAAGGTAAGTATCTATAATAACCTGTTCGAGGTTGTTCCTGCCGAAGTTCTTGGCTCTACTTCAACAGTAGAGGTTACGATACCTGAGGCAACAGCAACCGATGTCAAGAAAGAGAACATGAACCAGGTTGTCCTGATCAAGGGTCTGACCATCGCAAGTGTTGAAAACAAAAACATCAAGTTCACTATCGGTAATGCTGCTATCGCTGGTTACAACCAGTTTGGTGTAGAGATACCAGCCGAGAGAGAAGGCAAGACCTTCGACGTAGTTGGTTCTATCAGCATCCATAACGAAAATATCCAGTTCCAGCCAATCACTATTACGGAGAGCGCAGGACCTGTTGCTGACACGTGGACTGTAGCAGGTAGCTCCGTGACATTGTTCGGTACAGAGTGGGATACAACAAACGAAGCCAACGACATGACTCTGACAGAGGGTCTGTACGTATGGGAGAAGAAGGGTGTTGAGCTGACAAAGAGTGTTGTTAAGTTCAAGGTTGTGAAGAACCACGCTTGGGACGAGTCATATCCTGCAGATGATTACGCTCTGAACATCCCAGCAGATGGTACTTACGACGTCATGATTACCTTCAATGCTGAAACCCACGAGGTAAACGCAACGACAACAGGTGGTCCTGAACTGAATACCTACACAGCTTCCTTCGAGAATACAGGTAACTGGACTGATGTATATGCTTACACATTCTCTAAGAACGAAGGTGGAGAGGTTATAGCTCAGGAACTTGGCGCATGGCCAGGTGTTAAGCTGACAGCCGCTGAAGGTGGTGCTTATCAGGTAGTCATCCAGGCAGCAAGCGCTCCTCAGTATATCATCTTCCATAACAATGCTGGCGTCCAGACTGCCGACCTTCCATTCGAGAATGGTAAGACTTACGGATTACCAGAAGAGCAAGACTACACTGTACAATTTGTTAACCTTGACGGTTGGAACAATGTAAATGCTTATGCTTGGAGTGGTAACGTTAAGCAACTCGGCGAATGGCCAGGTACACAAATGACAGTTGTCGATACTCAGGTACAGTATGGTGGCCAGAACTACCCTGTTTACCAGATTAACTTCAAGGCTTCTGTTGCTCCAGAGTTCATCATCTTCAATAACGGTGATGGCATGCAGACAGAAGACCTCGTCTATGTAGAGGGCAAGCAGTATCTGGTACTCAACATGAAGGGCGAGTTGGCATGTAGCATGAAAGAGCCTATGCAGCTCGACTATAGCGACAGGATTAAGATTCACAACGGTATGCCAAAGATTATCATGGGAGTACCAAGTGAGACTGAAACTGTTAAGATAAACGTTGGTGACGCTATCCACATCCGTATCGCTGAGTGTCCACAGATGAGATCACCTGGTCTGCAGCTGACGAGTGATGACGGTAATACACCTATCACCGAGAACTTAGCCGCAAACCTCCACGAGGTTCCTGCTATAATCACTATTCCTATAACGGGAGCTCTGTACGAGTGGATGAAGGATGCCGACCACAAGGTTCGCCTGTGTGGTACAAACGTATTCATCGACAGAATGACTGTTGAGGCTGGTGCTTACGAAGAGACTGCTACCACCGAAGAGGAAGGTACCGTCTCGGTATGGGTTCCTGAGAATGAGGAAGGACAGCAGGTTGCTGCAGAAGAAACAATTGAAATCCCTGCAACATCATTCATAGTAGTTGATGTTAAGAAGGACGACATTGTTAAGATTAAGGCTTCTGGTGCTTCTGCTCCAAGCGCTAAGGGCGTAAGAGCTCGTGGCGCAGGACGACTCACAATAATTGAAACTGTTGACATCGAGATTCTCAAGAGGGGTACTACCGACAAACTCGTTGCTGACGAGAAAATCCTCATCTCTGAGGATGGCTCAGGCTATGAGTTCGTTGTAACCGAGGACCTTGTAAACGTTCTGAAGACCGAAGGCTTCGATATCAGAAATAAGTCCAATAATCCTATTAATATTGAGGCTATCAATGTGAAGGCTGGAGGCGATGTTCCTGTTAACTACAGCCAGTCTATAAACATAGAGCAGTTGGTACTCGACAACGGTAAGACTTACGACATAGCTTCAGCACTTCTGGAGAAGTATATCGAGTCTGCTAATATCAACGCACTCGACTCGCTGAACGACGAGAAGGTACTCCGTAACGAGCCTTACCTCGGTCTTAAGCTTAAGACCAGCGGTGCTTACATCAAGGTGAATGTAGAAAAGGGCAAGACTCTGAAGGTTAAGTTAGGCTACGTTGCTGCACCAGTGAACGTTACCGTAAACGGTGTTGACGCAACTCCTGTTGAGGCTACCAACGAAGGCGTTATAGAGGAATTTGCTGCTGCCGACGTAGATCAGGAAGTAGTATTCACTACAACATCTGAGAAGACTGTTGTCCTCAAGCAGATAATGATAGGCGAGGACATAGCAGACGTTACCCTGCCACCAGCAACCAAGTACGAGGTTTCAGTAGTAGAAGGTATCGAGAACGGCACAGTAACATTCGAGGCTACTTCGAAGACAGATTCTAAGGGTTACGTAACCGTAAAAGTAGGCGATGAGGTAACAGTTACTGCAACTCCTGACCCAGGCTTCGAGCTTAGCGGAATCACTGTAACGGGTGTTAACACCGACATAGCTGTAATAGTTAACGACGGCAAGTTCATTATGCCAGAAGACGCTGTAACTATCAACGCAATATTCACTACCGTAGATGCTATCATCGGTGTGAAGGATGGCGTAAGGGTATCTACCGTGAAGTACGTGAAGAACGGAAAGTTAGTTATTGCAACTCCAGAAGGAACCTTCAGCGGAACCGGTAAGAGAGTAAAATAAACTAAATTAAATCAAGGAGCGGGGCACGACGCCCCGCTCTTTTTTATCTTTTTTGGTGGAAAGTGAGGAATGAAATGTGTTTTTTTATTACCTTTGCAGCGGTAAAAGTAATAAATAAATAATTGTTAAGATGAAAAAGATTGTAAATTGGTTAATTGCTGCTACCCTTATCGTAAGCGGCACAAGCGTTTTGAATTCATGTTCTAAGGCAAATGCTGACAGCTCTTCTGCACCAAAGGTAGAGAGCACAGAGTTGATTCGTACTAACAAGAGTTGGGATGGTGTTGATTTGCCTGAATACCTGAAAGGATATCCAGAGCTGGTAGCTGTGAAGTACGTTTTCCCTGTAGGTCAGAAACTCGGATGGCATCATCATCCTGTTATGAACTACGGTGTGCTGATGCAGGGTGAGTTGACCATCATCGGTCAGGATGGTAAGGAGAAGGTTGTTCACGAGGGTGAGGCAGTTGTGGAAATGGTAAACACTATTCATCATGGTGAGAACCGCGGTGACAAGCCTGTAATACTTTATATGTTCTATCTGTCACAGAAGGGACTTCCTCTGGCTGTTCAGCATCCTGAAATTCCATTAGATTAATAATGCATAAAATAACCCGATTGACACTTGTCGCTGCCATCATCGCCGTGTGTGGAGCGTGTGTGATAAGACATATATTCCCAAAGCTCCCGACTACGACGATCCGATAATGTGGGTAACCGCCGACGGTGACGTAGATAGTACGGGTGCTCTTTGCACCATACTATCCACCATACCGCAATTTCATCAATGTTGGTGATATCCACAGCGGTGAGCCTTGGCTCTATAGCGACTGTCTCGCAAAGAATATTGCAGTCGGAGCTAAGGAATGGCGGAAAAACAAGAAAAGGTAAAAGGAAATTATGCGAAAGCTGCTATTATATATTTTTCTGGTTTTTGCTACGGTTGTTCAGGCGCAGGATACCCCTAATGCCCGTCAGGCACGCCACATGTTCGACCGCACATATCAGATGGTGTTTGGTCCTCAGGGTTCAATGCTTCACTACAAGGTGAACATCATCGGTATCTACAAGACCGAAGGAACAATATGGACAAAAGGGAAGAAGAGTAAATTCGAGGAGTCGCGCTATATGGCGTGGAACGACGGAACAACATATACACGTGTTGACAAGAAGAAAAAGACGGTGAGCGTGTATGGCGCCAACGACGAGAAGCGTGACAAGTATGCTTCGAAGTTCACCTTTGTGCCCGACAACTACACCTACCATATAGAGAGTGCACCGGAGGGCTACTACATCACTATGAAAGCAAAGAAAGGTGTTAAAGGTATCAAGGAGGCTCGTGCCCTGTTAGACAAAAAGACGCGCTATCCCTTGAGTGTTCGTATAAAGTTGGGTTTTTTCCATACAACAATAAAGATTACTCAATTCCAGGTGGGTGACATCAGTGACGACCTGTTTGTTTTCCCTGCCGCACAGTATCAGGGATATAAGAGAAAGAAATAAAGAAGTAAAGATATGATTAAGGATTTTAATTTCTACTCGCCAACACAGGTGGTGTTTGGTAAGAGTGCCGAAGAGCAGTTGGCGGCACTGGTGAGACGCTATGGTGGCACCCGTGTGCTGGTACACTACGGCGGCGGCAGTGCCCGTCGTTCGGGACTGCTCGACAAGGTCTTCGGGCTCCTTAGTGATGCTGGCATAGGTTACGTAGAACTCGGTGGGGTAGTGCCCAATCCGCTGTTATCGTTGGTAAAGGATGGCATAGCGTTGTGTCGTAAGGAGAATGTTGACTTCATTCTCGCTGTTGGTGGCGGCAGTGTTATAGACTCCGCCAAGGCTATAGCCTACGGAGTTCCTTACGACGGTGACCCTTGGGACTTCTGGGACGGCAAGGCAGTGCCCCAGAGCAGCCTGCCGGTAGGAGTTATCCTTACCATTCCCGCTGCTGGTAGTGAGATGAGTGACAGCTGTGTCGTCACTCGCGACGAAGACCTCAACAAGCGCGGTTTCAACAACGACCTATGTCGCTGTAAATTTGCCATAATGAATCCTGAGCGCACATACACTCTTCCGCCATACCAGACAGCGGCAGGAGCTACCGACATCATGATGCACACTATGGAGCGTTACTTCAGCAAGTTTGACGGCATGACACTCACCGACTCTATCGCTGAGGCTCTGTTGCGTACCGTTAAGGACAGTGTTTTCGAGGTACTGAAGAATCCTGACGACTATCGCCATCGTGCGCAGATTATGTGGGCAGGCAGCCTGTCGCATAACAACCTCACGGAGTGCGGACTTGAGAAAGACTTCGCCACCCACCGTTTGGAGCATGAGCTTAGTGCCCTCTTCGGTGTTACCCACGGAGCCGGCTTGGCTGCCATGTGGGGCAGTTGGGCACGCTTCGTAATGCCTAAGCACGTCAGTCGTTTCGTACAGTACGCCGTAAATGTCATGGGAGTCACCAACGACCTCACCGACCCCGAGGGAACAGCACTCCGAGGTATAGAGGCTACGGAGCGTTTCTTCCACGCCATAGGCATGCCGACGAGCATCCCGGAGTTGTTAGGACGCGAGGTTACTGACGACGAGATAGCGCTGATGGTGAGGAAATGCAGTCGCGGCGGCACCATAACGTTAGGGTCTATAGAGAAGATAGGCACTAAGGAGATGGAGACTATCTATAGGATGGCCTCTTCCCAACTCCTCTCCAAGTAGAGAGGGGCTTAAGCGATGTTCGAAGAGCGAGGAATGAAGAGCGAGGTAAGAGAATTTATCAAGGAGCATCGCGAGGATGACGTCAGGGTGTTAGCCCTTAAGAAGGTGCCCGACGGCGTCAACCTCCAGGAAGCCCTTGTACAGATTGCCGGGTGGCAGTCTGCCCGTCACAAGATACCCTCGTGGGCAGCTACGGAGGGCATACTCTATCCCCGACATCTCTCTATGGAACAGTGTTCCAGCAATAAGACTGCCGAGTATAAGGCACGATTGTTAGAGAAGAGAGCTGAGAGGAGAGGGGAGAGGTTCGTTGACCTCACCGGCGGCTTCGGCGTCGATTTCGTGGCTATTGCAAAGAGCCTCTGTAAAGACCCCTCACCCGACGGTTGTCGTCCCGTTTATGTAGAACGCAGCGAAGAACTCTGCGAGATAGCCCGCAACAACTTCCCGCTGCTTGGCGTCGATGCCGAGATAATATGTACCAGCGCAGAAGAGTATCTCCGCAACATGACGCATGCCAGTGTGATATTCCTCGACCCCGCCCGTCGCGACGGGGCGGGACGTAAGGTGGCAGGTATCAGCGACTGCACCCCCGATGTGCTGTCGTTGAAGGACGATTTGCTCAGCAAAGCCGACTTAGTATTGCTGAAACTGTCGCCAATGCTGGACTGGCACAAGGCTGTCAGTGACCTCGGCGAGTGTGTCCGTGAGGTACACATCGTCTCTGTCGCCAACGAGTGCAAGGAACTGTTGATTGTTATGAGGAAGGAGTCTCCCACCAGCCCCCTCCAGGTAGAGGGGGAGTCTCTGCGAGGGAGAAATATTTTACGGGTTATTTGTGTTAATGACGATGACGAGGTGTTGACGGTGGAGCTTGACAACTCTCACGTTCCTGCGCACAACTCGCTTACCTGCAGCCTCTCCCTGCACCAAGAATCTCGTGCCCGCGGGATATATCTCTACGAGCCCAATGCCTCGATAATGAAGTCTGGGTGTTTCGGGGCGTTATGCGATAAATACGGCGTGAAGGTCGTAGGTAAAAACAGTCATCTGTTTGTCAGCGACACCCCTGTAGGGTGTTTCCCCGGTAGGAAGTTCATCGTTGAGGCTGTGTCGTCCATGAACAAACGTGATATAAAGGAGAACCTTGGTGGCATAGGTAAAGCCAACGTTTCCGTCAGGAACTTCCCTATGAGTGCAGAAGAGCTGCGTCGCAGGTTGAAAGTCGCTGACGGAGGAGACGACTATATCTTCGGCACGACCCTTGACGACGATTCCCACTGTCTGCTATTATGCAAAAAATGCTGAAAAACAAGCGTATATTTTTATAAAGTCGGAAAAAATAACTATCTTTGCATGATTTATTAGTTGTTATATGGCAGAGATAGAAATAAGAAAAGTGGAAACGAAGAAGGACCTGGTAGCCTTTATCGACTTCCATCACGAACTATATAAAGGCAACCCCTACGATGCCCCTAATCTTTATATAGACGATATGAACACCTTCCGCAGGGACAAGAACGCCGCCTTTGAGTTCTGTCAGGCAGAGTACTACTTGGCGTACAAGGAAGGCAAGATTGTAGGGCGCGTAGCAGCCATTATCAACCGGCGTGCCAACGAGAAGTGGAACCGTAAGACAGTCCGCTTCGGGTGGATAGACTTCATTGACGACATAGAGGTAAGTCGTGCCCTGTTGAATGCCGTCGAGGAGTATGGTCGTCGTTACGGCATGACGGAGATGTGCGGACCGCTCGGTTTCACCGACATGGACCCCGAGGGTATGCTGACGTGGGGTTTCGACCAGTTGGGTACTATGGCAACCATATATAACTACCCTTACTACCCCGAGCATATGGAGAAATTGGGCGGTTTCGAGAAAGATAACGACTACGTAGAGTATAAACTCATAGTACCCAAGGAGACGCCAGAGAAATATACCAAGATAGCCCGAATGGTAAGCCAGCGCTACAATCTCCACGTGAAGAAATTCACCCGCAAGGATGTCTATGAGCGTGGCTACGGCATAGAAATGTTCAAGGTTATCAACGAGACATTCAAGAACCTTTATGGTTACAGCGAGATGACAGACCGCCAGATAATGCAGTATCTCGACATGTGGATACCTATGGTTGACTATAACCTGGTGGTGGGTATCGAGGACTGGAACGACAACAAGCGACTGGTGGGAATAGGCATTACGGTGCCGTCGCTGGCACGTGCTGTACAGAAGTGTCGCAAGGGCAGACTACTACCCTTTGGATGGTGGCACGTACTGCGCGCACTAAAGTTCCATAAAACAAAGGTGGTAGATCTGATGCTCATAGGTATTCTTCCAGAATATCGTGCCAAGGGTGCCAACGCCCTGATGTTTGCCGAGCTCATACCCTGGTATCAGAAGTATGGTTTCGAATGGGGCGAGACGAATGTTGAGATGGAAACAAACGAGAATGTTCAGAAACAGTGGGAGGCTCTGAATCCGATACACCATAAGAGCCGCCGCTGCTACAAGAAAATATTAGACTAACAAACGACCATGAAAAATATAGAAATACGTAAAGTAGAAGGAAAAAAAGGACTTAAGGAGTTTATACAGTTCCGCTATGACCTTTATAGGAACGACCCGTACGACGTGCCTTACCTCTATAGCGACGAGGTGTTTACGTTGAGTAAGGACAAGAATGCGTCTTTTGACGACTGTGACGCTGAGTACTTCATGGCTTACAGGGACGGGAAGGCTGTAGGACGCGTGGCTGCAATCATCAACCGCGTTGCCAATGAGCGCTGGAACCATAAGACGGTGCGTTTCGGATGGTTCGACTTCGTTGACGACATTGAAGTGTCGCGGGCACTCCTGCAGACAGTAGAAGAGTGGGGACGCCAGCGCGGAATGACCCAGATGGTGGGACCTATGGGTTTTGCAGATACCGACCGCGAGGGGATGCTCATAGAGGGCTTTAAGGAGTATAGCACGATGTATGCTTCGTACAACTATCCCTACTACCCAGAGCATATGGAAAAGTTAGGCGGTTTTGAGAAGGATAACGACTATGTACAAAGTCATGTGCGTGTCCCAGAGGAAGTGCCGGAGAAGTTTGCTAAACTCGCAGAGATGGTGGAGAAACGCTATAACCTCCGCGTACATAAACTGACACGTAGAGAACTGATGAAGGAAGGCTACGGCCACGAGGTGTTCAACATGCTCAACATAACCTATAACGACCTTTACGGCTTTGCTCCGCTCAACGAACGTAAGGTCGATCAGCTCGTTAACCAGTATATCCGTATTGCCGACCTGAACCTTGTGAGCATCATAGTTGACGGAAACCTCAACAACAAGATGGTAGGCTTCGGCATAACTTTCCCGTCGTTAAGCGACGCTATGCGCAAGACCCGCGACGGCCGCCTGTTCCCCTTTGGGTGGTACCACCTGTTGAAGGCTATAAAACAACATAACGTTGACACCGTTGACATGTTGCTCATCGGAGTACTTCCCGAGTATCGTTCCAAGGGAGCCAATGCGCTCATCTTCAACGACCTCATTCAGCAGTACCAGCGCTATGGGTTCACATGGGCTGAGGCTATGCAGCAGATGGAGACCAACGATCACATGCTGGGGCAGTGGCAGTATCTTGAGAGTGAACAGCACCGCAGACTAAGATGTTACAGAAAGGAAATTAAATAATGAAAGCAGACAACGAAGAGAAAGTGATACAAGTTCCCCCCTCGGTTGGGAATGGAGGAGACTCCCCGACAGTAGCCTATACTGACGAGAACATCCGCCACCTCTCCGACATGGAGCATGTGCGCACCCGTCCCGGTATGTACATAGGTCGTCTTGGCGACGGTTCTATGCCCGAGGACGGTATCTATGTGCTTCTGAAAGAAGTCATCGACAACTCCATTGACGAGTTTAAGATGAATGCCGGCAAGCGCATAGAGGTAGATATCGACGAGAACCTTCGCGTTACCGTCCGCGACTATGGTCGTGGTATTCCGCAGGGAAAACTCGTTGAGGCTGTCAGCGTCCTCAACACCGGCGGTAAGTACGACACCAAAGCTTTCAAGAAGTCTGTAGGTCTTAACGGTGTCGGCGTGAAGGCAGTTAACGCACTCAGCTCACACTTCGAAGCACGCTCCTATCGTGACGGTAAGGTGCGCAAGGTAACCTTCGAGTGCGGACAGTTGACTTCCGACATTACCGAAAAGACCTCCGACGAGAACGGAACCTACATATTCTTTGAGCCCGACAATACGCTGTTCAAGAACTACCAGTTCCACGACGACTTCGTGGAGACGATGCTTCGCAACTATACCTACCTGAACACAGGACTTGCCATAATGTATAACGGCAGGAGAATACTCTCGCGCAATGGTCTTGAGGACTTGCTCAACGACACAATGACGGCAGATTGTATGTATCCTATCGTTCATCTTAAAGGTGAAGACATAGAAATTGCCTTCACACATACCAACCAGTATGGTGAGGAGTATCACTCCTTTGTAAATGGTCAGCACACTACACAGGGAGGTACCCATCAGAGCGCTTTTAAGGAGCACATAGCACGCACCATAAAGGAGTTCTTCGGAAAATATGAGTATGGCGATATCCGTAATGGTATCGTTGCTGCCATAGCCATCAACGTCGAGGAACCGGTCTTCGAGAGTCAGACGAAGATAAAGCTTGGTTCTACACACATGGCACCAGATGGCGAGAGTATAAACAAATATGTTGGTGACTTCATAAAACAACAGGTTGACAACTATTTGCATATTCACAGCGATATTGCCGAGGTTATAGAGAACAAGGTCAAAGAGAGCGAGAAAGAGCGCAAGGCTATGGCTGGCATCACCAAGCTGGCACGCGAGAGAGCCAAGAAGGCAAACCTCCATAATCGCAAACTGCGCGACTGTCGCATTCACTTCTCTGATGTTAAGAACAACCGCAAGGAAGAGTCGTCGATATTCATTACCGAGGGTGACTCTGCAAGCGGAAGTATCACAAAGAGTCGTGACGTGAATACTCAGGCAGTGTTCTCGTTGCGTGGAAAACCCCTTAATACCTTCGACAAGACAAAGAAGGTGGTCTATGAGAACGAGGAGTTCAATCTCCTTCAGGCAGCACTCGACATAGAGGACGGACTTGATTCTCTGCGTTACAACAAGGTTATTGTCGCTACCGATGCTGATGTCGATGGTATGCATATCCGTCTGCTCATCATCACTTTCTTCCTGCAGTTCTTCCCAGACCTGATAAAAAAAGGTCATGTATATGTACTACAAACGCCTCTCTTCCGCGTCCGCAACAAACGCTCAAAGATTAAGAACAAGAAAGTCCTTGAGGAAAAGGGCGACTTCATAATACGCTACTGCTATAGCGAGGAAGAACGTCAGCAGGCAATAGAAGAACTCGGTCCAGACCCAGAGATAACACGCTTTAAAGGTCTTGGAGAGATATCGCCCGATGAGTTCGCTGCCTTTATAGGTCCCGATATGCGTCTTGAGCAGGTAACGCTCCACAAGACCGACCAGGTGCAGAAACTCCTGGAGTACTATATGGGTAAGAACACTATGGAGCGTCAGAATTTTATCATTGATAACCTAGTCATTGAAGAAGACCGACCAGAGGAAGACCAGTATGAATAAATTGTTTAGAATTGTCCTGTACGCAGCGATTTTGTCGCTGTACGCTCAAAGTGTCTCTGCCCAGATGCGAATAAACTTTGGTAGTGATTCACCAATGCGTAAGTTGCAGATTGCTGAGATGGCGATAAACAACTTATACGTGGATAGTGTTGACGAGAAGAAACTCGTCGAGGATGCTATTCGTGGTATGCTTGAGAAACTTGATCCTCACTCTTCCTATTCCACACCAAAGGAAGTGAAGGCGATGAACGAGCCCTTACAGGGAAATTTTGAGGGTATCGGAGTGCAATTCAATATGGTTGATGATACACTGCTCGTCATACAACCGACGCTGAAAGGTCCTTCCGAGAAGGTCGGAATACTTGCCGGCGACCGAATAGTAAAAGTCAACGACTCTATCATAGCAGGAGTAAAGATGCCCCGCGAGGATATCATGCGTCGTCTGCGTGGTCCTAAGGGCACTAAAGTACGTCTTGGCATCGTTCGTCGTGGTGTAAGTGAGATGCTTTCATTCACCGTAGTACGCGACAAGATTCCTGTTAAGAGTGTTGATGCAGTGTATATGATACGTCCTGCAATAGGATATATCCGCATAGGTAATTTCGGAGCCACCACATATAAGGAGTTTATGGAGGCTCTTTCAAAACTCTACGACAAAGGAATGGTAGATCTTATCCTTGACCTTCAGGACAATGGAGGAGGGTATCTCCAGGCTGCCGTTATGGTTGCTAACGAGTTCCTTGAGCGTAAGGACCTCATAGTATATACCGAAGGACGCACACAACCAAGAATGGATTATGACGCTATGGGTAATGGTAAGTTTCGTCAGGGACGTGTCTTTGTCCTCGTTAACGAATATACTGCTTCTGCCGCAGAGATAGTATCAGGCGCAATTCAAGATCATGATAGAGGAGTAATTGTGGGACGTCGTACCTTCGGCAAAGGACTTGTTCAGCGTCCTATCGACCTCCCCGATGGCTCTATGATACGACTCACTGTAGCTCACTACTATACACCCAGCGGACGATGCATACAGAAACCATATAAGAAGGGACAGTTGAAGGAGTACGAGCAAGATTTTGAGAACCGACTGAAACACGGTGAGCTGACCTGTCGCGACAGTATTCATTTCGACGACTCCCTGCGCTACGAAACCCTGCGCAAGCATCGTGTGGTATATGGCGGTGGAGGTATCATGCCCGACGAGTTCGTGCCCCTTGACACTACGCGCTACACCCGTTATCACCGTCAACTGGCGGTAAAGAGCGTAGTGATAAACTCCGTCCTGCACTACATTGATGATCATCGTAAGGAACTGAAGAAGGATTATCCCACCTTCGACGATTTCAGACAACGGTACGAAGTTCCCCAGTCGCTTATTGATACCATCATCAGTGAAGGAGAAAAGAAGAAAGTGAAGCCAAAGGACGATGCCGAGTTACAGAGCACGATACCATATCTGCGCATACAGTTGAAAGCTATCGTCGCCCGCGACCTGTGGGATATGAACGAGTACTTCAGGATATTTAATGAGTCGAGTGATATTGTAAAGCGCGCCCTGCTACTCCTTCAGTAGCGCCAGCGCTTTGTTTTCGGCGGCCTCCATTATCTCGCGCTCACCAGGACCTTTGTCGTTGATGCCGCAGAGGTGGAGGATACCATGAATAATGACGCGGTGTAGTTCCTCATCATACTTCTTGTGGAATTTCTCCGCGTTAGTTTTTATGGTGTCGAGAGATATTACGAGGTCACCATTCAGGGTGTTCCCCTCGCAGTAATCGAAAGTTATGATGTCGGTGTAGTAGTCATGTCCGAGGTATTCACGGTTCACCTCGAGGATTTTCTCGTCGTCAACGAACATATACCCCACTTCACCTACTTTCTTTCCGTATGTTGCAGCCACGCGACGAATCCATGCTGTAGTGTCGCGTTTACGTATCTTGGGCAGTTGTACTCCTTCGCTGTTGTATGTTATCATGGCAGAAAATGTTTTACGTCCTTACCGAAGTGTATTAGTTCTCTAACCAGTGAACTGCTGATGCTTTCGTATTGTGGCTCGGCATAGAGTAGTATGGTCTCAACACCTCCTATCTTACGATTTATGTCGGCCTGCTCACGCTCATATTCAAAGTCCTTCACCGAGCGTACACCCTTGATGATATAGTCTGCCATCTCACGATGAGCAAAGTCTATGGTGAGATCGCTGTATGTCTTTACCGCCACCTTCGGTTCGTTAATATATACATCTTTAATCTTCTGTAGTCTTACCTCGGCACTCTGCATATACTTCTTACGCTCATTGACGCCGACACCTATAACGATGCGGTCGAAGAGTGGTAGAGCACGTTTAACTATTGAGTGATGACCTATGGTGTACGGATCGAAACTACCTACGAATATTCCTATTTTCATGGGTGATGTTATTGATTTATTGATCAAAGAGGTTTGGTGACATGATGTTTCCCTGATACGGATTCCTACCGAAATGCTGATAAGCGAGTTCTGTTACCATTCGTCCGCGTGGAGTACGTTTTATGAATCCCTCCATGATGAGGAAAGGTTCGTAAACTTCCTCCACCGTTCCGGCATCTTCGCCTATGGCGGTAGCAATAGTCGAGATACCCACTGGACCGCCCTTGAACTTGTCAATGATGGTGAGCAGAATCTTATTATCAATCTCGTCAAGACCGTACTGGTCTATGTTAAGTGCCGTCAATGCCATACGTGCTATCTTCGTGTCTATGCGTCCTGTGCCCTTCACCTGTGCGAAGTCGCGTACACGACGTAGCAGGGCATTAGCAATACGGGGCGTTCCTCGTGAACGACGAGCAATCTCTACGGCAGCATCGTCGTCTATGGGTACTTGCAGAATACTTGCTGAGCGCTTGATGATTTTTTTCAGCGTGTCAGGCTCGTAGTACTCCAGGTGCATGTTAATGCCAAAGCGTGCACGCAGAGGAGCAGTAAGAAGTCCGCTACGCGTTGTAGCACCAACGAGGGTAAACGGGTTTAGATCTATCTGTATGGAACGCGCTGAAGGACCTTTGTCTATCATAATGTCTATGCGATAGTCCTCCATTGCGGAGTACAGGTATTCCTCCACAACTGGCGACAGTCGGTGTATCTCATCAATGAATAGCACGTCGTTAGGTTCCAGTGATGTCAGTATTCCTGCTAAGTCTCCTGGCTTGTCAAGCACAGGACCGCTGGTAAGTTTGAAACCAACACCGAGTTCATTGGCTATGATATTCGATAGTGTAGTCTTTCCCAATCCTGGAGGACCATGTAGCAACGTGTGGTCGAGAGGTTCACCGCGATATTTCGCTGCCTCCACGAAGACCTCGAGGTTCTCTACCACTTTTTTCTGTCCACTGAAGTCGTCGAATCTTAGTGGTCGCAGAGCATTCTCAAAGTCTTTTTCCTTCGAGGAAAGAGTCTCTTGTCTTATGTCAAAAGTATCTTCCATAATGCAAAAGTACAAAATTATTATGAATTATGCATTATGAAATCAAATTTATTTTGTACTTTTGCCACATGAAACGGAAAATTGACACATCGTTGCTCGACCGTGCTATCATCTATGCCGTCCATGCTCATCAGGGTGTGGAGCGCAGTGGTAAGGGCTTTCCTTATATAGTTCATCCTTTGGAGGCGGTAAGCATTGTAGCTACTATGACCAACGACCAAGAACTCTTGGCAGCAGCTGTTCTGCACGATGTTGTTGAGGATACTCCTGCTACCGTTGATGAGCTCCGCAAGGAGTTTGGTGAACGTGTAGCCCGTTTGGTTGATGCTGAGAGCGATGTTAAGATTGACGCCCCTAAGGTTGAGTCATGGAGACAACGCAAGCAGATAGCCCTTGACAGGTTGAAGAACGCCAGTCGCGACATGAAGATTGTCGCCCTTGGTGACAAACTCTCGAATATGCGAACCATAGCTCAAGACTATGCCGTACTCGGTGATGAGTTGTGGAATCGTTTCACGATGAAAGATTATGAAAGCCACGCATGGCGCTATAGTGCGTTGGCAGATGCCTTGAGCGATCTCTCCGAAACGGGGGCGTACAAGGAATTTCGTATGTTAGTTGATAAAGTATTTGGTACCAAAGCATGAAGAGTATCGTAAAGAAAGCAGTCCCTCAGTCACTACGCTCAAGAACGAGTTTCGCTATCATTGTGACGGCAGCAATACTGGTAGAGATAACCAGTGGTGTGCAGTATTATTTTGCCCAGAAAGGTATTAGTGAGAGTGTTGAGAGTAGTGCCCAGGCAGAACTTAAGTCAAAGAGTCTTGAGATACGCAACGTGATGAATGTCGTTGAGGTGGCCGTCGATAATATGGCTTGGGCGGTAGAACAGCGACTTTCTCAGCCAGACTCTATGGTGGTGATAACACGCAAGTTGTTGGCTGACAATGAATATATCGTCGGTAGCGCCATTGCCTTTGAGCCTTATTACTATAAACAAAAAGGTCGTCAGTTCTCTCCATATAGCTATAAGCATGGAAGTTCTATTCTGAGTAAACAACTCGGTACCGACACGTACGACTATCACAATATGGAGTGGTACACGGTACCGATGAAGTCAGGACGCGGTCATTGGAGTGAGCCCTATTACGACGAAGGTGGTGGTGAGATGCTTATGTCCACCTATAGTCTGCCTATTCACAATGCGGCAGGAAGGTGCATAGCTATCTTTACCGCTGACGTGTCGCTTGAATGGCTCTCCAAACTTGTCAATTCTCATCATGTATATCCTTCATCGTATAACATTTTGCTGTCTCGTGTTGGACGGATAATTGTCTGTCCAGTAGATAATTTTGTTATGCGCAAGAATATAGCACAAGTAACATCAGACCTTGATGATACTGTTGCAACACGTGTTAACCGCGAAATGCTTGCTGGAAAGAGTGGAAATGCCGAAATACGTAATGCACAAGGTGAGACAGACCTTGTATTCTATGCCCAAATGGACAAAGAAACAGGATGGTCAATGGCTGTAGTATATCCTGAAAAAGAACTTTATTCCAGTCTTATACGCGTCGCTCTGAGTCTTTTTATTCTGATGCTCGTGGGTTTGGCTCTTATGGGCTTCATAATATGGCGTGCAGCACGAAGCGCTAAGCACTTGCAGGAGATAAATACAGAGAAGGAAAGAATAGGTAGCGAGTTACGCATTGCCAGTGAAATACAGAAGTCAATGTTGCCCAAAACCTTCCCGCCTTATCCTGATCGTGATGAGATAACAATCTATGGACAACTAACTCCCGCAAAGGCGGTGGGTGGTGACCTGTATGACTTTTACATCCGTGACGAGAAACTTTTCTACTGTGTGGGCGATGTTAGCGGTAAGGGTGTGCCTGCATCATTGGTGATGGCCGTAACACGTGCCCTTTTCCGCACTATCTCTGCACATGTTTCTGAGCCAGAACAAATAGTAAGACAGCTCAGCAACACCATCGCAGAAGATAACGAGATGAATATGTTCGTGACACTCTTCGTCGGTGTTATTGACCTGAAAACAGGCTTTATGACATATTGTAATGCTGGTCACGATGCTCCTATGCTTATCTCGAAGAATGGTCGTCGTGTGGGAATGTTGCCTGTCGATAGCAACCTCCCCGCTGGTATTATGTATGGATGGGACTTCACTCGTCAGGAGACAACCATAGACAGCGAGACAACTATCTTTATTTTCACCGATGGACTGACGGAGGCAGAGAATGTTGTTCATGAACAGTTCGGTGAAGAAAGAATTGTAAGGATAGCAAAAGCAGCATGTACCGAAAGAGTTATGACTCCACATATGCTCATTGACAAGATGACGGATGAGGTGCGTAAATTTGTAGGTGAGGCTGAGCAAAGTGATGACCTCACAATGATGGCGATACTGTATAATCCAAAGAAGGTTGATTTCCACCATTCACTAACCCTTGTCAACGACATATCGGCTATTCCCAGGCTCCACGAGTTCCTCGTTGAATTTGCTGATAAGGTAGAACTTGACGCAACGCTGATGTCCAGTCTTGACCTTGCTCTTGAAGAGTCTGTGGTCAACGTTATGGAATATGCTTATCCTAAAGGTACTTCAGGTACTGTGAATATAGTATCTACTGTTGATGGCGACTTCATGCAGTTTGTCATCAGCGATGCAGGAAAACCATTTGACCCCACGAAACAGAAGAATGTTGACATCAATCTGCCAGCGGAAAAACGTCCTATCGGTGGTCTTGGTATATTCCTGGTAAGACAGATTATGGACACCGTGACCTACGAACGCGTAGAGGGCAGGAATATCCTCACATTAAGAAAGAAGTTTAAATAAAAATATAGATATGATATTTGATATAAAAGAAAGAGACGGCGGTATGTATGCCACAGTAAGTGGCCGTTTAGATACTCCCACATCAGTAGAAGCACGAAGTGAGATTGTTCCTCTGTTGGAGAATGCCGACAAAGAGATAATTCTTGATTGCAAAGACCTGTCGTATATCAGTAGTTCTGGTTTACGACTGCTGTTAACCATTCGCAAGGAATCTTCCGAAAAAGGTGGCAAGATGATTATTGAACACATCAACGAAGAAATAAAGAGTGTGTTCTTGATGACTGGGTTTTACAACTTTTTTGAGATAAGGTAACTCAACACCATTCGATATGAAAAAAGTAAATCTTTTATTATTACAACTGATTCTCGTCATTTGTTGTGCATGTACCAACGACCAGCAGCCATCACCCGAGAGTAACTTTGTGACTATTACAGATGTAGTTCCAGATGTTATCTTAGAGATACGCTACTTCGGAACATATAACTTCGTTGGTGCTCGTATCGATGGTTATGAAGAACCTACAGCATTGCTCACCAAAGAGGCAGCAAAGGCACTCAAAGAGGTTAGTGACGAAATGCGTACCAAAGGTTACCGACTTAAGATTTACGATGCTTATCGCCCTCAGAAGGCTGTTGATCACTTTATGCGCTGGGCAAAGGATTTTAATGCCACAGAGATGAAACAGTACTTCTATCCCGACCTTGAAAAGAAGGTATTATTCCCTCAGGAATATATCTGCGAGAGGAGCGGACACACCCGCGGAAGTACTATCGACATGACACTCTTTGACATGAATACCGAGAAGGAGGTCGATATGGGTGGTACCTTCGACTGGTTTGGTCCAGAGAGTCACCCAGACTTTTGTGGAAATCCTGAAACGGGAGAATATACCGGTGACAACTCAAAGTCACCTAAGGGACGTAGCATCACCAAGGAGCAGTTCGAAAATCGTATGATTCTCCGTCGTGCTATGTTAGCTCACGGATTTAATCCATTCCCTACAGAATGGTGGCACTTCACCCTGAAAAACGAACCCTTCCCTGACACTTATTTCACCTTCCCTGTAAAACAACTGAAACAATGAATAAAAACGAAAAATTCGTCATTACCCTAAACCGTGAACTCGGAAGCGGAGGTCGCACAATAGGACGTCTTATTGCCGAACGACTTGGCGTGCCGTTCTACGACAAAGCACTTATCAATGCCTTAGAGGAAAAGTATGGTCTTACCCCCGACGAGATAGAGCGTATGAAAGGACGTAGCCATTCGTGGTGGGCAGACTTCAAACGAGCAATGAATATCGGTGCAGAGCTGAATGCTAAGCAGTACAGCAATTACCAAATTGACGCAGAGAAACTACCTGACGCTCTATCTACCGACGAAATATTTGCTACTGAACAGGAAGTGTTGCGTGGTATAGCTGCTGATGAGTCGTGTGTTATTGCAGGACGTTGTGGTTTCTATGTTTTCCGTGAGCATCCAAACCATCTCAGCATACTCATCCAAGCCTCTATGGAGAGCCGTGTGGCTCGTTTGGCAAGCAAGCGGAATATCACCCCTGAGAAGGCACGTGATATAATAGAGCATGTTGACAAGATGCGTGAGAACTATGTTAACAAGTACACAGGTACCTCACGCTACGATACTCGCAACTATGATCTTGTGCTGCGTGTCGATGGCAAGACAGAGGAAGAACTTGCCGATATCATAATGCAGTATATAAAATAGCACTAACCGCTATAACCTATCACCCTTAACCAATTACCTAATACCTAAAAGCTATGATCCACATTCACGAAGAAGCAGCTCGCTGTCTGCTATGTGCCGACGCCCCCTGCACCAAAGCTTGTACTAATGGCGATCCCGCTCGTGCTATCCGTGCTATTCTCTTTGACAACGAAGCATTGGCAGAACAGTGGGTTGCAAAGTGTAATGACGAAGAACTACAACGTGCCGAAGAGGCTTGTATTCACTATGACCGCCCAATAAGAATTCGCGAAATACTTTCACAGCTATCACCTGTTACCCCTCATCCAATACCTGATACCAACTCTTTAGCAATAAAATTCTGCGGTTTCTCCTGCGAGAATCCATTCTTTCTCGCCTCTTCTGCCGTATGCACCAACTACGACATGATATCACGCGCATTCGATGCAGGCTGGGCAGGAGTATTCTATAAGACTATCTGCAAGCAGGAAATCCGTGAGGTGTCACCGCGCTTTGATGCGGCATCTCCTCTCTCTTCTTCCTATGGCGAAAAGAGTGCCAGAAGTCCTTTTGCCGGTTTCCGTAATATGGAACAACTTAGTGAGAATCCCTATGAGAAAGACTTTGAGATTCTACGTCAGCTGAAAAAGGACTATCCCACAAAAATGGTCATAGCTTCCATCATGGGACAATATGAAGAAGAGTGGGCAGAACTGGCACGAATGGCTGAGGACGCTGGCTGTGATGCTGTCGAACTGAACTTCTCTTGTCCACAGATGCGTGTGGCTGGCTTGGGTAGTGATATAGGACAGAATTCTGAACTCATAGCTATATATACTACTTATGTAAAGCAGGCAGTAAACATCCCCGTTATTCCCAAGATGACACCAAACATCACCCATATGCGACAGCCGGGAATGTCTGCCTACCTCGCAGGTGCCGATGCCATCTCTGCTATCAACACCATAAAGAGTATCACTATGTCGCCCAATGCTACCGTAAACGATAAGTTTACCGTCTCAGGCTATTCGGGTCGTGCCGTAAAGCCTATCGCTCTGCGATATATTCACGAGATGGCATCAGACAGCATCCTCGGTGGTTCGCAGTGGAGACGTGTAGAGTTCAGCGGAATAGGCGGTATAACAACCTGGCGCGATGCTATGGACTTTATCCAGATGGGTTGTCGTAACGTACAGGTATGTACAGCAGTAATGGAGTATGGTTATCGTATCATTGATGACCTTCTTCTTGGTACACTGAACTATATGGCAGAGCGAGGAGTAGAGAGTATAGAGAGTCTCGTGGGCGAGAAACTCTCATCCATCGTACAGCCACATGATCTTGATCGCGAAACTATTGTTTATCCCAAGTTCAACCACGATACCTGTATCGGCTGTGGACGCTGCTACATCTCGTGTATGGACGGAGGTCATCAGGCAATAGAGTTTGATTTTAAAACACGTCAACCCAAGCTTAATGGCTCAAAGTGTGTTGGTTGCCATCTGTGTAGATTGGTGTGTCCTACACGCTCAATAGGAATGTCAAAGCGTGTAAAGAAGAAAAATTAAACGGAACCAGTCTTATTTTGTTTCGTTGATAATCAGTCCGGCAAGGGTGAAACCGAAGATACCAGTGATTTGCACTATCGACCCTTTGCCGTTGGTGGCATCACGATGCTCCTCGCTATACACGCAAAGGAACTTGCGTGCAGGACGATGACCGAGTTTCTTGAAACGCTGACGGAGGGCACGGGCAAGAGGACAGCCCTTTACCTTCCAGAACTCGGCAACACGAATCATGGTGGGGTCCACCTTTAGGGCAGCACCCATAGAGGAGTAGAAGCGCGCGCTGGTATTGCAGGCATACTCTATAAGTAGTCGCTTGTCGTCAAGAGAGTCTATAGCATCAACGATGACATCGTAGTCCTCGAGACGGAAATCTTTGGCAGTATCTTCGCAAAAGCGTGCTTCAATATCTGTAATATCGGCATCAGGATTTATCTCCTGTAGTCTTTGTTTTAAGGCTTTCACCTTCACCTCTCCTACAGTCTTCGTTGTTGCCATTAACTGACGGTTAACATTTGATTCCGCCACAATATCCATATCTACAATAGTGAGGTGGGTGATGCCTGTACGCACAAGTGCCTCTGCACACCACGAGCCCACACCGCCAACGCCAAAGATAATGACGTTGATGGTGTTGAGGCATTGTAGGTGTTCTTCGCCTAACAATAGTTGGACACGTTGAAAAATCATTTTAATTAAAATAATATAAGAACGATGCAATACCTTCGAGAGCGGGCTTGCGCTGTCCTTCAATCTCAATATGGAATTCTATCTCAGCCTTGCATATTCCACGAAGATTCTGGATGTTGTGGAGCTTGGTGACAAGACGTATGCGACTGCCTGTGATTACGGGCTGTCCGAAGCGCATCTTGTCCATACCATAGTTTACGAGCATCTTGATATTGTTAACCTCAATAATCTGGTCCCACATATAAGGGAGTAACGATAGTGTGAGGTATCCGTGAGCAATGGTGCTCTGGTACTGACTTTCTCGCTTGGCACGCTCTACGTCAACATGAATCCATTGATGATCGAGTGTTGCGTCAGCAAAAAGATTAATACGTTCCTGGTCCACTTGAAGCCAGTCGGAGTGTCCGAGTTCTTCACCAAGATGTGATGCGAATTCGTCGTAAGAATTAATAATTAATTTACTCATTGTTTTATATGGTTATTTGGGTTTTAAGCAATTTGCGGCATTCCTCGAGGATGCCGATAAGTTCTTCTGCCGTTTCAGCACGAAGCATAGCAATGCGCGTCTGTCGGAAGTTTGGTATGCCCTTGAAGATAGGACTGTTTGCGAGGTGACGACGGGTGTGTAGAATACCTCTATACTCGTCAATATGCTCTATGTTTATAAAGAGCTGCTCTTTGAGGATGTCTATTTTCTGGTCAAGGGTTAAGGGGCAGGGTGCGAGGTTCGAGGCGTGAGGGGTGAGATAGTCACGAATCTCCTTGAATATCCAGGGACGTCCGAAGGTGGCACGTCCAATCATCACAGCATCGACACCATATCGTTCAAACGCCATTTTGGTCTCTTCTGGAGTAGTAATATCTCCATTACCTATTATAGGTATCGTTATTCGCGGGTTGCGTTTTACCTCTCCTATGAGAGTCCAGTCAGCTTCTCCTGTGTACATCTGGGCACGTGTGCGTCCGTGTATGGTGAGTGCTTTGATACCGCAGTCCTGCAGTTGTTCCGCAAGAGTGGTGATAACGAGTTGTTGTTGGTTCCACCCAAGACGGGTCTTCACCGTTACGGGGGTGTTTACCGCCTTTACCACTTCGCGGGTAATGTCCAGAAGCAGCGGTATGTTTTGTAACATTCCTGCTCCAGCACCTTTGCCTGCTACCTTCTTCACGGGACAGCCGAAGTTAAGGTCTATGACGTCTGGATGCGCCTCGCTCTCCACTATGCGTGCCGCTTCCACCATCTGTGGTACGTCGCGTCCGTATATTTGTATGCCCACAGGACGTTCCTCGTCGGCTATGGTGAGTTTCTTCACCGTGCTGTTGACGGAGCGTACTAAGGCTTCCGCGGATACAAATTCGGTATATACCATAGAGGCACCGAAACGCTTACAGAGCATACGGAAACCAATGTCTGTAACGTCTTCCATTGGTGCGAGGAACACCGGTTGAGGTCCGAATTCTATGGAGCCTATTTTCATATATCTTGAGAGTTTGAGAGGTTACATAATTAGGTGATAGGTGCCGCCGGCGAGAGTCTTTACCACACCTTTCATCTCCAACGAGAAGAGTATGGCTGTGAGTCTGCCTATGGGTATGTTTGTCTTTACGGTCATCATATTTATCTGCAGGTCGTTGGTCTCTGCGAGAGTATTTACGACGCTCTGTTCTTCGTCGGTAAGGTCAGGAAACATCTGTCGTTCTATACCCTGCTGTTGCGCTTTTCGTAGTATGCTGTCGGTCTGCCATCCCATGCTTTCCACGAAGTCGGCTGCCGACGTTATGAGTGCCGCCGTGTTGTTACGAATCATATTATTGCACCCTTCTGAGAATTGGTCGCCAATACGTCCTGGGAATGCGAAGACGTCGCGTCCGTACTCCTGTGCTATTCGGCAGGTAATCAGTCCGCCGCCTTTGTAGGCACTCTCCACAAGTATCGTTGCGTCGCTGATGCCTGCCACGATGCGGTTACGCTGTCGGAAATTATTTGGCAGCGCCTCAGTCTGACTCATATACTCTGTTAACAGTCCACCGCGTTTCACCATTTCTACTGCCGTACTGCGATGTCGTGGAGGGTATATCTGGTCGAGTCCGTGAGCAAGTACTCCCACCGTCTCGTAACCATATTCCAAAGCATTGTTATGTGCGCAGATGTCTATGCCGTATGCCAGTCCGCTGACGATGAGTATATTAGGACACATAGTGCGCAAGTCGCTGATAAACCGACGTATGAGGTCTTGTCCGTAAGCCGTGCAGCGTCGTGTTCCTACTATGTCTATAACGTGTTGCTGATTCAGGTCAGCAGTACCTTTGTAGTACAGTATGATAGGTGCATCAGGACATTCTCGAAGTCGTTCTGGGTAGTCGGCATCCTGAATGGTGATTGCTTTGATGTTGCCCTTCTTAATAAACTCCATCTCTACTGCCGCCCGTTTCAGTGCCTCGTCCCAGTTACGTATTGTCTCACGAAGATGCTGGGAGCTGTCAGGCATTACATCACCGATATTATCTCGGTGCTCATAAACCTCCTTGCTGCTCCCCAATGTGTGGTACAGCTGCAGAGCTACAGGCAAGTTAAAGCCTGTCATGCGTGTCAGCGCAATGCTATAGAATATCTCTTCGTCGTTCA
The DNA here is from genome assembly GCA_947163985.1 of uncultured Prevotella sp. Lineage (GTDB taxonomy): Bacteria > Bacteroidota > Bacteroidia > Bacteroidales > Bacteroidaceae > Prevotella. Next base: position 32,945 of record CAMUVE010000008.1, read on the forward strand.
TCATTCTTTCGTTACCCACTTCTCGAAAGCCTTGTCGTAGTCAGGACTGTTCGCCAGACGTCCGTTGACGAGACATACCAGTTCGGCTACACCCTTGAAACACAGTTGTTCGTCGCTGGCGCGATATATGTCCTGATAGAAAACATACCGTATGCCCTCCTTCTTGAGAGCCAGTCGCGAGATAAACTCGTCGTCGCAGCGCAGAGGAGTCTTAAACTGAAGGTTCATACGTGCCACAACGGCATCGACACCTTTTTCGTGCATCTCGGCGAAACTCAGCCCGCATTCTTTAAGGAACAGGTGGCGCGTGTGCTCCATATAATGCAGGTAGTTGGCATTGTTGACGATGCCTTCAATGTCGCACTCGTAGTCGCGCACTTCCATTCGGGTTTCGTAGCAGTATTTCATTTTTATGGGCGTTTTAAATATTCAAATCCAATGCGACATCTCAGACAGTCCTTCTTGTCGCAGTATTCCTTTTTCAGTTGTATCAATGCCTGACTGTCGCCAGCGTTCTGTGCTGTCAGTCCACATTGTTGCCACAATCGGGTTATGTGGTTGTTCTCTGCTTTGAGCTGCTCCAACAGGTCGAAGGCACGGTCGCAGAGAGCCTCGTCAGACTTATGTTTTCCGTATGCGAAGAGCATAGGAATAGCGGTATTTATCATCAGTAGGTTTAGTGATGCTGGTGACAGATTTTTGTCGTTCCTGCAACTTGTGGAGCCGAAGGTATAGTGAGTTTCCCAGTAAGGTGTTACCGATGTGGCAAGCACCGCCTTGAGTTGTTCTATTGTGGTACACTCTACAAGACTGCTTAGTCCTGCGCGTCGGCTGTAATACAGGTTTGCTAACTGCGATATACGAATATGAGGGAAATTCTGCGGACGCAGTCTCAGGAATCGCCACATAGTAGCATCCATAGGTTTCATGGAGAACTTATGTGCAAGATACTGGTATTCGTTGCGCAGTTTAGCAAAGTAACCCTCGTTAAGGGCATCCCTCTGGTACTGCGACGGTATAGTGTTCAGTTCCAGCAGTCCTGCCTGTCCCATAAATATAGCCTCTATCTGGAAGACGTCGTCACGATGGTGGTCAACAGCCTTTAGCGGCAGCGTGTTTGCCCACATCTCGAAGGCGTCACCGTTTATGCCGAAGCCGTAGTTGCGTGCGAGTGTGGTGAAATAACCATCTTCCCACGAGCCGTTGTTACGATCTACGCGTGCCTTTATAGCCTCTGTCTTCTGCTCCAGGCGTTCTGTCTGTAATGCCGACATCCACGAGTGGATAGTAAGTTTCGTAAGGTCGGGGATAATCTTGTAGCACGGAGGATACTGGTCTGTTTCAAGGAGTTCCTTATAGTGGTCGTTAATCTCCTTAGGGACGTCCAGTTGCAGTTGTGGAAGGAATTTCCCGTCGGAGGTGATGACGTTGTCGTCAACAACTCCAGCCACATGGAGTACTACATTATTGTATGCCGAGTCGTGGTCGTGTCCGTGTACATACCAGTCGTGGGAACGATCGTGAATCTCCACGTTTCCCACCCACAGTGTACCGTCAATCTTCACCTTAGCGTTGAAGAAGTCTGGTCCCGCATTGCGGTTGTGCAGACCAGGGTCAATCACCTCCACCAACTTGCCGTCGGTGGTGTGCATTTCCTGTAGGGGAAACATCTTATGACGCCATACGTAATGAAGTAGTTGTTCCATAGTTTTGGCAAAGGTACAAAATAATTCATAATTTATAATTCATAATGCATAATTTTTTGTAACTTTGCCCCCGTTTTAATATCATAGGTATGAAGATAGCACTTATTGGATACGGTAAGATGGGTCACATGATAGAGCAGATTGCTCTCGATAGAGGACACGAAATAGTAAGTATCATTGACGTAAACAACCAGGAAGACTTTGATAGCAAGGAGTTCGCATCCGCTGATGTGGCCATAGAGTTTACTGCTCCTCAGGCAGCTTACGGCAATTATCTCAAGGCGTGGGCAAAAGGAGTGAAGGTGGTCAGTGGTTCCACAGGATGGATGAAGGAACATGGTGACGAAGTGCGTAAAGCTTGTGCCGACGGCAAGACGCTGTTCTGGGCATCAAACTTTTCTATCGGTGTTGCCATATTCTCTGCAGTCAATCGCTATTTGGCAAAGATAATGAACCAGTTCCCGCAGTATGATGTGGAGGTGGAAGAGACGCACCACGTTCATAAACTCGACCACCCCAGCGGTACTGCTATCACTCTGGCAGAAGAAATAGTAGAGAACGTAGAGCGCAAAGAAGCATGGGCAGAAGATACTACCGACCCGAAGATGTTGCGCATAGACCATATCCGTCGCGGTGAGGTGCCGGGCATCCACACCATACGTTACGACAGCGATGCCGACCTCATTACCATCACCCATGATGCTCACTCGCGCAAGGGTTTCGCCTTAGGTGCGGTGCTGGCTGCTGAATATACCAAAGAGCATAAGGGATTGCTCACCATCTCTGATATGTTTAAATTTTAGGAGACAGGGAGACAAGTAAACAAGGAGTTCAAGGAGTTCAAGGAGTTCAAGACAAATGAAAACAAAAAAGAAAGAAACTAACCCACGTCTGCAGTGGGTAAAATTTATAGTAGCACTAATACTCTATTTAGCTTTTCTCTATTGGGTAAAGAGCTGGTGGGGACTATTGGTAGTACCGTTTATCTTCGATGTTTACATCACTAAGAAGATTCGTTGGCAGTGGTGGAAGGAGTCCGAAGGACCAGTAAAGTGGATAATGTCGTGGGTCGATGCCCTCGTCTTCGCTCTCGTAGCAGTATATTTTATTAACCTCTTCTTCTTCCAGAACTACGTCATCCCCTCAAGTTCGTTGGAGAAATCACTGCTCACGGGCGACTATCTCTTCGTGTCAAAAGTGTCTTACGGTCCTCGAATACCCGAGACTCCGCTGACAATGCCTCTTACGCAACACACACTGCCTGTCTTTGAGTGTAAGTCGTACATAGAGTGGCCTCACTGGGACTACCGTCGTGTCAAAGGACTGGGTAAGGTAGAACTCAACGACATCGTGGTGTTCAACTATCCTGCTGGCGACACCCTCGTAAGCAACATACAGTATCAGGCTGCCGACTACTATCAGATGTGCTACTCCTTCGGTAGTCAGCTGATAGAGAACAAACCTGACGTTGACTCGCTGAACGGTCAGCAACGCTGGGACTACTACCAGTTCTTGTATAATGCAGGTCGTCAGTATATAAAGAACAACGAATCTATCTACGGCGAGGTGATGACACGTCCTGCAGACCGTCGCGAGAACTACGTGAAGCGTTGTGTGGGACTTCCCGGACAGACACTCCAAATAAAGGACCGCATCGTTTATCTCGACGGCAAGGCTAACAAGGAGCCCGATAATGTGCAATATACCTACATCGTGAAGCTCAAGGCAAACATCCCCGATGAGCTGATGAAGGAGTTGGGAATATCTATGGAGGACCTTGTAAGTCTTAACCAGAACGGTTTTATGCCACTCACAAAACGTGCTGTCAAAGAGCTCAAAGCACGCAAGGACCTTGTGGAGTCGATAACGTTGAACACTGAGGCAACGAAGAGCGACATATATCCTCTTAACGGTAATCTCGGTTGGACACGCGACAACTACGGACCGGTATGGATTCCCCAGAAAGGTAAGAGCGTCACTCTGACACTCGATAATATTGCTATCTACGAACGTCCTATCAAGGTTTACGAGAACAACGACCTCGAGGTGAAGGACGGCAAGATATTTATCAACGGCAAGCAGACAAATAAGTACACCTTTAAGATGGACTACTACTGGATGATGGGCGACAACCGTCATAACTCTGCCGACTCCCGCTATTGGGGCTTCGTGCCAGAGGACCACATCGTAGGAAAGCCTATCTTTATCTGGTGGTCGTCAGACCCCGACCGCAGCGGTTTCGGCGGTATTCGTTGGCATCGTCTGTTCCGCTGGGTGGACAACATCAAGTAAGACGATGGTGACAACACTCCATACAACATTTTTCGGACCTGTACAGTGGTATCAACAGCTGTATAGGTCCGAAGGTGTTTATATCAATGCTAATGAACCATACCAGAAGCAGACAGTCCGTAATCACTGTCTCATAGCGGCACCCAATGGCGTTCAGAAACTCACCGTACCCATAGAACATCCGTCCTCTTCCTCCCGCCAGTCGCCCATAACACAAATCCGCATATCCTCACACGGCAACTGGCGCACACAACATTGGCACGCCCTGCAGACAGCCTATGGCGACAGTCCGTTCTTCATATATTACGAGGACGATATCCGTCCGTTCTTTGAGGACGATCGTTGGGAATATCTTTTTGATTATAATATGGATATCACGAAGAAGATGTGTGAACTACTTGATATCCAACCGAAGTTTGTAGAGGAACCACTTCAACCCTCAACCTTCAACCCTCAACCATCAACCTTCAACCCTCAACCATATTATCAGGTGTTTCAGCAGCGTCACGGTTTTCTGCCGAATCTCAGCATCCTGGATTTACTTTTCAATATGGGCAACGAGTCTGTCTATCTCCTGTAGTGAGTCAGCGGTCTTGATGTATTCGTGCCATTCGCCGCGAATGACACCCTTCTCATTCAGGTCGTCCATCATTGCAATGAGCGAGTCCCAGAATCCTTTTATGTTGTAAAGAATAACAATCTTGTTGTGATACCCTATGGTGTGTGCCGCAGCAACGGTAAACACCTCGTCGAGAGTTCCTATGCCCCCGGGAAGAGCTATCACGACGTCGCTGTTCTTAAGCATCAGGTCTTTGCGGTCGCTGAGGTTCTCACAGTGTATTGCCTCATCGACATATTTACTCCTCTTTCCGTTCTTTTCAATAATAGAGGGTATAACCCCTATGGTCTTGCCGCCAGCCTTGTGAGCCGCCTCAGCTATGCACTCCATAAGTCCTAAGTTGCATCCGCCGAAGACTATGGTGTGCCCGTGTTGCGCCAACCAAGTCCCCAACTCCTTCGTCAGGGCGAAGAAATCGGGGTCTATGTTGTTATTGGCGCTACAGAATATAGATATATTCATTATTTAAATATTTCTTCTACTAATCGGTCGGCGTGTCCCCAGCGATCCATCATAAAGATGACGAAGCGGATATCTACACCGATACAGCGTGCCAGACGACTGTCGAAGAAGATGTCGCTCGAGAGGCTGTCCCAGTTGCCGTCGAAGGCGAGTCCTATGAGTTCGCCCTTGCCGTTGAACATCGGTGAGCCGCTATTACCTCCGGTGATGTCGTTGTTGGTGAGGAAACAGAGCTGCATCTTTCCGGTCTTCTTGTCGAGATACTTTCCGAAGTCTTTGCTCGACAGCAGCTCCTGCATGATAGGCTCTGCCTTATAGTCTTCTATGCGGTCGCCCATCTTCATCTTCTCCACCAGGCTCTCAGCGGTAGTGTAGTAGCCTGAGGGCTGTCCGTTGAGAAGGTATTCGCCCACCTGTCCGTATGACAGACGCATAGTAAAGTTAGCGTCAGAGTAGTGGGGCATGTCCTGCTCCATTCTTATCTTGGCAGCACAGAGGTATTTCTCCTGTGTATCTATGCTGTCGGTGACCTCAGCAACATTAGCAGTCAGCTCGCCCATCGTAGCCAACAGGTCTATACCCATCTGTACTGCTGGGTCCTTCATGTATTTCTTGCTGGCAGGATAAATCTTCTCGTCTTTCTTAAGCAGGTCTGTCTTTGCGTAGAGGTCGTTGACGTAAGCGGTGAAGTCGCCGTTAAACTTCTCGTCAACGGTTTTGAAGAAGTCCGGGTGGTACTTCTCGTTAACGTGTTCGCGGTAATTCTTCATCAGTGCTGCAAGAACCTCTTTGTCGAGAGCCTCGTCCCATTCGTCGCTATTGTCTTTGAATACGAAGTACTGTTTCTTGGGCTTTTTAGGGTTGCCCTCTAACTTCATGCCGGTGTTAGCCTTGAAAGACCTCGACACCAGTTCGTTGGTCCTTCCGAAGGTCTCGTAGAAGTAGTAGAAGGCACGTGTGTCCTCGAAGCGCTTTGCATAGAGTTCCTCAAGTTTCTGGAAGTCCAGCTTATCCTTGTAGTAGCCCGTCTCGTCCATATATTTCTTTATGCGCTTCTCGTGTTCCTCTTTAAGTTGTACAATACCTACAGAGTCAATACACTTGTTCATACCGATAGAGTTCTTCCAGTAGTTGGCAGAAGAGGCATACTTTGAGTCGTACTTTATACGTACTGCCTCGCTGGCATCCATGTGGCGCTTCATGATGTCTTGTTTCAGTCCGCGAACCTGCACACGTGTGGTGTTCTCGGCATCGCGCATCTCCTTGATACCGAACGACGAGAGATAGCGCTCCGTAGAACCAGGATAGCCTATGGTCATAGAGAAGTCGTCGGGCTGGTATCCGTCCATCGACACCTTTGCCCACGACTGTGGGTGGTATGGTACGTTGTCCTCAGAGTATGCTGCAGGACCGTTTGTCTTTGGGTCGGCATAGATGCGGAATACTGAGAAGTCGCATGTCTGTCGCGGCCACATCCAGTTGTCTGTTTCACCACCAAACTTACCCATTGACTTCGGTATGGTGAACACCAGTCGTAGGTCTTTGAACACGCGGTAGGTGGTAGCGTAGTACTTGTTACCCTCGTAGAAAGGTTTTATCTCTAACGTCAGCGTGGAGTCTTTCTCGAGCACCTCCTTCGACATTGCTGTCTCTATAGAGTCAAGATACAGCTCTTTGCGCTCGTTGCTCATATACTCCAGTCCTGCTGCAAGCAACTTCTCTGTTATGTCCTCCTGACTCACCATGAAACTGACAAACATACCCTTGTTAGGCAACTCTTCTTCAAGCGTCTTGGCATAGAAACCATTGAGCATATAGTCGTGCTCCACAGTAGAATGACTTCTTATAGCCTCGAAACCACAGTGGTGGTTGGTGAACACCAATCCGTCTGGCGATACCACCACTCCCGAGCAGTAGCCTGAAAAGTTAACTACGCAGTTCTTTATGGCGTTATCGCTGAGGTACAGGTCTTCGTAGGGCATCTGAAAACCTTCCGCTTTCATCTGCTCATAGGCAGCCTGAGGCAGGTTGTAAAGTGTCCACATACCTTCGTCGGCATGTACGGGTAGGAGGGTAAAAAAGAGAATTGGTAATAAAAAGACTTTTTTCATATTTAATTGTTTTATTTGTTTTTTCTGAAATATTTTCCAATGACGGGTAGATGACTCAGCGGGAAGTCGCGACGTATGATGAAAACCACGAAGAGAACGATACACATCGTATTGAAAGCCAATGAGGCCATTCCGAGTTGGAATCGTTCCTCGTGCAAATACATCAGAGCGGTGAGGAATGCGGTGATGAGGACATAGATGGCAATATCCTTCATCGGGTAGGGGATAGGATTCTTCTTCTGTCCTACGATATAGCTCAGCACCATCGCCGTGCCATAGCCTGCCACACCGCCCCAGGCGCATGCCCAGTAGCCATAGAAGGGTACGAAGACTATGTTAACTGACAGCAGCACGACACAGCCTATTGTCGAGAAGACAGCACCCCAGATGGTCTTGTCGATAAGTTTATACCAGAACGACAGGTTGAAATAAACCCCCATCATAATCTCTGCAGCCATAACGATAGGCACTACTCCCAGTCCTTCACGATAGTCCTCACCTATTATATATTGCAGAAGGGGCATCCATCCTACAACACACAGGAAGGCAAGCAGCGTGAAGATGAGGAAGTACTTCATTGCGGCAGCGTAGTACTCGGTCTTGTCGGCATCCTTGTTCTTCGCAAAGACTATAGGCTCGTAGGCATAACGGAATGCCTGGGTTATCAGCGCCATAATCATAGCAATCTTTACACAACTGCCATAGACGCCAAGCTGCACGTTGGCTTCTACCTTGTCGGGATATACCAACGGGAAGATAATCTTGTCGGCTACCTGATTCAATATGCCTGCAATGCCCAGTATGAGTATTGGCCACGAGTAGCTGAACATCTTCTTCAGCAGGGCACCGTCGAAATGCCAGCTGGTGCGTAGTAGGTCGGGAATAAAGAACAGCGTGATGAAACTTGTACACAGCAGGTTGATGAAGAACACATAGAATACCGATGTCTTGCCCAACCATACGAAGTAAACCAGGTTAAGTCCGATGTTGAGGAAGATGTACAGCAGTTTCAGCGACGCAAAGCGTATAGCACGCTTCTGGTATCTCAGATAACTGAAGGGCAACGCCTGGATGGCGTCAAGTGCTACGACGGTAGCCATCATCGTCAGGTATTCCGGATGGGCAGCATAGCCGAGCGCACTGCTTATAGGGTCTATGAAACCGAACACCAGCAGCAGAAAGACGGCTGTTAGTGAACCCACCGTAGCGAATGCTGTGGAGAAAACAATGTCCGACTTATACTTCTCATCGTTGGCAAAGCGGAACAGCGTGGTCTCCATACCAAAGGTGAGCAGCACCAGTATGAGTGCCGTGTAGGCATACACATTGGTGCTGATGCCGTAGTCGCCCGAGTCTTTGGGCATGTAGTGCGTGTAGAGCGGTACGAGCAGGTAGTTCAGAAATCTGCCTACGATGCTCGACATTCCGTATATTGCTGTGTCCTTAGCAAGTGATTTCAGATTTGCCATATTCTTAGAAGAACAAGTAACAGATACCTATAGCAGCAATGATTCCTGCAAGGTCGGCAAGCAGACCGCAAGCCACAGCATGACGGGTGTAGCGAACACCCACACTACCGAAATACACAGCGAGGATGTAGAACGTAGTGTCTGTACTTCCCTGGAACACACATGCCAGTCGTCCTACGAAGGAGTCGGCTCCGTATGTTGTCATAGCGTCAACCATTAGTCCGCGGGCACCACTTCCTGAGAGGGGCTTCATAAGTGCTGTTGGCAATGCCCCTACGAAGTCGGTGTCGCCTCCCAACGCCTGTACGCTCCACGCTATGCCGTCGATGAGTGCATCCATAGCTCCCGAAGCGCGGAACACTCCTATGCCCACGAGTATTGCTATGAGGTATGGTATTATGCGTACTGCGGTCTCGAAACCACCCTTGGCACCCTCTATGAAGGCGTCATAGACGTTAACCTTCTTGCGCACGCCGGAGACGATGAAGCTTACTATTATTCCCATCAGCAGGAAGTTGGCACCTACAGTGCTTACGGCGTTCATAGACTCCTTGCTCATCTGCGAGAAACCCCATATCACACTCGCCACCACAAGACACGCTCCTCCAAGTCCTAACAGCAGTGTTCTGTTGAACAGGTTTATGCGCTGGTAAAGGCTGGTGACAAGTATGCCGGCAATAGTAGAACAGAAGGTCGCCAACAGTATAGGCACGAAGATGTCGCTGGGCTGCGCGGCACCCATTTGTGCCCTATATACCATGATGCTTACAGGTATCAGCGTCAGTCCCGACGTGTTCAGCACAAGGAACATAATCATCGGGTTCGACGCCGTGTCCTTCTTGGGGTTCAACTCCTGCAACTGCTCCATAGCCTTTAGGCCAAGTGGCGTCGCAGCGTTGTCAAGTCCTAACATGTTTGCAGCAATGTTCATAAAGATACTTCCCGTCACGGGATGCCCCTTGGGAATGTCGGGGAATAGTTTCGAGAACAATGGTGTCAGCACGCGCGCCAACACATTCACAATGCCGCCCTTCTCGCCAATCTTCATGATGCCGAGCCACAGGGACAAGACTCCCGTCAGTCCCAACGAAATTTCAAAGGCGGTCTTCGACGAATCGAAGGTGGAATTCATGATAGCAGGGAACACCTCCATGTCTCCGAGAACGATAAAACGGAACAAGGCAATGACAAATGCTATGATGAAAAAAGCTATCCAAATATAATTTAGTACCATAATTGCGTGCAAAGGTAGTAAAAAGAAAAAAAGTAAAAAAGCAAAAAGCAAAAAATTATGCATTATGAATTATGCATTATGAATTAAAAGTATTACCTTTGCCCCCGAAAAGTTATAACTTCAAGAAAACGATTATGAAAAAATTACTGCTTGTATTTGCTCTGATGGCAAATATCATTGGCGCCAACGCACAGAATGACGCCATCAATAACGAGACTATTCTCCAGCTTCTTTCCGAGGGATTCTCTTCTGAAGAGATTATCGGTGCAATTGAAAACAGCACTGAGCGCTCTATTACCTATAGTCTGGACTTTATGCGTCAGCTGAAGACAGCTGGTGCTGATGCGAACCTCACTACTTATATTCAGAAGGTTGCCAAGACCGACTTCGGCTACGAGGGAATCATGTGGTGGAACCCTTCTGACGGCGGCAAACCAAAGAAGGTCTATCGTACTCAGTTCGAGAAGGAGTCAAAGAGCATGAATCTCGGAACTCTCGCACTCGCTGGTGCTGGTGCACTGCTCGTCGGCTCTGCTGTTTCCGGCAGTAAGGTTTCCGACGGTGTCGCTGCCGCTACCACAGCAGGCGCCATCCTTATGATGTCAACGGGTAAGGACGTGCAGAAACTCATGCTCCCAGGCACAACGTCAAAGATACAGATGACGGGCGAGAACGGACGCTATCCCGTCTTCCGCTTCTACTTCCCCAAGGAGCAGACACGCAGCTTCGAGAAGACTGCCGACAACTGGTACCAGATTGTTATGGCATCAATTGAGTCGCCAAACGAGTTCCAGTGTATCAAGATGGACGTCAAGCAGCCAAACAAGAAGGGTAAGGGCGGTCGTCGTCTGTTCCCACAGAACATGTCGTACAGCATTGCAGGTTTCGAGGGTACTAACGCCTCAAACCGTAACATCATCGACTTCGAGATTACCGACATCAACAACTCCACCTTCGAAGTGTCCTTCCCCAAGGGATTGGAGCCCGGCGAGTATGTGTTCTTCTACAAAGGCGGTCTTAACAGCGACTCCTTCAAGGAACACCCCTTCGGCTTCGACTTCTCAGTAAAATAAACAGTAAAATCGTAAATAAATTAGATGTATCCAATTATTACCGCAGCTGAGGCAGCTGCAATGATAAAGCACAACGAGAACCTGGCACTCAGCGGCTTCACGCCCGCTGGCGTCGCTAAGGCAGTAACAAAAGAGTTAGCAAAGATAGCAGTTAAAGAACACGAGGCAGGACGCGAGTTCAAGGTGGGCATCTTTACAGGTGCCTCCACGGGTCAGTCAACCGACGGCGACCTTGCTGCGGCAGGAGCCATAAAGTACCGTGCTCCCTACACTACCAACCCCGACTTCCGTAAGCACGTTAATATGGGCGAGATACCATATAACGACCTTCACCTGAGCCACATGGCACAGGAGCTGCGCTATGGATTCTACGGCGATGTAGATTGGGCTATCCTCGAGGTGTGCGACATTGAGGATGCAGGCAACGAATACCACGTTTACCTGACAGCAGCAGGAGGTATCGCTCCTACAGCAGCACGTCTGGCAAAGCGCGTCATCCTGGAGCTTAACTCTTTCCACAACCCCAATGCCAAGTTCATCCACGACGTCTATGAGCCCCTTGACCCGCCTTATCGCAAGGCTATTCCTATTGAGCACGTAGGCGACCGCATAGGTGTTCCTTACGTCGTCATTCCTAAGGATAAGCTCGTGGGTGTCGTAGAGTGTAACATCCCCGATGAGGCTCGTGCCTTCAAGGACAACGACCCCGTAACCGACAAGATTGGTTTCCTCACGGCAGAGTTCCTCGTTGAAGAGCTTCACAAGGGACGCATCCCCAAGGAGTTCCTGCCTCTGCAGAGCGGTGTGGGCAGCACAGCCAATGCCATCCTCGGTGCCCTGGGTCAGGACAAGCACGTGCCCGACTTCAATATCTATACCGAGGTTATCCAGAACTCTGTCATCGACATGATGCTCAACGGACGTGTTAAGGACGCTTCAGCATGTTCACTCACCGTTTCTAACGAGTGTCTCATGCAGGTTTACGACAACATGGACTACTTCAAGAACCACCTGACATTGCGTCAGAGCGAGATTTCCAACTCTCCCGAGATTATCCGCCGACTGGGCGTCATTGCTATCAATACAGCAATCGAGGTCGATATCTACGGCAATGCAAATTCAACGCATATCAGTGGCGTGAAGATGATGAACGGTATCGGCGGCTCTGGCGACTTCGAGCGCAATGCATACCTCTCTATCTTCACCTGTCCTTCAACAGCCAAGGGCGGTCTTATCTCAAGTATCGTTCCCTTCGTAAGCCACCAGGACCACTCGGAGCACGACGTCAACATCATCGTTACCGAGCAGGGTGTTGCCGACCTCCGCGGAAAGAGTCCCGCAGAGCGTGCACGCCACATCATTGAGCAGTGTGTACATCCCGACTACAAACAGCTTCTCTGGGACTACCTCAAGATAGCTACTGGCGGACACACACGTCACAACCTGCCTGCAGCATTCGCACTCCACGACACCCTCGCTCGTAAAGGCGACATGCGACTGACAGATTTCGCAGAATATGTAAAGTAAAGAATAAGCGGAGCCCTAAAGCTCCGCTTTTTAATTCTCGTATGTTTAACTGGAAATTCTGCCTTAAAGGGTGTAAGGGTGTGCAATGCCCGATGAATAAAGGCTTGCAGTGCAACACCCTAGGGTGTTAGGGTGTTGCAAGGGTGTTGTGACGTAGGAAAATTCTCTAGAGAATTTTCCTACAAACCTACCTCTTAATCCAGCAAAACCTACGCTTTCACAACAAATTCTCTAGCCTGAATTATTCATAGCTCGTTTAATATTCCCATGTTGGGCCTGAAATGTTCCCTTCTTGGGAACAAAAAGCATGTTTATTAGTTATTTGAGTTCTACAATTCTCTTTTTATGGCTCAAATTTCTCTTTTATCGTCCTCAACCTTCGTGTTGCGACATGAAGGTATGCTGCAACCTTCGCTGCATATTAGTTTGTCCTGAAAATCTGGAGTATTACAT